>PWSY01000060.1 GCA_003563055.1 Anaerolineaceae bacterium | reverse complement strand
TGTCTGGCAAGGTGCTGGTCTTCCCCTCTGGCAAAGGTTCCACCGTGGGCTCCTACATCCTCTATCGGCTCAAACACAATGGCTGTGCACCGGCCGCCATCATCAATGCCCATTGCGAGACAATTACCGCAGTGGGTTGCATCATCGCTGAAATCCCCTGCATCGATCAGGTAGACCTCAGCCAGCTCATTACCGGTCAGCACCTGGATGTGGACGCAGACCAGGGCTTGGTGACAATCGGCATCAATCAGACATTTCTGAATAACAATACACCTCTTCCCCATCAGCCATAATATAGTAGCTGGTATAGCGGCCGGTTTTTTCCTGACCATCTTCAAGGTCGTAAACAGGTTCGACCTGAACGATAAAAGGATAGGCCTGCAGGTCTGCTTGTAGAGCGTTAAAGCGCGCATCTGCCCTGGAAACAGAAAGATGCCACTCTGCCCAAAAATCCCTGGCCGCATCCCCGGTTCTTTTTGCATAGCGGCACGCCAGGACAGCAAAGAGGGTTTCTTTCAACTCAGCCGGCGTGTCCTCGGCCTGGAGGTAATCGTACAGGGTTGGGATGCCGTCATCACTCAGATTCCACAACAGGTAGGCGGCATCCAGGGGGTGGCCGGCCATGGCGTGTTCGATATTGCGTTTGGCGATGAAACCATCCACATTGAGCAGGTTCAGCGTCAGGGTGAACCCGAAAAACACCAGGATGAGGGTTAAAGCCAGCCGTTTGAACTGGTTCAAGATCTCCATCAAAGCTGCTGCCCCCAACAAGATGCCCAGCCAGATCATAAAAACGTGGGTCAGGGTACGCAGCGTGGTAAAGCCGTAGGCAGCCTCGTACAGGCTGAGGCGCTGGAAGGCAGATACAAGCATCAACCCGACCTGGGATAACAACAGCAGCCCCAGGCCTGAAAAGATGTGCCGTGTCCGCCGATCCGTTAGCATGGTGACCATACTCAGCAGATAGTGCAGGCCCAGGCTGATGATCGCCACGACCACCAGCTCAAAAAATCCGCGCCGGGCATATTCCGCATAAGTAAACCCTTCCAATGAGATATTAACGCTGCCAGCAAAAAAGTAGTGGAACTGGATCAGGATGAAGCTTAAAAACAGGATGTTTACCAGGGCCAGCACGGTGAACGCTTCGATCTGCCCGAGGAAGGGCTTGAAGAATGGCCCATCCGGTTCAAAGGTTTTTTCATCACCAGAGCAAGTCAGCGCATGGATCAACACACCCGCCAACAGATAAGCCAGAATCAGGATATAGGTCCCTCTGAAAAGAAATTCAGGTAAATTCTCGAGCGTCAACCAGGTAAACAGGCCTGAGAGCCGCGCTCTGAAAATCAGGTCTGCGCTGGCCAGCAGCGCCCCCAGCACGACCAGCAGCGGCAAGGCCATCAGCAAGCCGCCCATCAATGACCAAACTTTGCGCCAGGCAACTTTTTTGGCCTCGGCAGATGTATCAGAAAAAGATTTTGCCCGCCAAATCAGCAGTCGGATTGGGTCAATCAATGCCGATTGGGCCAACTGTAACCCACCCGTCAACATTTCGCGGATGCGGTAGAAGGGCCATTGCCCATTCAGCAGTGTCAACGTTAACAGGGCAAAACCTGAGAGGGACAGCAAAATATTAAAAAAGATAATGGCCCCTGCTTTATGGATAACGGTCATCAAAGCGCCAAACAGGATGGGCGCTAAGAGGAAGTAAGTACGCACGGGAACAGATTTTTTCTCTAAAACGGTCAGAAGAAACAAGCCGCTCAGTGCAAGCAAAATCACTAACAGAAATTGGAGCCCAAACTGCCTGCCCCAGATCATCTGGTCAAAAAAGGCTGTGACCAACAGAGAGAGGACCAGCGGCATCAACGGATATTTGATCCTCTGACTCATTCCGGGCTGTTGTTGGGGATGGTTTTCGGTCATGGGATACACCTTTCAAAAAAATCATTCATTTTTACGATCCTAAAAACAAATTTTAATCCAGTTCCCTATCAAATCCTCTCAACCCCTATCCCAAATCATCAAAAATTAATGCCTAATAATTTTAATAGATTCTAAAACAACCATTCAAAATGACCAAAATGAATAGCATAGAATTTACTGGCAAATGGTGTCTTTGGGTTAATGTTCTCAATCCTCCCTCAGTCACATTATAATAGCCTTCAAGGAAAGATAAATGGCAAACCGGCTCTCCATTCTCCGCAACCACAGACGGGTGAAAACCCGCCGCCGCAAAAATGCGCGCTCATTTTATTGGGCAGCCTCGCTCCTGCTGATTACAGCCGGTATTTTGTTGGTGTTTTTTATCCTTGGTTTGATGGATGTCAATCCTTTTAAAGCCTTCCAGAGAAAATCAGGCCAATTATCACCCGTCCATTTCAGCCCTTCGGTCCTTTATTGGGAAGAGTCGATCCTTCATTGGGCAGAAGCCTGGTCTCTCGACCCCCACCTGGTCGCGACGGTTATGCAAATCGAATCCTGTGGTGACCCCACCGCCATCTCCCCTGCCGGCGCACAAGGCCTCTTCCAGGTGATGCCTTACCATTTTTTCGATGGCGAAGACCCCCTGGATATCGAAACCAATGCCAGGCGTGGGCTGGCATACCTGAGCGAATCATTGATCAAAGCAGAAGGGAACATCGAGCTTGCCCTGGCCGGCTACAACGGCGGCCACAGCCAAATTTATCGCGACACCCACCTGTGGCCCAGTGAAACCAAACGCTATGTGCGTTATGGGTCAGCGATTTATTATGAAGCAACGTTTCTGGTTGAAGATGCCCATGGGCTGGAGACCTGGCTGAAGGCAGGCGGGGTATGGCTCTGTCAACAGGCAGATCTTCACCTGGGTTTACAGTAAATGCTTATCGGGAATTATTCTTCAGGCCAAATGACGGGTTCTGCCAGAGATGTTCTCTTGATTGGTAGGCAGCTGAACAGCAAATGTGCTGCCCCTGCCTGCTTCTGAATGGACCTCAATTCGGCCCCCATGGTTGCGTACGATCCAATAGGCAATCGGCAGGCTCAAACCAAAGCCGGTTTCTTTCCTGGTCCGGCCACGGGACTCATCCCCCCGATAAAAACACTCAAACAAACGCCGCTGCACTTCCTTTGGGATTCCAATGCCCTCATCCTTCACAGTGACTTCAACCCAATCACCGTTCACGGCCATGCCCAAGGTAATTTTCCCACCCTCCGGTGAGTAATTGATTGCATTATTGCCAAGGTCGAGGAATACCTGTTTGAGGCGGTTCCGATCCCCCAACAGGCTTACCTTTTCCAAGCTTTCCAAAACCACATCGTGGTTTTCATTTGATGAGGCTCGGAGTTGTTCGCCTACCTCCTGAAGAAGGGCGCCCATATCCACAGAATCCAATAATAAAGGTAGATCCCCTGCTTCCGCCTGCGATACAAACAGCATATCCTCAACCAACCGGATCAGCCGGTCAACTTCAGATTCAATGCTGTTTAAGGATTGTGTATCAAAAGCCTTCACCTTGCGCATCAATCCCACATTGCCCTTGATAACAGTCAGGGGTGTCCGTAATTCATGGTTGACATCAGCCAGAAAACGACTTTGGGCATCCTTAACCCCCTCAAACCGCATTAAGGTTTGGTTGAAAGCCCGGGCCAATTCATCTATCTCATCACTTCCACTAGGGGATAACGGAATCCTGCTGGAAAAATCATCGCTGCTGATGACCTGGTTTGGCAATTGGGAAAATGTCTCCAGGGGGGCCAGTGACTTTCCGGTAATAACCCATGCACCGAACCCACTTAACACAAGGGTTATGAGACCAACAAGCGTAAACATCAACCAGAATGACTGCAAGCCCGGTTGTGACGCCTGAAAAAGATGGCCATCCATGGGGTTGACCAACAGCACCCATCTGAACAGGGCGTAAACCAAAATGCCCAGCAGCAGGATTACACCGCTAAGCACACCCATATATAATAATGACAATCGCAAGCGAAGGGACATCGGACGATTTAAGCTTCAGGTTCTCTCATCACATACCCCACACCACGAACGGTGTAGATCAATCGAGTTTCACCTTCTTCTTCAATTTTTTGCCTGAGGTAGCGAATGTAAACATCCAATACATTGCTCTCTCCCCCAAAATCATAATTCCATACCCGGTCAAAGATAATCTCACGAGTCAAAACCTGCCTGGGGTGGCGCATAAAGATCTCAAGCAAGTCATATTCTTTGGCTGTCAGTGTAATCTCACGACCAGCGCGATAGGCTTTTCGGGTGCCGCTGTCAAGTTGTAAATCAGCAAATTCCAAAACCACGACGCGATCCACAACGGTCCGCCTGAGCAGGGCCCGGATCCTGGCCAGCAACTCCTCCAGATCAAAGGGCTTGGCCATGTAATCGTCTGCACCCGCATCCAAACCTGTTACCCGGTCTTGGGTTGAGGTTCTAGACGTCAACATCAAAATCGGCTCGCTCCCAATCTCCTGTAATTGACGACAAACTTCCAGGCCGTCCATACTGGGCAACATCCAGTCCAAAAGCACCAGGTCGGGGTGTTGTTCTTTAGCCAGGGTTATGCCCGCTTTTCCGGTTAAAGCCGAATCGACAATATAGCCTTCATAAGTAAGCACCCGCTTTAATACCCGTTGGATTTCTTCGTCGTCTTCAATAATTAAAATACGCTCATCCATCATTACTCCTTTTCCAAAATCAACCCTTATGTCTGACCAGCAATTTGTTTAGATTTTGATACTTTTTGGTACAATCTACTTAATGATGACTTTCCAATTATGGCCTGATGGCGCTCCTGCCGTCAAAAGGATTATGGATCTTGTTTTGACGGTGCCCATTTTTATTATTTTACTACCAGTGATGCTCATTATCAGTATCATGGTTGCCTGGCAGCATGGTCTTCCAATCTTATTCCATCAAAAACGGCCCGGCCACCGGGGAGCAATTTTTACCATCTACAAATTTCGAACCATGCAAACCCTGACAGATAGGCATGGACATCTGCTGCCAGATTCAAAACGCCTGACCAAATTTGGGAAGTTTCTGCGTGCGACCAGCCTCGATGAGCTGCCTGAATTGCTCAACGTCCTCACAGGAGAGATGAGCCTTGTCGGTCCCCGCCCATTACTGATCGACTATCTGCCGCTTTACAGTCCCGAACAGGCTCGTCGGCATGAAGTCCTGCCAGGCATCACGGGCTGGGCCCAGATCCACGGAAGAAACACGCTTTCGTGGCAAGAAAAATTTTCTCTGGATGTTTGGTATGTTGATCATTGGTCACTTTGGTTGGATGTAAAAATCCTGTTGTTAACCATCCTCAAAGTACTGCGCCGCGAAGGCATCTCGCAACCCGGCCAGGTCTCTGCTGAGTTGTTCAAGGGAAATCCGCCAGAAACAGGGACAACAACCCCGGAGTCAGAATAAGTTAAGGTGCAGGACTGATCGAAATCAAACCTAATGCCAGGTCAGCAGCTGTTTCAGCAAACAAACGATAGCGTGCGGTAGATAATAAATCCGCTTCCAAATCCGTTAACGAGGCCAGGGCAGACATCTGAACACCACCAGAGCCTGACAACAGGTCAGGCCATAAAGCCATCAAGGCCGGCCCGGGGTCTGCAGTCAGCGTGCCAACCCAATTATTCCTGATGATATCAGGGGATGAATCACCGATCACTTTTATGTCATGCTCAGCAATATAGGTCAGCACTTCTGTCGTGGCAAGCTCACCATGCACATAAACAACATCAATGCCAATAACATCAAAATTATTAATCACAGCCTGGACTCCCTGGGTATCGTTACCCGAAGCGAGTGTTTCAATCTGCGGAAAAGTACCGTAAGGGGGGTACTGCGGTCGACAGATGCCACAATAAAACCGGGCACCGGTAATAAATGATTCGATCATCGTGTCTCTGTTTTCGAGGTCCGAGGGAATCATCGCCCCCATTTTATTATCGCTTGACATCAAAGCCACCAGATAACCGGCCATAAAGGCTTTTCGATGGGCGTCAACGAAAGGATCCTCAATGACACTTACATTACTGGTCGGTGAGATACCCGGACGATCAACAGCCACAAAAGTCACCTCAGGCGCAGCGGCTGCCAAGGCACTCACATCTAAACCCGAGCCAACAGCAACCAAGACGAGGACATCCTCCAGGTCTCCCTCCTGGATTGGCCCTTCTCTCACTTCCAGAGTCAGCCCCGATTCGGTTGCCAGTTGTTCAAGTGTTGCCCATGTCTGAGACAATAATCCTGGGTCAGCATCCCCGCTGTCTACCAAAAGCACCTTCGTCCTCTCAACAGCATCTGGCTCTGTGGGTGTGGGTGCTACTTCAACGGGCTCAATAACCACAGGAACTGTTTCAGTGGCCAGTGTGATATCGCCAGGTGAATCAGGGGTACAGGCAACAACCGCCAAAGCCAGGAAAACCCCTAAAATCCATTTATGATAGAAATGTTTATTTATGATCGTAACCATAGGTAATATTTTACCTTAGCCCTTGATAAAAGACACCAGTATAGTCTATACGAAAGATTGAGCTGCCTACCAATAAAACCTGTGTGTGTATTATAATGTAAACATGAGAACTGTCACCAATGCATTATGTTCGGTAATAACCCCTGGGAACCCCAAATGAGCTTATCGGGCAGCGAACCTCTCCCTAACGATATTAATGACCTGCCCCCGGCACGACAGCGTCATATCCGGCGGCAGCCCCGATCTGCTTCCATTGCAGAACGGCAAATTTTACTTGATTCTCTTTTACAATTAACCGCCCCAACGCTGAACTTTTTTCTGCTTGCATTCCTCGGTGCATTGACAGCCGGGGTCGCCTTTTATTTTGACGAACCCGCCATTTTGATTGTGGCCATTATCCTGTTCCCATTTCACAGGCCTGTCTTCGGGTTGGCTCTTCTGCCAATTACCCACAGTTTTGGTCACGGACTCAAAAACCTGGTCAGCTTACTATTCCTCTCCACACTTGCATTTGGTGCAGGTGCCATAACGGGCCTGATCCGGCAAACACCCGCACTGGAGAGACTGAATATCTATCGGTTCACCGCACTTTACTGGCTTGACCTGACCATCCTTGGCGTCAGCACCCTCCTGTGCGTCCTGGTGCTGTTGCGCAAAGGCCAGTTACCTCGCCTGAGTGGTGTCCTGTTATCATATACAATGTTGATCCCATTGACCCTTGCGGGGTTCGGTTTGACCCTCAACCAGCCTCTTTTTTGGCCCAATGCCCTGTTAACCGGTCTGACACATCTGGGTGTAGCTACAATACTGACCCTGTTTATTTTCTTCATTTTGGGTTTTTCGCCAAAAGATAGCCTTGGCTGGCTGCTGACATTGATTACCCTCACATTGACCATCGCCTTCATGGCAGCCAGTCTTCAACTATCGAGGTCCCCTTCAATCACCGACTCAAAAATTCTGTTTTCCCCAACACCCACACTTACGCCCGCATACACAGCTACTCCGCAAGTGCTGCCGACGGACACACCAATCATGCCAACACCCACCCCGACGCTTACCCAAACACCCAGCCAGGTGCCCACATCCACCCCAACCCCAACCATAACAATAACCCTCGAGCCCACCAGCTACCTGGCCATCATCGACACAGTCATCGGCGCGGTGATCCGCGAAACACCGGACTATAGCGCCCCGGTTATTGGGTATGCAAACGACGGCGATTCCATCGAGATTTTGGATGAAACAACCACTGAGGATGGGTCGCGATGGTTCCAGGTTCGCTCCTCAACTGGGCAAATCGGTTGGCTGCTCGGCTCTCTGGTCAATACCCAGACCCCCTCACCAGGAGACTAAGCTAAAAACCCAAGGATGATCACCTTTTTACAACCCCCCACCTGGCACAGCCATTCACAGCCTAACGACGGATTATTTTAACAAGCCTATGGCCTGATTCGCCCTGTTTTATTGGATAATGACCAGGTTCTGACATGGCACCTGGATGGTGTCCCCATTCACAAGCCGGATGACGGCAGAAAATGATTCCAATCCACTCTCAAACCGAATTCGCTTTGTAGACAAAGCTACCAGTACCCCTGTTTGACCCACAGCACTTCCTGACATCACCCGTACCTGCTGGCCAATTTGTAATGTCACCCGAAAACCGAGCTCATGTGCGGTGTCTTTTTCCTGCTCAATATTGGGGATGATGACCTCCGGGCGCTCTCCCGCGTATGCATCAACCGCAGTTGCATTCACACAGGCGATCACCCCTTCCCGAATTTTTAATGAGGAAAACAGGTCTTGGTCGAGGGACATTGGGCCAAATCCCTGCAAGACGATCACAGGCATAGCCAGGGCCTTCACAGCTGGGATCAGTTCTGGGGCCAAACTGCCCAATATCAGGCCTGCCAGCTCTTTTTCCGCTGCACGTACCAGAACATCCACATGCAAACATTGCCCTGCAGCAAGCAATGCGCCTGGCGCAAGCGGGGTCATTTTCGAGGGCTGCAGGGGTTTCATTAATGCTTTATTCCAAACATGTAATTGACCCTGGCCAATTTTGTCGTTCCCCCACAAGCCCTGCACAAGGCTTCCCCGCACACTCACCACGGCACCATATTCAGGGATCACTGCATCGATTGTTCCAATCATCCCTGCCCGGATGCGCAATTCTTTGGTCCCGGTCTCGAGGGTCACCCTACCCTGGTAACTTGCCACTATCCTTCCTGAAACCGGCGTCCTGAACAACCGTGGGGTTTTCTCCTCAGATTCAGCAATGACATCATCCTGAACCACTTCCTCGCCAACATCTCGCACCAAATATCGGTGCGCTTCCTCGGCCTGGACACCCAAACCCCGGGCAAAATCGAGACTCAACACCTCTCCGGGAAGGTCAGCCCTGGCGATAATGTCATCAGGGCCCACATGCTCACCCTCATGAACCAGCACCTCCCCGGGAAATGGCAGCTGCCGAACACGACGGATCGTCATAACCGAAGCGCATCGAATAACATCAGCTATCATAATCGTGTTCTCGAATCATCTGATCTCAACCTCCTAAAGACCATAACCATTTCCGCAGCTGCTCAACCCGAACCCCATCCTGATCGGCGAGCTTCAAAGGACGGCCTCGTGCATCAATCACAACGCCTAAAATGCCGGCGATAACATTAATCCTGCCACCCCCGTCCCTGTCGCCCAAGCCAATATTGGTGTGCAGCTTGGGCATAAACCTCAGTTCAACAGAAGTCCCAACTGGAATCAGCAATCGCCTGAGGGTTCCCTGCACAATATCAAGAACATAATCCTCCCCGGAAGCTGTTGTAACCCTCACTGTCAGGATTGTCTCGCCTTGCAGTGCGTCGCTGACCGGGGATATTACGGGGGCCAGATTTTCAAACACACCGGATTCAAGCACCTGAACAGCCAGTAGAGGGTCCTTTTCACCAATTAATCCTAACAGGGCCAGAATGTGGTTCCTATCGAGCAACATATTGGTGACCCCCCATGGTTGAAGACCATTCAGAAGCAGGAACAAAGCCTGCCCAGGGGTTGAGACCCGGGTCAAAACCGACCCGCTGGCGATGATGGGATCATAACGACCAACCATTCCTTTTTCACCAAAACCCTCTACCCAGGGATAATTAGCCGATAACCTGGCAGTGGCAGCCTGTAAACGGAGACAGGCCAGGGCCTGTGAAATGGTCAGGGTGTGGATATTTTCAGGAACCAGCCCGGGGATCATGGCATGATGACAGAGGTGCTGGTGAACTGCTTGCACGGGTGTTGATGACATAACCCATTGGTGTACAGCCCGAGCCGCCAACTCACCTGAAACGTCCATCATGTCACCCCAACAGGGTTGAACCATGCGTCCCACTTTGCCATCCAAACCAGCTACAACTGTCGTGCTCCCACCACCTAAATCCACCGCCAGAACACCCTGATTTTTTGCATCTTTGCGGTTAAGACTCTTCTGCCAGCTTAAAAAACGCACCATCCTGTCGAGCGCAAACCATTTTGTCCCCTCCAGGCCTTTCGCCAGGTGAGCCAAATCCACCAAACCTGGCATCTTTACTTTCCAAATTTGCATAATGGTTTCATCGAGCAGTGTCTGGGCTGGAACAAAATCACATTCTCCAGACACAGGTCTCAAATTAGGCGCCATTTTCAAAGACGCGACAGGCTCCAAACGCCGCCGCACATCGGTCTCAAGGCAGGGATTGCCGCAAAAGACAACCTGGGGCTTCACAGGAGCTGGCAGCAAGCTGGAAACCAATCGGACGACCTCCACCCACTTCTGTAAAGGTTTTTGTGCCCCAGCATCTTCACCCCCTGTGATCAGAATGATTTGAGGTTGATTTTCTAATAAAACTTCAATGACACTGTTTTCATCCAACAAAGCATCTATACCCAATGATTGGACGTCTTTGACAGGCAATCCATCCAGCACTGCCTGCCCGGCACTTAAAGAGCCTTTTGCTGTAAGACCCAAAAGGGCACAACTGACCCTGGGGCCACCAGAAACCATCAGCGCCACCTGGTCAACCCCATGGCCGGCATTGTCAACAGGCTTGATCAACTCACCGGCCGATGTCAGGATTTTGCTATTGGAAACCTTTTCCAAACCCTTCATGGCAGCACCCAGACCAGAACCCAAATGCAAACCATGACCCAGGCTGGTCACCGCCATTTCAGACCCCATTAAACGGTACTTTCCTTCAGAGATGCCAAAATAAGACGCACGGGTATGCACCCTGCCAATATCAAGGCCCAAACAAGCGGACAAAGGGTGAGGTTTAGCCGTCATCCAGCCCCCATCAGACGTAAAATGATCTGGTTGATGAAGAGAATCCGGTCTATCAAAGCCAGCAGCGCGGTGGAGAATACACCCGCAAAAACTGCCCCAAGAGCGATCCCAATGAAAACCTGGCCAATACCAGCCAGCACCTCGAATGGATAGGGCTTTTTGATGGCATCCTGGCCTCCCCTTGGGATTAATTTTCTCCCGAAATGGAAATAACTCAAGACACCAACCGTTCCGATCAACATCACTACAGCATCCAGAACACGAAACCATTTCTGACCAGGGTCAGCTTGCCACACTGCCGGGTCAAATGCCTCGACTATTGCTCGTGATTGTGGGATCAAGGTGCCAAAAACAGCGCCGCCAATTACAACAGCTGCGGTTAACCCCGCCAAATACGCTAGAGGAATGCGGCCAAGGCTGGTAAATCGTGGCAACTGGCTGAGCAAGAGCAAAATAACCAGTGCCAGCGGGCCGATCATCCACAGTCGTTCAACCCAACCCCCGTTAATCAGTGGTTGGATTAAATACGGCACAAGAATTTGTCGGATAATCAACACGGCCATATAACCAGCCGTCAAACCAACAAAAAGATGCGCTGCCAGTCGGAAGAAGACATTATCGCCAATCAGATAACTTAAAATCATGATGGTCAGCAAAAGGCCAACCACTCCCCAGACAACATCATTCAGGATCATGCCGACTCCATTTCTTGATCCTCAGGGTTTTGATCGACAAGGAAGACGGCACCAATTAGCATCACAACAATCAGCATAATACTACCGGTACGATACGCCTGCCAGCGGTTGCCAATGACCGAGCTGTCTTCTTGCAACGCTTCGATACCTGCTGCTTCTGTGATGCCCGCGATCATCCCTGTCACCTGTCCCGCTTCCCAATAGGGCATAAGCATGGGCCCTGCCTGGCTGGTGACGAGCAATTTAATCGGCATTTGCGGCGATAGGGCATTGAGCTGCTCGACCCACACCCTGGCACGATCGTGGCGATCTGAAAGGATCAGAGCACCATCAAAGCCCTCCCCGGAAACAAGATTGGGCAACTCAGGTAAGTTTTTAAAACGCCACTGGGGGATGGCGCGATTTGCCATACTGAATGCACCATAAACACTCACCGGAAAATACCCGAGATCAATGATATCCAAACCATCAGCGCCTGCCATGTCACCCAATAGCTGGCGTGAAAGCACCACGCCAGATGCTGTAGATGATAGTATCGACAGCTCACTTTCTGACTGAATAACGGCTTGAAGGATGGGCCTGGCAACCAGTGATATTTCTTCTGCAAAACCCGATTGATAATCAAACACCAGCAACAGCGAAGATCGGGCTTCCAACTCCTCAGCCCATGACAGAGCCGCCACATTATGCGGTTGCAGAGCCCCCTGCGGCACACCTCCGCCGCTCCCCAGGAATAAGGAAAGGCTCAAACCAGTGATCAATAACACTGCGACAACCAACCTGATCACCCAGGCTGAAGATTTCCCCTCAGGTTCACGAGGAGGCCTGGGGGCCCGTTCATCACCAATAACTGCAGAAAGCTGATCGGCCTGGTTTTGCTCTTCCCGACTGACATGCAATTCAGGGGGCTTCACTCTTGATGATGTCTGTTGGGTTGTGCGAACTTGCCGGGTGACTTCACTTCCCTGGTCGCGATCCACAATGCGAGTCTGGCGAGTTTTCTGGTCATCCTCAAGCTCTAACGCTGACGTATCTTCCAATTGATCTTGTGAGTCCTCATCACCCTCCTCTAAAGCCACCAGCCATTGCAGCAGGCTGTCGCCCCCCTGATCTGAAATCGATACAGGTTCTGTCGCCTCATCTTCCGGGTCTGTCCCCTTTACCTTTCGGATTCTCAACAACCAATCCGGGTCATGCTCCGGGCTTTGAGCATCTTTATCACCGAGATCCTCCTGCTGAGGGGGTGGATTCCCCGCTTGGCCTGGTGGCAGCCCCCGAACATTTTGGAGCCAGGACTTAAAGTTTTGATGCTGATGAGCCTTTTTATCGTCCTCCAGGCTTTTCTGTGCGGCAGAAATCTTCTGAGTAATTTCGCCAACTGAATCTTCTTCTTCACTCGCCCTCTGACGGATACGGTTCAGCCAATCTGGCACTTGCTCTTCTTGTCCTGGCTGCTCGGGCAAAGAATTTTCCTGTGAGATTGCAGGTGATTGTTCGACTGCCCCGTCTGCCTCATCATCAATCGCATCAATATCCCCATTTTGCTTTAACGCCGACAAAAGCCCGGGAAGATCATTTTCCGATTCTTGCATCAGGTCAAACTCTTCGACCTCTGAAGGATTAAAATTGTTGATATCCGAAGGCGCCACCGCTGCCAGGGAGGCTTCACACTCAAAACAGTGTGTGGATTGATCAGAATTCTCAGCACTGCATTTGGGACAAATCAATTTTGACATCATCACTCACCATAAGGACGATCAATCATTAACAAGACCCGCAACCCAACGACCAGCCCACCCAGGGCCATGCCCAACAGGATCCCCCTGACACCAATCAAAGGCAGCCGCCGGATAAACATCATCAGGTAGGATAAAGGGGTGTCTGTGGGTATATTTATGAAAACCAAGTTCAAAATTAGCGAAAGGATAGCACTGGCCAGGAATGCTATTGACATTGGCGTCCAACCCCGAGAACGGACCAGACGCAAGCTGGTATACACCAGCGTTACTGCCAGGATGCCCAGCAAGCTGGCTTCGACCGGTATCTGAACATTCAAGATCAGGTCACGAAAAAAGGGGCTTTGTGGGGTCATCACCAACCCTGAAACAAGTGTAAACACAAATGCGATAATTACCACCACGCTAAAAAATGCGCCTTTTTCCCGACGAGCCAGCTTTGATAAATTCATGTGGATTAAATAGCCAATTCCAATCAACCCCGCCACGCCCGCCAATAAGATGCCCCAATCAAATAACAACGCCAATAAAGGTGCCAGCAGTGCACGAAACAGGTACCCAGCTAGAACGGTCAGTCCGATTGTTAAGACGACCACCATAACCAGGACCTTTTTCATAGGACACCCACCATCTTCAATATTGCCCCAAAGACAATCATCAAGATCAATATTATCCTCACAAAATCCTCTGTCAACCAACCGGCCCGATTCTTTGAAGTTGGCGACAATAAACCTGGCAGCATGTAAACCTCTTCACCGATCAGCAGGTCGGGCACAGTCATAAATAACGATGCCTGGGAATCAATTGAACCTGCCGCAGCAAAGACCCTCCCATGCCTGGTTCTGGCAGCCTCAACCCATAAGGCCGCCTCAGGGCCGTAGTCCCCAAAAAGGGCCAAAGAACCCTGTGGGTCCATACCCAGTTCGGGTAAAAAACCAGCCGTAAATGACAGGGGTGTGGGGCCATAGAGCTTTGATTCCAGGGAGGCATCCTGAAGCGCCAAAGAGAAACCGTCACGATATCGCCCGGTTATCATCTGGCGAGCAAACACAACCAAAGAACCATCACCGCCGCTAACAGACTGGCCCCCATCGACAACTGATTCGGGATCAAGAAAATCAGGCAGAACGCTCAACGTATGCAAACCCAAGCCAGGATAAGTATGTGACCACAGTTGATGTCCCAGGACAACCTGCCGTTTTTTACCCTGTTCTATTGCAGATGCCCGTGATGCAATCAGACGACTGATCATCGCTGGCCAGCGTATCTGGTAGATATCAAAATCTTTAATCAAAAAAGATAGCCCAAATAATAGCCCTGCCGATAGGCCAATGATCACCCAGCCAATAAAAGACCAGGTCATGCACCCTCCTTGTATAGATAATCACGAAACTGATCCGCCGTTTCCTCATCATCCAGCATTCGGATCAGGGCAGAATAATGCCCGTCCATATTGAGTGCTTTGATTAAAGGGTAACCGACAGCCATCATCTGGGCTGCAATTGGCAATAATGGACGGGCGGCAGCCATCGTCACATAAGCCAGGGGTTTCAGCCCCATGCGATTCAATACCTTTTCCCATTCCTGCCAGTAGATTCTTTGCATCAGTTAAAGTATAGCATAAGGCGGAAAAAAACATGGCATTAATTTTCCGGACGCAGGCCGGTATCGCTAAATGCCTGTTCATAAATCAAGGCTTCCCTTCTCACTGAAAAGCATAAAGTATAATTATTCGCATGAAACCTAAACTACGGATCTTAACGGTTTTTGGCACCCGGCCTGAGGCCATCAAAATGGCCCCGGTAGTCAAGGAATTACGTCAACATCCCGATCATTTCGAAACCTTGGTGTGCGTCACAGCACAACATCGAGAAATGCTGGACCAGGTCCTGGATTCATTTGAGATCAACCCGGATGTCGACCTCGACCTGATGCAGCCAAACCAAAACCTGGCTCAATTAACCGCTCGCATCTTCTCAGAATTGGACCCCATCTTGAGTGACTATCAACCAGATTGGTTATTGATCCAGGGGGACACAACCACTGTCATGTCAGCCGCGCTGCTGGGTTACTATCATCAGATTAAAGTAGGTCATGTTGAAGCCGGCCTGCGCACACACGATAAATGGCAGCCTTTCCCCGAAGAGATTAACCGCCGGGTAGCTGGCGTGATCGCTGACCTGCATTTTGCACCCACCGAAAATAACCGCCAAAACTTGCTGCGTGAAGGTATTCCAGATGAGCTCATCAAGGTCACCGGCAACCCCGCTATTGATGCGCTGCGCATCATATCGCAACAGCCACCGCCGCCCGAGGCAATTCGCTTGTTGACGAAAGCGGGCATCACTTCAGGTGATCGCCGCCTGGTCTTGGTGACCGCACACCGGCGTGAGAACTTCGGTCAGCCCATCCGCGACATATGCAGGGCGCTAAAACAACTGGCCGAAATGTATCGCGATGAGATCAGCCTCATTTATCCTGTTCATTTGAATCCCAATATACAGGAACCGGTCTACAATACCCTATCCGGTGTGGACAACATCCACCTTTTACCCCCATTGGATTACCTGCCGCTCGTGCACCTGATGAAACACGCAGCCCTGATCCTGACCGACTCGGGGGGTATTCAGGAAGAAGCCCCCTCCTTTGGCGTGCCAACGCTGGTCTTGCGTGAACGCACCGAACGCCAGGAAGGTGTCATTGCTGGGACTTTAAAACTCGTCGGGACGGGATCAAATCACATTTTCAATCAAGCTAAAAACTTGCTGGACGATCGTCAGGCTCATGCTGCTATGGCTGGGGCGGTCAATCCCTATGGCGATGGGTATGCAGCGAATCGGATCGTGAATGCCCTTCTGGCTACAGGGAGTCATGATTAATGGCCAAAACAGATTTTTACACCCGGATGGTTTATGCCCGCTATTGGCCTGTTGTTGGCAAATTATTTTATTATCTCTTAAAACTTCTAGGGTCAGAAATCCCAACCTCCGTTGCAATAGGCCAAGACTTCATCCTTGAACATGGCGGACATGGTGTGGTAATTCACAGCAAAACCAGTATCGGCGCAGGTGTACACATCTACCAGGGTGTGACGATTGGTCGGGCAGACGTCTACCTGCCCATCACACATTCCAGATTCGAAGGCATCGAGATCGGTGACGATGTCATCCTCTCCCCAGGATGCAAAGTACTCTGTAAAGAAGGTGTGTTAAAAATTGGCCGTGGCACCGTCGTTGGGGCCAACGCCGTCCTGTTGCAATCAACTGGCGCGGACGAAATCTGGGCAGGGTCACCTGCCCGCCATGTTGGACAGCGACCCCGGCTGGATGAGGTCTCAGCATGAACCATAAGGTCTGCCTGGTGCCTGAACTCAGCGGCCTGGGGGGAATGGTCACTTTTCAGGATAAATTCATCAGCAGCCTGAGACAACGAGGGATTACTTACACTTTCAACATGAATGACCCCGACATTGCTGCCATCCTGGTAATCGGCGGCACGCGTCAGCTCTTCAAACTCTGGCAGGCAAAACGGCGCGGTGTGCGCTTGGTTCAGCGTTTAAATGGGATGAACTGGATGCATAAGGTCGAAAAGTCATCGCTGCGAGCAGCCCTGCGGGCTGAGATCAACAACCACATCCTCGCCTTTATCCGCCGCAACCTGGCAGACAGCATCATCTACCAGAGTGACTTCAGCCTTGCATGGTGGAACCAGGTTTTTGGTAAGAGACCAATCCCCTTTCGTGTCACCCATAATGGTGTCGACCTGGAAAAATATACGCCCCAAGGCCCCGAGACTCCTCCCAATGACCACTATCGCCTCTTGCTGGTTGAAGGCCACATGAGCGGATCATATGCCAGGGGGCTGGACACAGCGGTGCGACTTGCCAAAACCTTACAATCAGACCATGAACTGCCAATCGAATTAATGGTCGTCGGTGATGTCAGCGATTCGTTAATGGCCGACGCCCATCTCATAGCGCCAGATTTGTGGATCACCTGGCGGGGGATCGTACCACTCGGCGAAATCCCCGCCATCGCCCGTTCCGCCCATGTCCTGTTCAGCGCCGACCTGAATGCAGCCTGTCCCAACAGTGTTATTGAAGCCCTGGCTTGCGGCTTGCCTGTGGTGGCATTTGATACAGGTGCATTGGCAGAGTTGGTTCCAGAGGAAGCTGGGGAAATTGTCCCCTACGGATCAAACCACTGGAAGCTTGAAGCTCCCGCCATCCAGCCCCTGGCTGCCGCCTGCGTGAAAATATTAAACCACAACCCAACCTATCGAAAAAGAGCCAGGAAATGGGCAGTGGATCATTTCGACCTAAATATGATGGCCGAGGCTTATTTAGGGGAGCTTTTGACCTGATGTCCTCCTTTGATGGCAGAGCTGGTTTGATACAGCGCGTTGTCCCAAATTATCGGTATCCGTTTTTTAACGCGCTTGCTCAGGCCTGCACGTCCGGATTAAGTATTTTCACAGGCGAACCCAGATCTGGGGAGATGATCACAACCGTGGATGACCTCAAAGATGCCCGGCTGGTAAAGGGATGGAATTTTCATATCTTCGATGGCCGGTATTATATCTGCATCCAATTGGGTCTGATGAACTGGTTGCGGGATTGGTCACCGGATGTGTTGATTGTTGAAGCCAATCCACGCTACCTCCGCACTTCAGAAACCGTCCGATGGATGCACCGCAGGGGGAGACCAGTGGTCGGTTGGGGGTTAGGCGCGCCGCCAACTGCTGGGCCAATGGCTGGCCTGCGTATCACCCGTCGCAAAAACTTCATCCGTCAGTTTGACGCGATGATCACGTACAGCCAATCCGGGGCAGCCGAATATGCAGCATTGGGTTTCCCGCAGGATCGAATCTTTGTGGCAGCCAACGCCGTGACCCCGCCACCAGACCACCCCATGCCAACACGGTCAGCCTTGATCGAAAAAGGGAAGGCACAGGTTCTGTTTGTTGGCCGATTGCAAGCAAGAAAGAAAATCGACAACTTGCTCACGGCCTGCGCCCAGCTGCCTCAGACTTTGCAACCCTCCCTGACCATTATCGGGGATGGCCCAGCCCGAGAAGAAATGGAAAAGCTGGCACAAAAAATCTACCCGGAGGCGATCTTCACCGGTGCGCTCTACGGGCAGCCGTTGGAGAACCAGTTCAGGGCTGCAGACCTATTTGTTTTGCCGGGCACCGGCGGCCTGGCCATCCAACAAGCCATGAGCTTTGGGTTGCCGGTGATCGCCGCTGAAGCTGATGGCACCCAGGCAGATCTGGTGCGACCGGGAAATGGGTGGCAGGTCCCCCCCTCGGATATCACTGCTCTGCAAACAGCCATGGAACAAGCCCTGAGGGATATCCCTGCCCTGCGCCAAAAGGGTGCTGAAAGTTACCGGATCGTTTCCCAAGAGATCAACCTTGACAGGATGGTGGCGGTCTTCATTAAAGCCCTAAACAGGACCATGGCATGAAGAGTCACCTGCTGATCATTGCCGATGGCCGCAGCCCCACCACCCGCAGCTGGATCGATAACACCCGGACATTGGGGTATGACATCAGCCTGATCTCGACCTACCCTTGTGAGCCCCCGCAAGGCTTATGCCATTTTACAATCCTCCCACTTGCCTTCAGCCGGCTGAGCAGCGGCAAACCATCCGATGAATCAAAGAAGGCTGCTAAAGGGCACACAAAGCTATTACGAAATCTGGCACGTCGCTTTTCTTCCCTTACGCAGCGATTGCGCTATTACCTCGGTCCCCTGACAATTTCTTTCAAGAAAAAGGATTTTTTGACCTTCCTGCGCACCGTTCAGCCAGATTTGGTGCATGCCCTTCGAATCCCCTTTGAAGGGATGCTGGGCGCTTACACACCCTCCGGAATACCCTTTCTGGCAGCAACCTGGGGTAACGACCTGACCCTCCATGCCAATGGCTCATTTCTGATGCGCCAATATACCCGCAGGTGTCTGTTTCGGGCAAACGGCCTCACCGCTGACACCCATCGAGACCTGGCGCTTGCCCAAAAATGGGGCCTGAGTCCAACAGCCCCCACCCTGATGGTGCCTGGTTCCGGCGGGTTGAACCTGGATGCGATCCGATCATCACATGATTTTGATCCAGATCCCTTCTGCATTCCACCCAAAAGCTTTTGGGTCGTCAACCCGCGTGGTCTCCGGCCTGGCTCCGTTCATCAAGATGTGTTTTTTGCCGCCATTCCAAAGGTGCTCTCCCAACATCCGGACACCGTCTTTATTTGTCCAGGGCTGGCTGACATCGAACAAGCTAAAGCGTGGGCGGCAGCGACTGGCTGTGAGCATCGCATTTTCTTATTACCCAATCTGCCCCAACCGGAATTATGGGCGTTATTTAAGCGGTCCCAGGTGTTTGTATCCCCCAGCAGTCACGACGGCACGCCCAACAGCCTGCTGGAGGCCATGGCCTGCAGCTGTTTCCCGGTTGTTGGCAATATCGATTCTATGCGACCCTGGGTTGAAGACAGCAAAAATGGGCTGCTGGTCAACCCACTGGACGCTGAAGCATTGGCATCTGCAATTCTGACTGCGTTAGATTCCCCGCATTTACGTCGAAAAGCAGCCGATTACAACCTGGGGACAATCAAAAACCAGGCTTCCCAAACGGCTACCCAGCCCAGAATCAATCAGTTCTATTCCCAGTTTCTGCGTTAATGCAGCTCTTCTGGCTGTTGAAGATTGGCCCCATCCCCCAGGCAATCTCTTATTTCGATTAAAATGACCCATATCAACTATAATGAGACCTTTGAGTTAGCTATTCATGATTAAGCATTAGAGGATAAAAGATGACCCAATTACATTTTCCGGATGGTTTTTTATGGGGGGCTGCCACTGCAGCATACCAAATTGAAGGCGCCTGGGATGAAGATGGTAAGGGTGAAAGCATTTGGGACCGCTTTAGCCATCAACCATTTCGCATCTTAAACGGTGATGCCGGTGATATTGCCTGCGACCATTATCATCACATGCCGGAGGACGTAGCGATGATGAAAAATCTGGGCCTAAAAGCCTATCGCTTCTCGATCAGCTGGCCCCGAGTCCTCCCTCAGGGAATCGGCCAGGTAAATCCACCCGGGCTGGCTTTTTATGACCGCCTCGTTGATGAACTGTTGGAAGCCGGAATCGTGCCTATGGCGACTCTCAATCACTGGGATTTTCCCCAACCCTTACAAGACCTGGGCGGCTGGCCAAATCGTGACAGCATCAACTGGTTTACTGCATATGCACAGGTTGTGTTTGATAAACTGGCAGACCGCATCCCTTACTGGGCAACCCATAACGAACCCATGGTTGTTGCCTTCTCTGGATACGGTTTTGGATCATTTGCACCGGGGATTGCGGACTTTTCTGAGGCCATGAAAACCGTCCATCATTTGCATCTGGCACATGGAAATGCCGTAAACCTTTATCGTCAACTTGGATATGATGGACAAATCGGCATCGTGCTCAATTTAGCGACCTTTATTCCAGAAACAGACGACTCAGCAGACATAGCAGCAGCGAAACGGATGGAAGACCTTATTAACGGCTTATTTTTAGACCCGATCCTTAAGCGTGATTACCCGGCCGATTTTATGGATTGGATTGGGGTTATGGCACCTCCTATACAACCCGATGACATGGCGGTCATCGCCCAGCCGATTGACTTTTTAGGAGTCAATTACTACTTCAGCCAGTATGTTAAATACAGCCCCCATAGCCTATTTAAATTTGAAGCAAAACCAAACATCGACCCTGGCTGGGGCGCAACAGAGAAGGGCTGGGGTATCTGCCCATCCCAATTAACCGCCTTGCTGCGCCACTTGAAAACCAATTATGACTCACCCCCCATCTATATAACTGAGAACGGGACTTCCTTGGATGAACCAGCTGATGAAACCGGGTTTGTATCGGATCAAGGTCGGATTAATTACCTCAGGGCCCATTTCAAAGCCGCGCATGACGCCATCCAGGAGGGGGTTGATCTGCGAGGTTATTTCGTCTGGAGCTTGATGGATAACTTCGAATGGGCTGAAGGGTACTCGCTGCGCTTTGGGCTGATCCACATCGACTTTGAAAATCCACAACGAAAAAGAACGCCTAAAGAGAGCTTTGCGTGGTATCAAAAGGTGATCGAAAACAATGCTGTCGGTGATTAAGACCCGCTTTAGCATACAAGTTAAAAAATAACGTAACTACTCAGCGTGCGAGGGAATTGGGGTGTGTGGTGGGGCAGCGAAGCCGCCCCACCACACACCCCACGCTTCAGCAGCACGACTGCCTGAGCAGTTACAAAATAACATAATAAAGGCTTTCTCAAATAACGAGAAAGCCTCTTTTTTTATTCTAAAGGTGATGCGTGATTAATTATTCTGATTGCCCAGCCCCTGTCCTAAGCCCCCCCCGAAGCAGCTTCCATCACGTCGATTCCGTTGCTCCTGCCGCATAAGATTCAGCTTCTCAGCACGGTTCAGGCGTAACTCTTGGGGGTCACCTGTGCATTCCCCATCCTGAAGCTCACGCATGTGAGTCCTTTGGCGGGTTTGGGTCTGGACTGGCTCCCAATCCCCATTCTGCTCACCATATTCGAACGATTGCTCATATTCGAAACCCTCTTGACCCACCTCGACAGTTTCAGCTTGTACCGCAATGTCCTGGGGGTGGGTTATATTGATAACACCTGCCGCACCCAATCCAAGGACGAGCGCCAGTATGCTTGCTGCCATTATTTTTATGATCATTATATACTCCTTTCTAAAACATAATCAGTTGATCAAAATCCGGACTTCGGATTCTGATCATGATTATAGAAAAAATTTATGGAATAACTGCAAAAAAAGTATGAAATAATTATGAAGATTTCCGGTAACCGCAAAATCACACTCTCCCATACGCGGCTGAACTCCCTGAGTAGTTACGATTTCTAATTTCAATCCAACATGAAAACAAGCAAAGTTAATGGCGCTAATTTGAGAAACGAATGAACGCTGTTAGCTAAAGCTCTTCATCAAATAAATTTTGGACGATAGCCTGCCCTTCTTCCTGAATGCGCGCCAGGTGATCCTCGCCAAGAAAAGATTCAGCGTACACTTTATAGATATCCTCTGTGCCAGAGGGACGCACCGCCACCCAGCCATTCTGAGTAGAGATCTTTAACCCGCCAATGTCAGCATCGTTGCCAGGTGCTCTGGTCATTTTAGTTTCAATTATTTCGCCAGCCAGCTCATCTGCCCGAACCATTTCAGGTGTTAGTTTGTCAAAGACCGCCTTTTGCGCCATGGTCGCTTTGGCCTCCAGCCGTCCATAAAATGACTGACCAAATTCGTCTTGCAGCTTTGCATAATGATCAAAGAGGTCTTGACCAGTGACGGCCAGTATTTCCGCTGCCAGCAGGTCAAGGATGATACCATCTTTATCTGTCGTCCAGGTGGTGCCATCTTTCCTCAAAAAAGAAGCGCCAGCACTTTCTTCACCGCCAAAACCCAGATCACCACGTAGTAAACCTGGGACGAACCACTTGAATCCAACGGGCACTTCTGTCACTCCCCTATCCAACGACCTGGCAACCTGATCCAGCATGGCACTGGTAACCACAGTCTTTCCAACCGTGATCTCCTGTCGCCATTCATGACGGTTTTGAAACAGGTACCAAACAGCCACTGCCAGGTAGTGATTCGGGTTCATCAATCCGGCCTTGGGGGTCACAATACCATGCCGATCATAATCTGGATCGTTGCCAAAGGCCACATCAAATTTATCTTTCAAGTCAATCAAGCTGGCCATCGCATAAGGCGAGGAGCAATCCATCCGGATCTTGCCATCCTTGTCAACCCTCATGAACCGAAAAGTGGGGTCCACTTCCTGATTGACCACTTCGAGGTCAAGGCCATAAGTTTCTGCAATGGGACCCCAGTATTCAATGCCAGCACCTCCCAGTGGGTCAACACCCATCCTGATCCCGGATGTTGAAACAATGCCCAAATTAACCACATTATCCAGGTCATCAACATATGGTTTTAGAAAATTATTAAAACGAACATTATCTTTCTTCCGAGCTTGGGACCACGGCACTCGCTTGACACCTTTTAAGCCGTTTTTGAGGAATGTGTTTGCCAAATCTTGAATTGTTTTGGTGGTCTCAGTGCCAGCCGGGCCGCCATGCGGCGGGTTATATTTAAATCCCCCGTCTTTGGGCGGGTTATGGGATGGTGTAATAACAACACCATCTGCTTTCCCACTGCTACGCGCCTGGTTATAAGTCAGGATAGCGTGGGAAATCACAGGCGTGGGTGTATACTCCGAACCCTCTGACAGCAGTACATTCACAACATTGGCTGCGAAAACCTCCACGGCTGTACGTAATGCCGGTTCTGACAGGGCATGGGTATCTTTTCCAATGTACAACGGGCCAGTATAGCCCTGTTCTTCTCGGTAGGCAACAATCGCCTGGCTGATGGCCAGGATATGATCTTCATTGAATGAACAATCTAAAGACGAGCCACGATGACCGGAGGTGCCAAATGACACCTGGTGTGCCCTTTCAAAGGGATCTGGCTTTTCAGTGTAATAAGCTGCTACCAGTTTTGGGACATCAACCAGTAAATGTCGTGGGGCAGGCTTTCCAGCCAGAGTGCTCATGTGCATGTTTGATTTCCTCAATATTTATGGTTCGGTTGATACCAATATTATACCCGAAGGCGTTCTCCATTATAATTCTAGACACCCGCTCCCCATAACAACAAGGGACCGCATCATGGCAAAATTTCAACTGACATTTAACCCCACCTATCAAGATTACTTGACCGTAAACCGGGCCACAACCTTCAATAAACCAACCCTCGTCCTAATCGGATTGATGACCCTCACAACCATCATCACCCTGGTTGGGTGGTTAATTGGCTGGCTGACAGTTGACCCGAACCAGCTCCTATTTTTTGTGCTTCCCCCGGCGCTATTCGTTTTCTTCATGGTTTACACCACCATCAACCTTCACCAACATGCCAGGCAAAAAGCCAATCAGACTCTGGCAATCACCTGGCACTTAGATTGTTCAGGAATCAGTATTATTGAAGATGGACACTCCCAAAATTACTCCTGGGATCAGTTCAGCATTGCCCAGGAACTGGACGCATATTACCTCCTCTTTCTAAAATCCAGTCCATCGGATCATTTCTTCCTACCAAAGTCAGCATTCGCAGACATGTCTCAAGAACAGCATTTTTGTAAATTGGTTGGATTAAACCTTGGCATGATTAAATAATTCTGCCCAACCCTTTTTTTCTTTTATCAGATAATTATCAGAATATTCTACAAACTTTTGTGGAATGACACCCATACAGTATAATGGGTGAGTTGTAGAGCATTAACAAATTAGCATTTGTTGGCGTTCAATCTATTGAGCAGTGTGCCCGAGAAAATAAACCTTGGGCTATAAGCAGGAGTGTGAAAATGACAGGACAAGAAATAACAACCGTAAAAAAAGATGTTGTCGTAACCATGGATTATTCTCTGGTCGTCGAAGGGAGCGAAATCGATTCAGGGCCCATTCAATTCCTTCACGGGCATGGGAATATCATATCTGGCCTCGAAAGCGAGGTTGATGGAATGCAACTGGGTGAGGAAAAAGAAATTTTCGTTGAATCAGAAAATGCCTATGGGACATATGACCCTGAGATGGAAATTGAAGTCCCTCTAAGCAGCTTTCCAGAAGATTTTGAAATCAAGCTTGGTCACCCGATGCGCCTGCAGGACGGTCAGGGGCGCGTTTATACTGGTGTGGCCATGGCAATAACAGATGAGGCTGTGACGATCAACCTGAACCATCCTCTGGCAGGCAAAAACCTGCATTTTAAGACAAAGGTCACCAATTTACGCCCGGCCACACAAGAGGAACTTGAACAAGGACGATTGGGTGATGCGTGTGGTAGCTGTTCAACGGGAGATTGCAGCGATTGCTGATAATTTCCATTCGATCACTGAAACGCCGGCCTTAATTGCTGGCGTTTTTTTATTTATTGAACCCAATCCAATCAAAAATCACCCCTAACCTTGGCTTAACCTCAACCAGTTTACACCTGTTAACCGATAGGTTCACTTGCATTATCTGTGCGATGGCGTTTACAACGGTATCTTTTTTAAGACGATAAGCTTTTTATCAAAGTGTTGTTCAATAAAATCCACTGAGATGAAACGAAACAAAATTCTCTGATCTTCCCTTTTTCAAAGCATCAATCTCATTGACGCTTTAAATAGTCTGTGTTAGAATTCCATGCACTTGCCCCCATCGTCTAGTGGACTAGGACGTGGCCCTCTCAAGGCCAAAACCGGGATTCGAATTCCCGTGGGGGCATAGATCCTTTAATGCCCAGGACGAAATAGGTAAGCATTACAGCCTGCTGAACCGGTTTCTGAGGCGAGATGTACATCAAGAGGTGCCCAGGACTGAGGGCACCTCTAAAACCTATGCCCAAATGACTATCCTACAGGGTTGTTATAACCTGCTTACACCAGTGATTTGGCCACTTTTACTGCCCGGCTGGCATCCGCTGCATAGCCATCCGCACCGATTTTTTCAGCATAGGCATCTGTGATTGGGGCACCGCCAATCAATACTTTGACATCGTCACGTACGCCGGCTTCTTTCAACGCATCAATAGTGGTTTGCATGTTTGGCATCGTGGTTGTCAGCAAGGCGGACATGGCCACAAAATTTGGCTGATGCTCTTTGACAGCAGTCACAAATGCTTCGGGGGAAACATCTGCGCCCAGGTCAACAACCTGGAAACCTGCGCCTTCCAGCATCATGCAGACCAGGTTCTTGCCAATGTCATGCAAGTCACCCTTAACAGTCCCGGCAACTATAGTGCCAACCGGCTGAATATCCGCGTCCACCAGCTGTGGTTTGAGAATCTCCATACCAGTCTTCATCGCCCGAGCGGCAATTAACATTTCTGGCACAAAATACTCCCCTTCCTCAAACAAACGGCCAACCTCTCCCATTGCTGTTACCATGGCATTTAACACCTCTGATGGGTTGACGCCACCAGCCAGAGCCTGTTCAACTTTCTCCTTGGCAACATCCCTTTGCCCCTCCAATATCGCATTATACAGTTCTTTTAATTCACCTTCCATGAGCTTCATCCTTTCTTAAATATCACTAAATCAACCAACATTATGTCATTTCCACTGGGGGTGCACCAGTAGAGCCCCTCATCACCAAACGACAGGGCAAAACCACCTGCCGGGAATCCGGTTCATGACCTGCCAATATCGCCATCAGAATCTCAATGGCCTTATCCACAATCGCTTCAACTGGGTGATCAACCGTGCTCAACCCGGGCCAGGTCTGCTGTGATTGTGGCAGGTTATCAAAACCACATACAGATACTTGTTTGGGCACGGATACCCCCAATTCTCGTAATGCATAAAGTGCTCCAATAGCCGCTGAATCACTGCCACCAAAAATTGCCGTTGGCGGCTCATCCATGGCCATTGCCATTCGGGTTGCATTATACCCACCATCAAAATTGTACAATGATTCCATGACCAGCCTTTCGCGAAAAGGAATGCGGTACATTTCTAACGCTGCTTTATAACCATACAGCCGATCAATACTCATACGATGATTTCGTGGCCCATTCAGGAAAGCAATCCGCCAGTGACCCAGCATAATTAAACGCTCTGCCATCAGGTAAGCCCCCTGATAATCATCCCCGGTGACATAGGGAACCTCTGCTGTCCGGTTCAAAGGCGTAATTTGAACATAAGGCACCTGGGATTTCACCAACAGCTCTGTCAGGTAACGATCGACATCACATGGCGGTGTGATGACCAAGCCATCAACGCGTTTTTCCCGGATCAATGCCGCCAGTTTTTCTTTCGATCGATTATGGGAGGGAAAATAAGTTTGGATCAGGATATCATAATCATGTTGATAACCAACATCCAACACCTTCGAAAGCACTGCTGACTGATAAAACCCGGCCTCGTGCAGCAGGACACAGATCATATAAGCCTTACGTTGCACCAACCGCCGCGCCGAAAAATTTGGCGCATAACCCAGCGTCTCAATTGCTGATTGAACTTTTTCCCGGGTAGCTTCAGCGACATGGGGCTCTTGATTGACGACCCGAGAGACTGTCTTGATGGAGCAATCCGCTAATTTGGCAACATCCTTAATCGTAGCAGGCATAAAATATTCCCATATCAGACAACGTTGTCGGCTTGAATACCATTCTCAACAATATTATAATCGGACATTCTGGATTTAATCAAGCCTTTCACTGGGGTCAAATGAAAAAACAGCGTCTATTCGCCTTGTAAACAGAGAACATTTTGAGATATGCGCCAGTATTGGGTTGACATCGTTGTCATCCCCTTTTATAATCAGAATGATCAGAATTGAAGATAAAAAGGACTCATTGATGAACTCAGAAAACGGTAAAACCCGCTTATTTAGAACGCTTCAGCACCAACCGACCAGTACCATTCCCTGGGTACCCTTCGCCGGCGTCCATGCAGGAAAACTAAAAGGCTACAGCGCCAGGGAGGTGCTCACTGAGCATGATAAACTACTGGATTCCCTCATAGAAGTCAACCGCCTTTACGATCCCGATGGACAACCAGTTTTATTCGACCTGCAGGTTGAAGCGGAGATTCTGGGTTGCCAACTGGCATGGGCAGAAGATGCTCCCCCTTCGGTTGCCAGCCACCCATTGGCCGGGCACAAAGATATCCCCGTCAAGCTGCCGACATCCGAGGATGGACGCATTCCAATGATTTTAAAGGTAATGAAAGCCATGAAAGCCGCAGTAGGTGATCACACAGCCCTGTACGGCTTAATCACCGGCCCTTTCACCCTCGCCTCTCACCTGAGGGGCACAGATATCTTTCTTGACACAATGGACGACCCAGAGTACCTGAAACGCCTCATGGCCTATACAAGTCAGGTCGCACAACGCATGACCGACCTGTACCTCGGTGCGGGGATGGATGTAATCGCAGTGGTTGACCCGGTCACCTCACATGTATCTCCCAGGACCTTCAGCAGTTTCCTCGCCGACCCCTTCAGCGATGTGTTTGAACACATACGAGTAAATGAGGCCTTTTCTTCATTTTTTGTCTGTGGCGATGCTACCAAGAATATTGAGGGCATGTGCCAGACCAAACCCGATTGTGTAGCTGTGGATGAAAATATCGACATGGTTGCGGTGAAACCCATCACCGACCGGTATAAAATCGTTTTAGAAGGCAACATCCCCTTGACCACCCGCATGCTATTGGGCACCCAGCAGGACAATATGAAATATATAATTGACCTGCTCGATACCTTGCCAAACCAGGATAATTTAATCATCTCCCCAGGTTGTGATATGCCTTACGATACGCCAGTCGAAAATGTCATCGCCGCAGTAGAGGCTGTTCGCGACCCTGAAAACACCCGCTTGATCCTGGCCAATTATCACGCTACAGAAATAGACCTGGACTCGGTCGACTTGCCTGATTACGTCAACCGAAAAATCCCCCTAATAGAAGTGTTCACCCTCGATTCAGCCACCTGTGCTGCTTGCACCTATATGCTCGGTGCTGCCGAACGAGCTGCACAAGAAATGGGGAATGGCATCGATATGGTGGAATATAAAATTACCAAACCAGAAAACATCGCCCGCATGATGAAGTTAGGTATCAAAAACTTGCCCTGCATCCTGATCAACGGAGACCTGAGATTCTCCTCCCTGATACCCAGCCACCACGAGTTGATAGAAGCCATTCAAGAATACCAGGCCCCGTCATGATAGTGAAAAGGAATTCTTAAATCTCAAGGTGTCACATCCGGACCAGGGGTTGTTGCCGCCCACCATAACAGGTTTTCACGGGGTATTGGTTTATCAGTTCCTCATTACCCCAAAGACTCTGTCACTGTAACATTTTGATTTCGTTGATGAAAATATGCCAATCAGAACAGTGAACGTTTGCTTCGACCTCAAGCGCCATTATTGTGACCTATAAGGCACCCTTTTACAAAACAACGATCAATCATAATTCACAGCTTGAGATGGTTTGCAATTTTTCCGAGCATCGGCGTCTTTATGATTATAGCCGCATCTGGGCACATTTCCTGGCAGCAATAACAACGAACACAATCATGATAATCAAACTGAGGCGGTTGCCGAAATCCGTTAGAAAACCTGACGGCCTTTGGGTTTACCGGACAAACTTTGACACAGCGGCCGCAACAGGAACATTTATCAGGAATAAGCGCTGGGTGTGGAGTGACCCATCTCTTCAATAGTTTTAGGTGAAGCCGTTGAGAACCAGTCACACTGGCCAGTGAGCGATTGACATCAAAATCAGGCAGGACACAGTCTCCCAAGCTATCCCCAAGAATCCTGATCGCCTCAGGGTGATAAAGTCCGTTTTCCCGGGCCACCCTCAAAGTTGGCACCAAATCAGGTTTCAGGTTCATGATTTGGGCAACACAATGATCCATTGCATGGGGGTTGGTAGATAGGAGAACAATCCCCACCTGTCGCAACCGACCGTTTCTAGGGCCATTGCCCTCCATACCCAGGATGCCGTCCATAATGTTCAACCTGGGGGAGATGTGTTCAGCCAGGTCGACCAGCATTTTACTAAACCTGGACGGATCCTTTAAGCTGGCATGAAAAGACGCTTTTTGCACCCCGGGAAGACAACCAAAAAGATTTTTCACTGCACCGGTCAATCGTGTCAGACCGTGTGTTTTGAGTTTCGGCAGGTTAATAACACCATCGACACCTCGCAATCCCTTTGCCAGGTTAAATTGCTTCAATAAAATTCCATCCGGGTTGGATACCTGCATAACATTAAGAAAATCACTCAGCTCAAGCCCCAGAGATTCTGCAATTGTTTTCAACCCTGAGGTTTGCACAGCTGCTTGTGGAGACCCAAAACCCGGTGAATCCCCATAAACCATCCTGGTACCCCCAGATTTAAACAACTCTGCAACGGCCTGAAAAAACAGGGGGTGGGTTGTTGAACCCTTTTCAGGTTTATCCCCTAATAATAAATTGGGCTTGAGTAAGAGCAATTCACCAGGTGAGCAATACTTTTCTAACCCCCCAAGCAGGTTAATGCCATGACACAAAGCTTCTGCAACTCGGTCATAAGACCCACACTTTACCAAGGCCACCTGATGGTCTGACCGGGGATAGTCAGTACGGTGTTGCATTAATCTCCTCTCTAAAAACAGTGCTCGAATTCATCACATCAAAAGCTCCACTGGGATAAACACAAATCAGCCTCTCTCGTTTCTCCCATGCAAGCTGTCACCTTTGAACAAGATAAAAAGGTTATGGTTATACCAAACACGCCTGTTCGACTGCGATGTCATCCTAACAAACAGCGGCACATGAGTCACCTCGATCACAGACGGCCATCTTGCGTAAGCTGTGGAACTCATGCCACTGATCAACACAGGGGAATTACCACAGAAGGTACTCAAACCACTCAACGCAGCCATCAGTATTGGCTTTGTTCAGGAACAACCTGTGCTTGACTTAAAGCATGTGGAATATCGTCAGGCAGAGGAAGACTTGAACATTGTCATGACCTGTAAAGAGGATATCATCGAAGTTCAGAACACTGCTGATAATTAACCATTTATCCATAATCAATTGGAAAAAGTCATTGTTCTGGCAAAGGTGGGAATAATATCCATCTCAATGCTGAGATCATAGTTTCTGAATTCGAGAAAAATTTCCCCTGGATGTTATATCCAAAAGCGATCCATAAACTTCCTTCTGAAAGAGAGGCTAGTTTTTATTTTTTCGCAGGGCCCGGTAAATAACAAAGCCACCTGCAATCAGCAAAGCGACAGGCCAAACAAAATCGATAAAGTCCGTCGCACCAAGGGTTACCAATACACCTATGATGAATAAAATCCCGGCCGGATATAAGGCCCAGGTTAACCTGCCAGCGGGCTTGGGTAGAATATACACCAGACCGAAGGTCAGGGCCATGCCTAAGAAGAAAAAACCGCCCTGCAAGAGGCTGTTATCAGACACAAGGTTGGTACCTGCCATCGTCAACAACACTCCACCGGGAATAATGGCCCACCAGTGATCGCGATGAGATACATAAATGACAATGAATGATAGGGCTAGGAACCCCAGGAACACAGAGCCGCCCCAACGAGCAGCCACGGTTGCCATATACCTGCTCATAAAAATATTCGTCCCAATGCCAATCAGCACAAAACCGGGTATCAGTGCCCACCATTCATCTGTGTCAAACACAAACACCATCAGGAAGGCTATCCCGCCCAGGCCAAATAACGGCCCAATTAACATTTGCCAATCCAAGACAATAACGCCAAAATTATCCAGCAAAAAAATACCGCCTGCCAGAATAAGTAGGATTCCACCTACAATCGGCAGCAAATTTCTTGTTCTCATGTGTTTCATCTCTTTACTCCTTTTTCATTTATTACACCTGATTTTGACAATACCCATTATAATTGATTTAGCTGTCAACTTAACTCTCGCCATAATTCGTTCTTTGATTCAGTCCCATTAATACCACTTTTGGACTTTAATGCCATAATGCTGTACTATATTACTAAACAAAAAAACAATTCTATCCAGTATCGACCCTCAGAAAAGGAGCTTGAACATGCAGGATCTGGTAAAAGATTGGATGATTGATCTGGTTGTGTATATTGACCCCGACAGCACGGTGCTGGAGGCGCTTTCGATCATGCGTCGTCGGTATCTCAACAGTCTGATTGTGAACACCACAGACGACAACCCTGAATATGGGATCGTCACATCTACTGATATATGCGATAAGATCGTAGCCCAGGGTCGCGATCCGGGTAAAACAAAAATTCGAGACGTCATGACAGCACCCCTTATCAGCGTCTCACCAAAACAAACCATCTTCGAATGCGCCAGGAGGATGAGCGAACATCATATCCATCACTTACCAGTCGTTAATAAGGATAAGGCTGTCATCGGCATGATTTCAGCCACCGACTTCCTGGTTGTTGCTGAAGCCCTTGGCTATGGTGATGGCGATCGCAATCTTCGTTAAACAAACCAAAATAAACATATTTGGTGACCAACATCGCATAATACTGGCTGGTGCAATTTTTCAGCTTTAACTGGGATTCATGCTATAATACATTTCTGGGAACATATGAATGAAGCGCTTTGGAAAAACCAAGAACGCTTACGAATTGCGCTCATCATTTTCGGCGTTACGTTACTGAGTCTTGGGCTTCAAGGGTGTCAACAGCAACAATTGCCTGATGGTAACAACGGCGCAATAACTGCAGGGTCAGGCATATCAACATCAACACCTTCGCCCAATACAGTAAATATGCCATCAGCGTTTGCTGATGAAACCACAGGCAACGCCCCACAAGACAGCTACCAACCTGTTTGGGAAAGCTGGCCGCCGCCCAGTATAGACCCTGCAACACCAATACCACCACCGCTGAAGGGCCTGCTTCTTTCGGATGAAGTTCTAATCTGGGTTCTTTTGGGCTCTGACACGGAACCGCCCTTTCTTGGTCGGACGCCGGCGATCCATCTGCTCTTTATTCATCCCAGGTTTTCAAGAGCCAGCCTGGTTTCCATTCCAGGCGACCTGTACGTTTACATTCCCGGTTTTACAATGCAGCGGTTGAACACTGCCTATTCTCTCGGTGGGATGGAGACTTTGCGAAAAACCCTGGCTTATAATTTTGGTGTGAATCCCAGCCGGTTTGTCCTGGCCCACCCTGGCGATTTTCAATGGTTGGTGGATGATGTTGGCACAATTGATGTGACAGTTTTCTACCCCATTCCACATGCCTGTGGTGGCATTCGGGCAGGGTTAATAAATATGGATGGCGCTTTAGCCCTGTGTTATGCTTCTTTCCGTGAGGGGATGGATGAGATTGACCGAATGCATAGACAGCAGCAGTTATTAAGGATCGTCTTTCGCAAACTCACCCGAGATGGCAACCTGATCCAGTTGCCTGTGCTCTTCACCAGCTATGAAGGATGGGTCATTACAGACTTCTCGCTGCTAGAATTGATGGGAAATATTCCTCTGGCATTAAGGCTGGCGGACCCTGACAGAATTGGTTATTATATGATTGGATGGGACGAAATATCCTTATGGGATGTCCCAGATCACAGCCAGGCACAGGTTTTCCTGCCAGATCGGGATGGAGTCAAACAAGTGCTCCAGAATGCAATCGACGCCATCATGACGCCAAAACCATTTACCAACCTGGTGCAAACCCTGGAAGCACAGCTCACTGCAGCCTACCACAACACGGCATCAGCCATACCCACACCAACACCTACACCCAGCCCACCCACTGCTGAGACTCCACCGGGAGACACACCCACCCCTCCCTTTACAGAGACTCCAACAGGAGAACCACCCAGCCCCCCCACCCCAACACTACCGGGTTATCCATAAGAGACAGCTATCATGTCACAACAATGGGTTAGAAACAATTGGCACATTTTCATCACACTACTTATAGTGGGTTGTGTCTTGGTTGGTGTGTTATTCTTCCATGCATTTCCTGCAGAAGGCTATAACCTCAGGTCAGAGAATCCTGAAAGAAAAGCCACCATCCTGGTGTCTTATCATACCTATGAGTGGTGGATTCTCACATGGAGCCGTAATCAACTCCTTTGTCGCCTGTTTATTGAACATGAGAGCTGGCCTGAACCAGACGAGGTGGGCTTTTTCTGTGGTGACCAGGTAAAAAGAGATTGGTTGGCTACAGGTCCATGCGCCTTTTCAGAAGAGATCACCGAAGCTGCCCATTGTCCTGGGTTTTACCTACACTTAGTGAGTGTCACACCCGGCGAGCGTGAAATTGAAGTGGAATTAATGCCCCCGGAGGTGCTATTAGATATTGCAGATTGTGACCCCCAACCCCCAGAGAATCGCTGTGAGACCCTGCCCAAGCTTCATTTATCAGGTGTAGAACCACTGCCCAACGAAACCATTATCAACATTCAGGGGTATATTGGCGATGAACCCTTCAGTTGCAAAGGTAGCGAGTGTGTTGTTCCTCTCCCAGCCACTGGCATTGGGGGCGTCCAGGTAAGTTTTTGGGCCGATTCCAGCTTTGGCGATTCGTCCGAAATCTTTACTGCCCTGGTGCGTGTGGTCCCCTGGGGTGACTTTGTTGCGCCTGATGGAGAAAAGGAGGATCAGCCACAATGGTATGTGGACATCCTCAGCAGGCAGTACCTGGGTAGAATCGAGTCAACCTGCTCTCACATCTGGTCGTCATTTCCGCCAGTAGGTGGCCCGCCAGCCTGGTTATCCTCACCAGACCACCCTGATGCACTTGTTTCAGATCAACCCTTTTACTACCTGGCTGGCTCACTCATCCGACAAGGTTTAGTGGATGTAAGCGAATGCTACGACGGCGGGTTACAGCCCTCAGGCATCGCCAACCAATGCGGTTTGGAAGCCGCCCGAGACCTGGTTAATGAATGGCAGAATCAATTTGACAGTGAAATTATCCGGGTGGCAATGGATACTGGTATCCCATCCCAGTTGATGAAAAACATCTTCAGCCAGGAAAGCCAGTTTTGGCCCGGGTTTTCTGCCTCTTATAAAGAAGCAGGGCTGGGGCACTTGAGTGATCTCGGTGCAGATACTGTCTTGCTTTGGAACCCGAGTTTTTTCAGCCAGTTCTGCCCCCTGGTGCTTGATACAACCATTTGCCAGAGGGGATTTGGCAACCTTGATCTTGCAGAGCAAGAAATGCTCCGAGGGGCACTGGTGCAAAAGGTGGATGCAGCCTGCCCTGAATGTCCACATGGCATTGATTTGAGCCAGGCTCAATTCAGCATCAGTATTTTTGCTCGCAGCCTGCTTGCAAATTGCGAACAGGTCGGTCAAATCATCTTCAATACCACCCGCCAAACAGCAGGTGAGGTTTGTTCTTATGAGGATTTGTGGCGGTTCACATTGGTCAATTATAACGCTGGACCTGGCTGCCTCTCGGACGCCATCCAGGAGACATATACCAATAATCAACCGCTAACCTGGGTAAATGTCATCGAATATCTTGAACCTGGAGGTTGTCAGGCGGGGATCACTTATGTGGAAAGAGTGTCCACCATGCCAAAACCCCTCAATTCAACACCTGTCCCATCCACCAATACTGAAGGCGATCAGCTTGTCTCCTCTGAGAGTTCTGATATCGAAGATGAAACACCAAATCAACAGCAGCCCACACCAACCCCAGAATCATTGGATTCAGCCACCTCTCCCTGAACTTAGACCACCTTTAAGCAGTCTTTAACCACAAACTCAAAGCCCCCCCGGGCTGCAGGAGGGCAAAAAATTCCACACGCCAAAACAAGCGTGTTAATTAATTATTTGTTTCTTCTATGGCAATTTTTATCTCGCCTGACCGAAGCGCCTTCAATTGTGCTTCCAGCTCTTCACGCTTTTCTTGTGCTGCGCGATTGACTTCATCCTGCAGGTTAGAGAAATAGTCGTTAATTTCAGTGCGGAGCTTTTCACCAGTTGAAGGTGCAAATAAAAGTGCCACACCACTACCTATCAAACCACCCAATAATGCCCCTAATACCAAATTCCCAAATTTTCGCATATCTGCCTCCAAATCTCATCCTATTGATGTATCTATTTCATTATAGCGCATCTCGACTGGATTTGAAATATGGGTTGGCAAAATGCTTCTGAGACAAGGCTATGGTGATCAACAGCAATTCTTTGCTGATTGGTCGATGATCAAACACCCATTGTCAACAAAGGCACTGCGTTAAATGACCCCAGGCCGATCAGCCAAGTAAACCAAGAATTAGGACATTCCCTTTTCTCAATAACGAAGGCAGAAAACGAAAAGCCTGTTAATGGATCTTCCGCCTAAATACTGGCTAATTGCGATGCAAACTCTGCCAGAGAATTCGCCCGGATTGTAGACAGACGTTTTAGAACATCTTCACCAATATTGAAGGCTTCTCCACCAAAACCAGATGAGATCGCTTCACCAGGGTTATTTAACAGCGCCTGTCTGAAAGAACCATTAATCACTGCTGCGGTTAGCAAACGGCTAAATTCTTGTTGTGTGTGAAAATTCTTTGTCATAATATTAATGCTCCTGTGGTTTTACTTTTTTTGTCATTATGCTGTTCTTTTTTACTCATAAATAGGAACCCAATCACACCAGCAGCTATGAGCACATCACCAACACTGTATGCAATCCGATAGGGTATCCACCTGGGCAGTTTCAGAATGTCGGATAATATCCACAAAATCGTGTTGTCTTTTGTTAGCACGATGTCTTTGCCATAACCATGTCTGGACCCAATCCGAAAGCTCGATTCCGGTGCTCCCAGGGAGGTGAGCGTCTCAGGTGAGATTGGCATCCAACCACCATTCAAGCAAATAACCACAAAGTTAAGCAGTAGGCCTAAGCCAAACAACCATACAAAGGGTGTTTTTCGATTCAACCAAACAAAAACGAGCAGGATGAATTGTGTGCTAATTAAAATGAATGGGATCCACTGGTCAGGTATCCTTGAGCGCGTCGCTGGCAGAAAAAAAGCAAGATATTGTGGTATGGCTGCTATAAAAATGAGCCAAATATGTACCAGGTCCAAGGGCTGATATGTGACACCCCTCAGTTTTGCTTTTAACAAACCTGCTGCCAGACCAACAACGACAGCAAAAACCAGGATCATTACATACCAACAGGACCCACACCATCAGGGGCACCTGCTGCCAGGACGAACAGTGCCAGGCCCGCAATTGTGACGATCAAGCGGAGGGTGCGATTGTCAACACGGCTGACGAGGTATTGGACTTTATTTGAGAGCTTATTCATGGTAATTCCTTTCATCTTACATTGGTTTAGATTAGAGAGTGTGGTTAAGGTTCAATAACCCTGATAACATTGCCTATATTATCCTGTGCGGAAGGCTTTAAAACACCCTGCAAAACAGGCTCAAAAAGAAGCCGATTCTGGGGATTTAAACCGTTTCACATGTGAATAAGCAAAACGAAACACATCTCACAGGAGACATTGTCTTTATGGTTAATTGTGATTTGTTTTATTTTTGGACCAGGGTTTGGTAAAGGTCCCGGGTTTGTTGTGATGGTGGCGCATTTATTTCTTTGGTCAATGCCAAGCGGCAGCGTTCGTATTGTCGCACAATGGCAGCCCGGTTTCCTGTTGCTGCATGGATCCGCATTGCCAGCCGATGAGCGTCTTCTAAACAAGCATCTTCACTCAAAGCCTGGTAGCAAAAACGCAAAGCCGTCTTATAGGCTTTACGTTCCATGTACAGATTTGCTAAACGCATTAGGGCATCTATGTAGAGCTGATAATAGCCTTGACGGTCAGCAATGGCCCAGATTTCATCAATCTCTGAGAGATAATCTCCCTTATACTGCTCAATCGCAGTTTTCAGGTTATTGACAATCTCCTGCTCGTCGGCGGTTGATTGCGAACGTTCGATGGCAGTTTTGAATGTTTCGGCATCGTATTCATAATCCATTGACCAGTTGAACTGGTAATAATCATCCTGTAAAAGAACCGCCTGTCGGCCTGCCGCTCGTCTTAGCCTGTAAAGCGAATTTTTAAAACGCAGCCTGAGTTCCTCCTGCGAAGCATCCGGCCAGAAATTCAACCCTACCTGTTCTTTGGTCAAACCTTCCGGATGCGCCAGGAACAAGAAAAACAAATCTCTTGCAGTCTGAGTCTGCCAGTCGCTATTCGACACAAGCCTGTTATTTAAGTGCACCTGGGCTTTCCCAAATGACTGGATAACCATCCTGGGTGGTGCAAAGGGAACAATTGTGGCTTGCTGACGAACTGCACGTCGAAGCGCGGGCAGTTTCTCGTCAAACGCCTCCACACGCTCGATGATTCTGGAAAATTGTTTCTTCAATTCATGCTTTCCTTTGACTGCAGCAAGGATATTTCTAAATTCACAGGCTTGTATAATCAATGGTGTGGCATAATTGTTTTCCAACATTGCAGGTAGAACCTTTGCCAGGTAAGCAGATGCCCGGTCTTTATTCCCTTCACCTGCAGACGCTAATGCACAACTAAACGCGGCCCTGAAGGATTCGTTTTCATTCCCTTCGGATTCAAAATAATCAAGAGCCTTTTGGGCAGATTCCAGGGCTTTAGCGTACTGGTTTAATGATAGATAAAACATTGCCCACTCTGATTCAAGCAAGTTTATGCTATAAGCAGATTTAATTTCTGAGGTTTTTTTCTTAGCTGATTCAAAAGAAAGTTTAGCTTTTGTGAAGTCTTTACTTAATCGATTGAGAACGCCTTCTGCCAGGTCTAAATAGAATAATAAGAATCCATCATTCAATTGCTTTGCAATCGCATAAGCCTGCTTATAAACATCCAATGCCTCTCGGGATGATTCAAGCTCTCGGTACAAATCCCCCAGGCTGGTAAGACTTAATGCTTCGGCCTTGGGTGAATTGCAGACCCGAGCGTATTCAATGGCTATTTCAAAATTCTTAGCGGATGACTCATAATCCCCTCGCAATTGCTGCAACACACCTAAGTTATTCGTTAACTCAGTAGCCCATGCCAGGTTGCCCCCCGATTTCCAATAATCAAGCGCTTCTTGGTACATCATCTCAGCACGAACATAGTCACCCAACACTTTGTGCAATAAACCAATATTAAATTGAATTTTCAGGATATTCTCAAAATCATCATAGCTTTTAAACAAACGTAAGGATTGTTTAAGGACGCTCAATGCCCTTTTAAATTCTCCCTGCAGATAAAGCGTTAATCCCTTATTTCTTAAAGCTTCTGCCTTAATCAACCCAAAATCGGGTTTGCCATCAAGAATCGTAATTGCCTTACGATTATCTTCTAAGGCTTTTTGATAATCACCCAACATACGATGGGCAACAGTTCTGCGAAGGAGGCTTAAGCATAAAACCTCAATATCTTCGGTATCCAGTGTTAAACGGTCGATGACTTCATCTAAAATTTTGATGCTTTGATTAACCTCCCCTGTGCTCATCAAAATTGCCGCTTGCAGTGAGAGTAATGATGGTCGCGAAGTCGCAATTTCTGGCGGCAGGGCGGCAATCCATTCTCGTAAGGTAACCAGTTTCCCGCCTGTAACCATCACCGGGCCTGCCCTCTCAACCAGGTCAATCATCTTTTCGGTCGCGCAAACCTTTTTGTAAAGCACAAAAGCGCGCTCCCAATCTTTTAGTTGTGCATAATAATCCGCCAACGCGATGGTGATGACCTGTAACTCTTGCGGACGTTCTCGTTGAAATTTGGTTTGCAGGAAATCCCGGAAAAGATGATGATAACGCAAGTAGAAATCACCGCCTTCATCCACAGGCAGAACAAAAAGATTGCGCACCATAATTTCATCCATCAATCCGTGCCATGGCGCTTGAATGCCTAATCCCTTACCAATCACAAGCTCGCAACTGCCGGCGTTGAATTCCTCCATGATAGCTGTGCGCAGCAGAAAACTCTGGATGTTGTCTGGTTGATTGTCAAACACCTGTTGTGCTAAGTAGTCATAGAGACCCACACCAGACACACGGGCAGCACGAAGGCGCTCACCAATTTCACCTTCCAGCAGTTGAGAAGAAAGGAGTAAACCCGTAATCCACCCCTCTGTTTGTTGTGTGATTTCCTCAGCGGTCTTATCCGTAATGGTCTTGTGATAATTCTGCAGAAATAATTGCTGGATCTCTTCAGCAGAAAATGATATCTCTTCGAATGAAATACCGCCCACCTGATTGCGTGCCACCAATAATGGCATGTCTGGTAAAGTTAATAACCGACGTGATGACACAATTAAGTGACAATTCTCATCGACTTCTTGCAAGAACCTGTTTACGAATTGATTAACTGTTTCACTATCCTCAACCAGGTGAAAATCATCAAGAATGATAATGAAATGCTCCGGGATATTGTCATAAATGTCATTGACCAGTGTTGAGACCAACCCCGGTAAATTTATTTGATCTTGTGGTGTGTTATTGAGGACAGAGATGGCATTGATGCCAAATTTTGGAAAACGAGCCTGGATAGCACTGATAAAGTGCGCAATAAACCGAAAAGGGTCCTGATCAAGGGCATCCAGGGCAAGCCATCCTATTGGCCACTCAGTACTGCTGGCGAAATCGACTAATAACGAGGTCTTTCCGTAGCCTGCAGGTGCAGCCAGGATGATTAATTTCAGGTCAAGCAAGTCATCCAAGAAAGCTAACAAACGTTGACGGGTTAGTATCTCATCACGCCTTCGAGGGATGATTAGTTTGGTACGTGTAACGGGGTATTTACTTTCCACTATGGCTTCCCAATTAATCGTTTTCTGATAATAGCATCATGAATAAATGCCATCAAGCTGGACTTAAATTAATGATAACCTAATATTCAATAAGGTCATTTTTATATTATATCCAATTTTTTGTCTCTATTGTGCCAGGCCAAGATTTAATAGTACAGATGTCATAATAATAAAGTGTGTAATTCCTGTTATCAACGTCAAGACTCCTCATCTGGTCATAACATTTTGCCTGACAAATAGTCATTACTCAGGCAGTCCTACTACTGAAGGTAGTAGGTTTGATTATAACGCCAACCTGTGTCCACCCCACCAAACCTCATCACTGCTCATAGGCAAAGATCATATGGGTATAATATATGAAAGCACCCTATATTCAAGAGAGAACAAGATGACCTTTTATAAATCAATCATTACAATCAATACAAACGGTCGCGGGTTGTATGACTTTACGGATCAAATCGATTCCCAAATCAGAAAATGGCCTGTAAAGGATGGTATGGCGTTTCTTTTTGTCCAACACACCAGTGCCTCGCTGGTTATCAACGAAAACTATGCCTCTTCAGCCCGTCAAGATTTAGAGCACTTTTTAAATCGTATCGCACCAGAAGGTGAGAGCTGGTATGAACACACCATGGAAGGTAAAGATGATTCGCCCGCACACATGCGTACAATGATCACACCCACCAGCCTGACCATTCCCATTGATGATGGCAAATTAAGCCTCGGCACCTGGCAAGGCATCTTTATAGCAGAGCACCGTCAACAAGGACATCGCCGTAAAGTACTCCTAAGAGTATTGGCTGTCGATTGAAAACCAAAACTGTAACCCGCTATTAAGTAATGGCTATCAACCATTTTCTGTCACACCATGCTTAAGTAGGGCATGAAGGCAAAGCGGGATTTTCTCAAATGCCTTGTGAATAATTGGATCAGGGTTGATTTCAGGCTTATCATCAGAGCTAAAACCACTAATAAATAAATGGTATTAATGCCCAGGTGCGCTCTTTGTAATCCTCATAGTCCGGCAGATGCTGTTTCATGAAACTTTCTTCAATTGAAATTCTTAAAATCACGCCAAAGATGCCTACCAATGCAGGAATCCATGAAGGGCCTGCAGCCAGAAAGACGGGGCAGGAAATACAAAAGAGGATATTACCCAAAGAAATTGGGTGTCGAATAGTGTGATAGAGACCTGTAACAACCAGGCTGGCTCCCGGAACTTCGATCGCTTCGTTAAATCCCTTTTGCAAATCCAGATAACCTTTAATCGAAAATATTCCTGCAACGAAAAAGAGAAAGCCACCGGCTACCATCTCTAAAAGACTGGGACGGTGACCCAGGAAGATATATTCCAGCACCGGCCCAATATAAACCAACCAGAGGGGAACCAGAATCAACCACACTGTCCAATCCCCCCAACTCTTTCGAATGGAATTGCCTGGTCTGGACAATACCCGTCGCTCACTGAATTTAAGACCACCAAAAAGAAGCGCGTATATAATTAATGGATAATGATTTATGATCGTTTGCAATATAATACTCCTCAAAACACGATTTCAATCTAATGAAATGATACTTGTAGAAGTGAAAATTCTATGATTAAATATACCCAAAAAAGTTACTAAGAAATATATCACATGCCACTATATGGGACATAATTATATATTCTTAACGAACTATTTACAATTATTAAGTGACGCTTGCTGCGGCTCGTAGATCAGGCAAGACTACGTCAATGAAAATCTACACCCATAAATATCCGCTCCCCATCCAAGCTATTGTTTGGAAAACCATGCAAATTTTCCTTCTACAAGTTATTCAATTATAATAGTGTCCATCAATACCTCCAAAATAATACTTGTCCTGCTGAACACCATTCAGCAGACGGTATACCGTCTGTGAAACAAAAGCTTGAAGCAAGACCTTATTGACTGAAATTCCCCCTATTATTATAAAATTGTCCCCAGCGCACTGAGGCTAACCTTATGGAACCCTACATTCGAGAATTATTTACTACCCATATTCTACAGCAAGCTTTGAATGATTATCATCTGGACCTCACACCTGTGGATATGTTGGATGGTTTTGAAAGCTATATTATTAAAGTTAAAAAAGAAAACCAAGACTTTATCCTCCGAATTGGACACACCTCACGTCGCTCACCAGACCTGGTTCAGGGAGAAGCCGAATTCCTCAACCACCTCGCCCATGGCGGTCTTTCTGTCCCAAAGGTACTGCCTTCTATTAATGATCAACTGGTGGAAACGATCCCGGCCAAGGATGGCAGTCAATTTCTGGCCACCCTTTTTGAGAACGCTGTCGGGCACCCCCCTGCCCAAGATCAATGGCGCCCACCCCTGTTCCAGGCTATGGGTAGCTTTATGGGTAAGCTGCACAAGTTGAGCAAGCATTTTAAACCGAGTCAGCCGCGTTTTGCTCGATTTGACATCGAACAAGATTTTGCTGCCATGGAGAAGACTGCCCAAAAATACTTGGGTGCCGATCACATGCCCACATTAACCGCTTACCGTGAAACGGTCGAACGTATCCGCCAATTGCCCCGTGATCAAGAAGGCTATGGCCTCTGTCATATCGATTTTCATGGCGGGAATTTTTTTATGACCGATGATGGGGCCATCACCCTGTTTGACTTTGATGACTGCCAGTACGCCTGGTTTATCTATGATATTGCCATGGCCTTATTCTATGTCATTCCCCATGACTGTAAGCATCCTCAAGATTTAGAAAATGCTGCCAGTTTCTTGTCCCTTTTTTGGTCAGCCTATCAACAAGAAAATGACCTGGACCCGAACTGGCTCACACACATCCCCTTGTTTCTGCGTTTACGCGAGATCGATCTGACGCTCTTAATCCATCGCAGCATGGACCTTTCCGATCTGGATCCCTGGTGCGCCAGCTTTATGGACCATCGCCATGAAAAAATCCTCAAGAGCATACCCTACTGTGATCTTGATTACGCCAAAATCGCCAACACAGTCAAAAGTTAGGCCAAAATATCACTATACGGAAATTAAGACGATTTCTTAATCAATCAATTGCGGTCATGATCCACGTTAAAAAAATAAAATAATGATAAACTAACGATGTTATTCATCACCAGCGCTTGGTGGATATATATTTTAAGTACCAGCCATGATGATTAACATCGAAGCCACAATTAATATAGGAGTAAAACATGAAGTTCCATATCATCATTGATCATCCAAACCAAAAAAGCTTCAATCATGCGGTTTTGCAGGCTTTCACAGAGGGATTGAAGGAAAACAATAATGAGATCGATATCATCGACCTCAATCAAGACGGATTCAACCCCATCATGTCTGCAGAAGAATTGGCCGTCTACGAACAGGGGATCAGCCTTGATCCGATCATTAAAGAATATCAAGACCGATTGAAGGCTGCCGACCATCTTGTGTTGATCTTCCCAATTTGGTGGAACGTGATGCCCGTCAGGTTAAAAGGCTGGCTGGACAAGGTGCTTCTGCCAGGGTTTGCTGTCACCGAAGGCCATGATCTGATACCCCTGCTGACCCATTTCACCGGCGCGACCGTATTGACAACATCGGCATCATCCGACAAATTCCACCGCGAATCAACCAACAACGCCTTGGATTGGGTGCTGTGCAAAGGGACCTTAGCCTTCTGTGGGATTAAACCGATCAATTGGCTCAATTTCGGCGAAGCCGGCATTTCTGACGCTTCTGAACATACCGCCTGGTTACAACATGTCCGTGACCTTGGAGCTAATTTTTCATGAGGGTGCCGATTATGCATCCCCCATTGAGCCAGCGTCAAGCCTTATAGATCCTCAGGGTTATTAATTAAATGAACACCTTGGTCATGAAATTTGGCGGAACCTCAGTTGGTGACCACAATGCCATACGCGTCTCCGCGAGTGGCGCAATCTTGAACGCTGAATTATTGGTGGCAGAAGGGTACCTCCAATGAAATTGTACGGCCAGGCCAACCTCAGCGCGATCATGGGGGATCGAGTCTTGTACCGAAACCTCATCCCGGTTGACCGCTCCCTGCCCGGGTTGCCCCAGCTTCGCAGCCAAATGGGCATTGCGGAAAATCACATCCCCCGCAAAGCATCCTTGGAATATGCCCATGTGGTCACTGCCATCTTAAAAACCGCCCAAAGAGATCGCACAGCAACCCCCCTATCACGGATGATGCTGATCGGTGACACACACATGAATGACGGGTCAGCCTTCGCTAATATCGCTGCTGTGAGCGGTTGGCGTGGATTGGGCTTTATCGGGGTAGAAAAAAATGGGCCAGAAACATTCGAACCCCAAAAAAAGGGGGACAGTATCTACTATCATGCCAACCGTTGGTCAGCCTTAGAAAGGTTCGACCAGGTGAGGCTAAAGCAAGCGTTTCCTGTCGATGAGGGCACAGTCATCCTGATTGACATCGACAAAACCGCAATTGGCGCGCGTGGGCGCAATGATGCCCTGGTTGACAGGGCTCGGCTCACCGCTGCCTGCGCAACTGCTCGAGAGGCTTTCGGCGAAAGCATCAACCTGGATCGATTCCAGTCCGATTACCAGACCCTCAACCAACCTGAATTTCATCCTGTCACAGCCGACAACCAGGATTTCCTGGTTTACATCTGCATGATGGTCAATCTCGGCCCTTTTGATCTCAATCAGTTATTAACCTGGATTCAGTCCGAAAAAATATCCTCCTTTAATGACTTCCTCAGGGAAATCGAATCCCGGCTGCCAACGCTGCCTAAGGCACACCAAGCCTTACATGCTGACTTTATCACCTACCACGCCATCGGCGACCCAACGCCCTTTAAAGCCTTCCGCCATCGAGAGTTCTTCGCCACCGTCAGTTTGATGGGGTCTTCATCCCCACAGGCTTCCCCGGAAGAACACCTCAAAAATGAGATTGTCATAACCGGCGAAGTCTACCACTACGCCATGCAATGGGCATCACAGGGCGCGCTGGTGTTTGGCGCATCGGATAAACCCGATGAAGCCACCCTGCCAACACCCGAGCAGGCTGCAGCAGGCCTGCGCCCGATCCATCAGACCGAGACCCACATCATAGGAGCCTGACCCATGCCCTACACCTGTTGGTATGAATGTATTCGTTGCGCCCGAACCTATTCGATTTACGAGGTCATCTATCGCTGTGAAGACTGCGGCGGCCTGCTAGAGGTCGAACACGATCAGGATGCCTTAAGTGCCCACAGCACCGATGAGTGGAAGATGCTGTTCGATTCACGTGTGCGCGCAAAGCAACACCCTTTTGGCAGCGGCGTATGGGGCAAAAAGGAATGGGTCTGTCCGCAGCTGTCTAACGAAAACATCGTCTCGATGTACGAGGGGCACACAAACCTGTTCAACGCCCAAAACCTGGGGGCACAGCTCGGGGTGCCGGATCTGTGGGTCAAGCTGTGCGGCAACAGCCATACCGGCTCTTTCAAAGATTTGGGCATGACGGTTTTGGTTTCCACTGTTCAGCAAATGCGTCAGCAAGGCGTTGACATCAAAGCCATCGCCTGTGCTTCGACCGGTGACACCTCAGCCGCCCTGTCAGCCTACGCAGCCGCTGCGAAGATCCCGGCTGTGATTTTACTGCCCAAGGACAAGGTCTCCACTGCCCAGCTTATTCAGCCAATTGCCAATGGCGCCCTGGTGCTCTTCCTTGACACCGATTTTGATGGCTGCATGGCCATTGTCCAGTCACTGACACAGGTGCCAAACATTTACCTGGCGAATTCCATGAATTCCTTGCGAATCGAAGGGCAAAAGACCGTTGGTATTGAAATCATCCAGCAACTGGACTGGACGGTGCCGGACTGGATCATCCTGCCAGCCGGCAACCTTGGCAACGTCTCTGCACTGGGCAAAGGGCTGCTGATGATGCACAACCTGGGGTTGATCGACCGCTTGCCGCGCATTGCCTGTGCCCAGGCCCAAAACGCCAACCCGCTCTACTTAAGCTATCAGCGAGGGTTTGATGACTTACAGCCTGTAACAGCCCGAAAGACCCTCGCCAGCGCCATCCAGATTGGGAACCCCGTCAGCTATGAACGCGCCGTCCGCATTCTGAAGTCCTTTGATGGCGTGGTGGAACAGGTCAGTGAAGAGACGTTGGCCAATGCCGCTGCCAGAGCTGACCGAACCGGTTTATACTGCTGCCCGCATACGGGCGTTGCCCTGGGCGCTTTAATCAAACTGATTGAACAGAAGGTCATCCATCAGGATGAACGTGTCGTGGTGATCTCAACCGCCCACGGCCTCAAATTCTCGGGTTTTAAGGTCGATTACCATCATCAACGCATTCCACAGGTGGACTCCCAATTTGCTAACCCACCCATCGAGCTGGAGGCCAGCCTGTCGGCTGTCCAGGATGCCATCCAGGCGCATCACCTGATTTAAAGGTCACACAAAAATGAGATGCTTGGGTTGAAAGATAGTCATCTTTTCACGATGAAAAAACAGGAAGAGAAAAATATTTTCTGTCTTTTACACACACAAATCAAAGTGATCCGCCAGACACTTCAATGGTATTATTATGCGGCTTGTTGTCCATGAAACTATAGCATTTGTCTTTGGAACAAAACCACTTTTTAGTCAAGGAGTAAAACAATGAAGAAAATTCCGATCCTGATTGATTGCGATACGGGGACCGACGACGCGATTGCCTTGGTCACAGCACTGTACACCCCCGAATTTGATCTTCGGGCGGTCACAACCGTATCCGGAAACGTCGCACTGAAATACACCAGCCAAAACACCCTCAACCTCATCCGTCACCTTGGCTTCGATACCAAGGTCGCAGTAGGCGCCTCACACCCCATTCTAAATGAAATAAAACACT
>PWSY01000169.1 GCA_003563055.1 Anaerolineaceae bacterium | reverse complement strand
TTCTGGAGCATGCCGCTGTAAGGGGCAACGGCCCTGGCGCCGGCTGCCACCGCAAACACCATCCAGGTGCTGGTGGGCACCAAGGTGGCCATCACAGGGATACCACGCTCACTCAACTGGCGGATGACCGCCAGACCGTTGCGGGTTGCCGGCACTTTGATACGCATCCTCTCGGGGTCAATCGCCAACATCTCTTCAGCTTCGCGCAACATGGCCTCAATCGCACCTGCATTCAGCTGGTAGTACACCTGCGGCGCTACCTGACAAAGGTCCTTGAAGATCGCCCGGATAGGACGCGCTTCCTGGGCGACCACATGCGGGTTGGTGATCACCCCCGTAAAAATCCCATGGGCAAGGCATGCACCTGCCCGATCAACATTAGCTGTTGCCAGCCAAAATTTCATGTCATCCTCCTAGAGTTTGGCGATGAGTTGTTTATGCGCCTTAAACAGCGCGGCTTCTTTTTTAAGCACATCATCCACATTCGCGCTGACATTATGGCTTGGGTAGCGGTGAAAATCAATGCCCTCAGCTTGCAAACGCCGGATGGTCTCAACGACGATGGTGTTCATAATCACCATGGCCGCAATGGTCGACGCACCGCCGGTGGGGGTCTCACCCGCCAACTTCACCAGCGTATCCCCCTCCGGGACGTGGTTATCAATAGCGATATCGGCGATCTCATGCAGGCGGACGCCCAGGGTGTTTTTGGGGTCATTGGCTCGGGCGTGGGCTGTGGACCCAATACTGATGGTGGTGAGACCCGCCTGGTTGGCCAGGTTGCATAACTCAACGGGCAAAGCGTTGATGCCAGAATTGGAAAAGATGACCAGCGTATCCTCTGGGGACAGATCGTAGTTAGAGAGGATCACCTCGGCAAAACCTGCGGTCTGTTCAATAAAGGACATCTGCCGTTGGCCGCCCGGTCCGGTAACATGGCCATTAAACCCCAGTACAGGCTCCGTGATCTGGACGAACCCCACGATCGAGCCAATGCGAGGGAAAGCCTCCTGCGCCGGGAGCGCGCTGTGACCCGCGCCAAACAGCAACACCGCCCGGTCAGCGCCAATCGACGCCGCACAGGCTGCCACAGCGCTGTGGATGTTCACCTGCTCATTTTCGTCGATCTGGGTGATCACCTTTTGAATTTCATGAATAAAGTCCATCAATAGGCTCCTGAGAAATATTTGTGAATCGATGATAAACATTTTACCGTATGGGTTGGTTGTTTGTGCACTTTGTGACATGTTTTAGCGCGCTTTGTTTTCTGGTAAAATCTCTCCATGAACACGTGTACATCCCCTGCCCTGACCGATCACAGATAGGAAAAAGATGGCCTTTGATTTGCATGCCCCCTATGAACCCACCGGTGACCAGCCAAATGCGATCACTGAACTGGTGGGTGGTATCCAGGGTGGTTACCAGCACCAGGTGCTCCTGGGTGCCACGGGCACGGGCAAGACCTTCACTGTCGCCAACGTGATCCAGCAGGTGCAGCTCCCAACCCTGGTGATGGCCCATAACAAGACCCTGGCTGCCCAACTTTATGCAGAGTTCAAGGACTTCTTCCCCAATAATTCTGTGGAATATTTTGTCTCTTATTATGACTATTACCAGCCTGAAGCCTACGTCCCCCAGCGTGACCTTTATATCGAAAAAGAAACCGACATCAACGAACAGATTGACCGCCTGCGGCTAGCAGCCACAACTGCCTTGATGTCTCGTAAAGACGTGATCATTGTCGCCTCTGTATCCGCCATTTACGGCCTGGGCAGCCCGGAGACCTACCGTGACATTGTCATCCGTCTTGAAGTGGGTGAGATTCATCGACGAAACGCCCTCCTCAGGCGTTTGGTAGAAAGCCAGTATTCACGCAACGATTTTGAGCTCAAACCCGGTATCTTCCGGGTGCGGGGTGATACATTGGAAATCCTGCCTGCTTATGATGACACCCGCGCTTATCGAATCAGCTTTTTTGGGGATGAGGTGGAGCGCATTATCACCGTCAACCCCCTGACTGGGGAGGTGTTTGAGACCCTCGATGCGGTGGAGATCTACCCTGCCAAACACTACATCACCGAAGAAGACCGCATGGACCAGGCGCTGGAGAGTATCGAAGCAGAGCTGGAAACCCAGTTGAAGGCATTGCGCGCCAAGGATCTACTGCTGGAAGCCCAGCGCCTGGAACAGCGCACCCGGTATGACCTGGAGATGCTGCACGAAGTCGGTTACTGCTCTGGGATTGAGAACTACTCCCGCCACATTGACGGCCGTCCGCCTGGGTCACCGCCCTGGACCCTGATTGACTTTCTGCCAAAGGAATACCTGCTGGTGCTGGACGAATCCCATATGATGATCCCCCAGATCCGCGGGATGTACAACGGCGACCGGGCTCGCAAGCAGGTGCTGATCGATTATGGCTTTCGCCTGCCCTCGGCGCTCGATAACCGGCCGTTGAAATTTGAAGAATTTGAGCAGCAGATGGGTATCACGATGTATACCTCCGCCACCCCTGCCAGTTATGAACTGGATAAGGCAGACCAGGTGGTGGAACAGATCATCCGTCCCACCGGTCTGGTGGACCCCCAGGTGATTGTCCGCCCCACCAGCGGGCAGGTGGATGACCTGGTGGGCGAGATTCATCAGCGCGTCGAAAAAGGTGAACGGGTGCTGGTCACCACCCTGACCAAACGCATGGCTGAAGACCTGGCCGATTACCTACTGGAGCTGGGTCTGAAGGTGCATTATTTACACTCGGAGATCGATACGCTGGAACGGGTGGGCATCCTGCGAGACCTGCGCCTGGGCGTATTTGATGTGGTGGTGGGCATCAACCTGCTGCGCGAGGGGCTTGACCTGCCGGAAGTATCCCTGGTGGCCATCCTCGACGCGGATAAGCAGGGCTTCCTGCGCTCTGGCATCGCGCTGATCCAGACCATTGGTAGAGCCGCCCGGCATGTGCACGGCCAGGTGATCATGTACGGCGACCGGGTTACAGACGCCATGAAACAAGCCATCGATGAAACCAACCGGCGGCGTGAGATCCAGGTTGCCTATAATAAAAAGCACCATATCGAGCCCGCCAGCGTGGTCAAAGCCGTGCGAGACCTGACGGATCGCCTGGCCCGGGATGCGGGTGCGGACGAGGGCAAATCCATGCGCGGCAAAGCCAGCAAGCTGGAGCAGAAAGAACTGGCCCGGATGATCGCCGAACTTGAAAAACAAATGAAAGCAGCCGCCAGTGAACTCGAATTTGAGCGGGCAGCCCTATTACGCGACCAGGTTTTTGAACTGCGCGCCATGCTGGCCGATGAGTCCGACCTGCCCCCATGGAAAAAGGTGCAGCTGCTGTCTGGAACCAACCAATAAAACCAATGCCATGACCCAATACCCAATACCCAGCACCCATTCCCCATTCACCATTCACTATCCCCTATCTTAACACGGTAAAATACCCTCATGGATTTATCACCCGAAGAACAATCCTTTCTGGCTGGCGAAGCCGGGCCTGCTACCCAAAAAGCAATGCAGATTCTCGAAGCCCTGGGACGCATTTACGGCGCGGAGAGGATGATCCCGGTCCGTTCAGCCCAAATCTCCGGCGTCAGCTACGCCAACCTGGGTGAAGCCGGCCTGGCCTGGCTGGCTGAGATGGCTGCCGGTGGGGGCAAAGTACGCGCCTTCACCACCCTCAACCCGGCTGGGATGGATGTCGAAAATTACCCGGCTTTGGGGATCGGGGAGGCTTTCGCCGAAAACCAGCGCCGGGTGCTGGCAGCCTTTGAGCAGATGGGTGTGGTAACCACCTGTTCCTGCACGCCCTACCTGTTTGGCAACCTACCCCACTTTGGCGAGCACGTCGCCTGGGCAGAGAGCAGCGCGGTGTGTTATGCCAATGCGGTCCTCGGCGCGCGCACCAACCGGGAGGGCGGCCCATCTGCCCTGGCGGCTGCGCTGACCGGGCGCACCCCGGCCTACGGCCTGCACCTGGATGAAAACCGCCAGCCCGGCCTGCATGTGCAGGTGACTGCCGCCCTTGAAGACATCCCCGACTTCGGCGCGCTGGGTAAAGTCATCGGTGATCGGGTGCAATCCCGAGCTTCCCAACGGGTGCCCTTCATCACCGGTCTGGCGAATGCCAGCCTGGAGGAGCTGAAATCCCTCTGCGCCAGCATGGCCACCTTTGGCGGGGTGGGGCTGTTCCATATAGCAGGCATCACACCTGAAGCCAGCCGGTTCAATCCCCCGGTGGAAACGATCACCATCACAAGGGCTGACCTCGAAGGTGCCCGGGCCGCCCTGACCAGCGCCGCCCCGGAAGAAATCGACTTTTTCAGCCTGGGTTGCCCGCACCTTTCCCTGCCTGAGATCCAGCGCATTGCCGAAGGCTTGCGGGGCAAACGTGTCACCCGTGAGTTTTGGATCACCACCTCACGCCCCATCAAGGGCATGGCCGACCGAATGGGCTACACCGAGATCATCGAAGGGGCCGGCGCCAGGTTTGCCACCGACACCTGCTGTGTGGTGGCCCCCATCGCCGGCCGGTTCAAAGCCCTGGCCACGGATTCCGCCAAGGCCTGTTATTACGCTGCGGGGAAAAATCAGTTTAAAACCAGGCTGATGCCCTTTGACGAGCTGATCCGGGAGGCGACCCGATGACCAGACTTCATGGTCGCACCATCTTCCCGGGCAGGGCCAGCGGTCAGGCACTGGTCAGCCGGATGGGGCTTTCTTTTTATGGCGGCGTCGACCCCGACAGTGGCATGATCACCGAAACCGGACACGACCTGGCCGGGCAGTCCCTGTCTGGCAAGGTGCTGGTCTTCCCCTCTGGCAAAGGTTCCACCGTGGGCTCCTACATCCTCTATCGGCTCAAACACAATGGCTGTGCACCGGCCGCCATCATCAATGCCCATTGCGAGAC
>PWSY01000007.1 GCA_003563055.1 Anaerolineaceae bacterium | reverse complement strand
GGAGAGACATCCCCGTAGAAACACGCAATGCTGTAGATCGTTTCCCCGGCCAGGACAGTATGGGTTGTTGGGTGCGGATTGCGCATCCGCCCCTCGCCCTCCCAGGTGCCAGTTTGTGGGATGTTTAAGGTCGTTCCAGGGCTTACCAGTTGATTGGGTCCCAGACTATTAATCGATAAGAGGTCCTGAACGTTCAGGTCGAATCGTCTTGCAATGCAATAGGGGAATTCACCTTCTTGAAGTGTGTATTCGGATGGTCGGGTTACAGTGGGGACAACCACGGTTGGTTCGACCACAACGGGCTCTGGAGTGTCCGTTGGTATATCAATAGGATCTTGTTCACCGTTTTCCACAGGCTCTGTTTCTTCTGATTCTGATACAGCCGTTTGTGTCAGGAATTCCGGTGCATCGGGCACTTCTGTCTGGATGATGATCGGCGTTGTCATCGCAATTTCGGTGGGCTCGGTTGGGGGCTTTGATGCAGGTAATTTACATCCAGAGAGAAGCAGAGCAAAAAGTACAACACTAACAATGACGGTCGCAATTTTTTTTGTCATTGAAGCATCTCCTTCACAGGTTGTTTTGATTGATAATCAAATAAAATAATGAATTGATTCGTAGTTAGATAGTAGCATATTAGTTTTTAAGCGTCAAGCAATTAGCATGCCAGGGCAATCGCAAAGTGCGGAAAAACCATGGATGGAGCTGTTTGTGAAAAATCTGACCCTATTTTTAACACAGAAGGATGCTGTGATCAATCAGCATGTAGCGCTGGGTGCGTTTTTCACCACGCCAAATTCATTCCATACGCCCTTCGGGCTAGGCGCAGGCAACCAGACCGCACCCTACGACTTCGCGATCGCCCTGACTCATGTATACGGCCATTACCTGGCTTATTATGGCTATAGACAGGTGCATCTTTGGCCGCATGTGAGTGATCAAGCGCTGCTTGCCAGCCATGGGCGAGGCGAAATCACTGATTTTGAGCCTTATTTTTTAGAAGCGACGCGTGGTTTCGACTTGTTCCTTGTTACGCATTTTGCAGAGTTAGACAACCAACCTGCTTTAAAACAGACCCTTCTCCAGTATCCAATCTACTCACAATCAGCAGCTCATGTTCTGTATGACCTGCGTTAGTTAAGTGATTATGAAGAGATTTTATTGACAGATTTACGAGCCTGTACAACCTTTATCTAATCATCGTTCATTAAGTGGGGTATGATCTACGAAATCATTCTTATTTTTTTGGTGACTATTACTTTTAATGTCTTTGAGCTAAACAAAAAGTATGCTTCGTTAATACCCGTCTAATTATTAGTGATTAAGATGAGGGTGAAAGGAACGTGTGATGAAAGAAAATAAATTTAAAATCTGGTTGGTTATCAGTGTTTTATTAATTGCAACGATGGCTTGCTCATTTGTGGGTATTGTAGAACAAATCGAGCCCGGAGAAACAATTGATGAACTTGTTGAAGAGCCTAATGAAAATGATGAGGTTGATCAGGTCACTTCGCCAATTGTGGTCGCCAACGATATTTTGCTTCAGGATGTCCTGGTGGACCTTTATGAATCAGTCAGTCCCGGGGTTGTTTCGATCCAGGTTTATGCTGGGGTCGGGTCGGGTATTGGTTCTGGATTTGTAATTGATGAAGAGGGGCACATTGTGACCAATTACCATGTTGTTCAGCGGGCAGAAGAAGTAGAAGTACATTTCCCGAGCGGGCTTAAAGTTTATGGCGAGGTGATTGGTGAAGACCTCGATTCTGACCTGGCCGTTATAAAAGTGGATGTCGACCCAGAGTATCTCTACCCCTTGCCCCTGGCAGATTCAGACCAGGTACGGGTAGGGCAAACCGTTGTAGCCATAGGCAACCCGTTTGGATTAAGCGGTACCATGACAGTTGGGATTGTCTCGGCTCGGGGCAGAACGCTTGAATCGATCCGTCAGACTGAAACGGGCGCATTCTTTTCAGCAGGCGACCTGATCCAAACCGATGCGACCATCAATCCTGGTAACTCAGGCGGACCGCTGTTGAATTTGAATGGTGAGGTTGTAGGCATTAACCGCGCCTTACAGACTGGCGGAATCACCCAAACAGGCGGTCCGATCAATACCGGCATTGGCTTCGCCATTTCTTCCAATATTTTACAGCTTGTATTACCCACCTTGAAAGCAGGCGAATCATATAATTATCCCTATTTAGGTCTGTCTAGTTTGCCATCATTGACACTGACACAAGCAGAGTTTTTAGAACTCACACAGGCAACGGGTGCTTATATTGTTGATCTGGTCCCGGGAGGCCCCTCAGATCAGGCAGGTTTACAGGCTGGCGACCGGCCAACGCCCATTGCAGGCCTATTTGCTGGTGGTGACCTCATTATTGCCGTAGATGATGTGGAAGTTCTAGAATTCAGCGAACTGTTGAGTTATATGTTGCTCAATAAGCAACCGGGAGAGGAAATGATTATCTCGGTATTGCGTGATGGCGAAGCATTAGAATTCGCCGTTATATTGGGTGAGCGTCCCACAAACTAACCAGCCTCTTTCCTAAACCCGCAGAAACAATTCTGCGGGTTTTTTTATTCCCGATCAAGTTTTGAAATAAAACACGTTTTAAGTTAAAATAAACTATACCGGTGATCGTTGCGATCACACAATCACCTTAAAAACCCACAATAATAAATGGAGGCAATAATGTTTTCCGAAAAAGACCTGCAGTCCCTTTTGGATTATTCCGCACAGAACCAGGTGTTGAGTGTTTATTTAAACACCAACCCCGCGGAGGTCACCAACGAAGCTGCGAAGCTCCAACTCAGAAATTTATTAAAGACGGTTGATCTTCCTAAAGATATCCAGGTAGTTGAGGACTATGTCAACTTGGAATATGATTGGGGGGCAAGGGGTTTGGTGATGTTCTCGGAGCAGGAAGCAGATTTTTTTCAAGCTCACCAGCTGGGTTTATCGATGCCTGATAAGGTTTCCGTTGGAGAACGGCCAACATTACGGCCTTTGGTGCGATTAATGGATACTTTTTCGGGTTGGAGTGTCGTCTTGGTTGACAAGCAGGGCGCTCGTTTATTTTCTTTTAACTTAGGCGAACTTGGTGAAATTGAGGGCGTGTTCGGGGATGAAGTCAAACAGACCAAACGTGGCGGTGGTAACGCCATGCACGGGAGGATGGGTGGTTCTGATGCCAGTGGCAAAGTTGAAAACGTCATCGAGCGAAATATCAAAGAAGTAATCGAATCTGCCACGGACTTTTTCAACCAGCACCGCATCCGCCGAATTATGATTGGCGGCACCGATGATAACATTGCCAGGTTCAAAGAAGCGCTGCCCAAGTCATGGCAATCGCTTGTGGTGGGCTATTTCCCGATGAGTATGACGGCCAATCACCTCGATGTTTTAGAACAGGCAACAAAAGAGGCCTTGACAGCACAAATCAAGGTTAATCAAGCGCTGGTTGAACAGGCGGTAACCCTGGCTGCGAAAGGCAGTAACGGTGTGATCGGTTTGATCGACACCTTAAATGCAATCCATGAAGGACGTGTCAAGACTTTATTGGTTTCTCAGGACTATGAGCAGGAAGGGTATCGTTGTCTGGGTTGTGGGTACTTGAATGTTCAAGAAATTCAATCCTGCCCATTCTGTAATAATGATTTTGGGAAAATCGAAACAGCTGTTGAACTGGCGGTCCAGGAAACACTTCAGAAAAATGCGGAAGTCAAAGTGATCGCAGATAATCCATCGCTGGAGGCCGCTGGACATATTGCTGCCATTTTGAGATATTAAACTGGTTTTCGCAACACCACAAAATCACAGGCTTGGACAGCCTGTGATTTTGTGGCTTCATAAGAATTACCTACAATAATTAATCATTCGCCGTTGGGCTGAGGAGTGTACATCCTACCCTCTAAGTGTTGAAACCAGGATCAACTTCAGCCTTCTTAATTCGAGTGAAGTCCCATCGGAACTGATTTTTTTACACTGGATACAAAAATAATGCACACTAAGGGGGTATGATTTTCTACAACCCTGAGTTGGCGGCTTTTCCTTTGATAAACAGCTAAACAATTTCCTGTGGCTGGCTTCAGAAAAGTGACACATCTTGAATGTTAAACAACCGTTAACAAAAAGGCCCACTTTAAACACCAAATATTAATATATTTCATATATAATCGTTGAAATACACTATCACTGGTAGGTAAACCTTTGACCGCTTCATTGCAGTATTTGATTATTGTCGTTATTTTTTGGGTGCTTTACATGCATTATGTAAAGCATCAGGTAACGGTTGGGAAGGTAATGGTCTTCCAGAGGGAGTAACAGCAGAAAAAGGAACCAAAAGACCAAGCCACCCGACCAAGGTGGCTTTTTTCTTTACGCAATTCACCGATTATGAATGAATACAGAAAGGAGGTGCACTGACCACGATAGATGAAGGCACTTTTGTTTTACAAACGATTATTAGAAGAATTTTAGCTATATAGGAGAAAGAAATGAAAGTCAAATATTTTGTTGTATTTTTGTTAGTGTTTGTTCTAGCCCTCAGTGCGTGTACACCTGAGGCTGAAACACCTGTTGAAGAGCCCCCAGCAGTAGAAGAGCCTGTTGCTGAGGAGCCAGCCGATGACCCTTGCGCACAAGACGCATGGGGTTGTGCGGTGATCCAGCCCGGTCAAACCATTAAAATTGGTATGAGCTCACCAATGACCGGCCCTTATGCCGACTTTGGTATTGATGCACAAAACAGCGGGTTGATCGGTGTTGCAGATGCTGGTGATGTGGAAGGTTTTGCCTTTGAGCTGGTCGCTGAAGACGATGAGGGTGGCGCAGAAGGTGGCGCTGCGGTTGCCAACAAGTTAGTGGCTGACCAGACCTTTGTTGCTTTGGCTGGGCCATTGTTCTCTGGTGCCACAGCTGCTGCCATGCCCATCTATGAAGCTGCTGGCATTCCGATGATGTCCCCCTCTGCAACAGCTGGCTTTTTAACTCAGGAAGGTTCCCAAGTATTCAACCGACTTCCCTTTGTTGACCCAATTCAAGGTGCGGCAGCGGCTGAGTTTATGTTTAATACGCTGGGCGTCAGAAATATTGCCGTCCTACATGATGGTGAAGATTATGGTCGTGGTTTGGCCACAATCGTCAGGGATGAGTTTACAGAGTTGGGTGGCACGGTTACCGCCTTTGAAGGGATCACGCCTGGTGAAGCTGATTACACCCCCATCCTTTCCACAATTGCGACCCAATCACCTGAAGTGGTTTACTTCGGTGGTTATAACCAGGAGGGCGCAGTTATCACCAACCAGATGAAGGCAGTCGGTCTGGAAGATGCTGTTTTCTTTGGTTGTGACGGCACCTGGGGTGCTGATTACCTCTCACAGACTGGTGATAACGCTGAAGGATCCATCCATGCGAACACCCGTGCCCCTGAAGAGTCAGAGACCAAGGCTGCATTTGACGAAGCATACTTAGCAGCTTATGGTGTCGGCCCGGTAGTGCTTTCACCATTTTCATACAACAGCTATGATGCGGTCACAATCCTCACAAATGCTGTAAAGGCAGTTGCCTTCCTCGGTGAAGATGGCAATCTGTACATCCCGCGAGGAGCGCTGGTTGCTGAAGTGCGTGGGACGACAGGTTATGTAGGGATCGGCAGTTATTCATGTGATGCCATTGGTGAGTGCAACACAGAAGGCCCTGCATTTGAAACAGTTGTTAATGGCGAATGGGTCGTTCTTGACTGAATAAAATAATTAAGCAATACACACGCAGGGGCATCTTTTCCCTGCGTGTGTATTAATATTAAGTGTCATCCTGTCTCCAGGAGAACAATATATGAAGGTACTTAAGAAGAATGACCGTCGCCTGAAACGGTCCAGTGTAGGAAAAATGATCAGGAATCTTTTTGGTGTTTTAGCAGTTTTATTCATCATCTGGCGGCTTTACCTGGTATTCATCGTGCAGAACAATTATGGCCCCGAGACCTGGACACGGTTATTGATTGCGGGCTTGGTAATCGGGTCCGTTTATGCGCTAATTGCCATCGGATACACACTGGTATACGGCATATTATTCATGATCAACTTCGCCCACGGCGAAGTTATGATGTTAGGCTCCTTTGCCGGTTTTTTTGTATTTGAAGCGACCAATGCAATCAACATCACGGCCGCTGATGGATCAGTTACGTCCCTGACCAATGCACAGCCGGTGCTTTCAATCATCCTTGCTTTCCTGGTTGGCATGACCTTTTCAGCGATGGTTGGTTTTTTCTTGGAGAAAATTGCCTATCGCCCTTTGAGAAAAGCCCCCCGCTTGATTCCTCTGATCAGTGCCATTGGGGCCTCCTTTGCCCTCCAAAATGCCGCCTTGCTCCTTTTTAGCCCACAGACTCGTAATTATACAAATCCCGAATTCCTAGCACGGGGCGCTGGCTGGCGGATTATGATCAATGAGACGGCTGTCATTTTGCCGTATACGGGTGTTTTAACAATGGTATTGTCAATTTTATTAATGGTAGGTTTACTGCTCATGGTAAAAAGAACCCGCTTGGGTAAATCCATGCGGGCGGTCGCGATGGATAAAGATACGGCGGCCTTGATGGGCATTGATGTTAACCAAACCATCAGCAATACTTTTATCATCAGCGGTGCACTGGCAGGCGCGGCGGGTGTGATGTGGGGCCTCCACAATGGCATTTTGCATTATTTCGTTGGCTTTCTGCCTGGCATTAAGGCCTTTACCGCAGCAGTTCTTGGTGGGATTGGCAATGTGCCCGGCGCGATGTTGGGGGGCATGGTTTTGGGATTACTGGAAGCCATTGGGCCAGCCGCCCTGGATATCAGTTTCCAACTGAAAGATGTGATCGCGTTTGTTATCATGATAGTGATCCTGGTCTTCAAACCATCCGGTATTCTCGGTGAAGTGCTATCGGAGGAGAAGGTATGAACTCGGAAAAATATCTTCGGAATAGCGTTCAAAAAGGCTTCATATTTAGTATTGTTATGATTTTCATGATGATGATTGGCTTTCATGTTGTGGCGGCAAACTTGACCAGCAAGCTGTTTGGTGTGCAGGTATTGCGGGGCAGCATACCAGAAGTTGTTTTTATGGCTTATGTACATTTATTTTTTGCCTTCATTTTTGGTTGGGGGGCCAGTGACAAGAATCGCCCATCAAAGCAGCGGGTTGCTCAGGGATTGGTTACCAGCGTAACAACCGCAGCAATAATCTCACTGTTCAGCCTGCTTCTGGTTTTCCTGGTGGAAGCCCAATTGGATATTCGGGAATATTTAACTGCTTTTTCAGCAGATTACATGCGCTATTTTGTGCTAAACCTTGGTCGGCCTGGCATTATAACGCTCTTTGGCATTTATACCGTTACCGGGTTGGTTGGCACTGTGACAGCTTTGTTCGTTCAGTCCGATCGTGTACAACAGGCCTGGAACAGGGCGAAGACAAGCGTGACACTGTTTTGGGAGAACGCCAACAGTAAAATGCCAGCATGGGCCCAAAAATATGGGAAGTATGTCATCTATGGTGGGTCGATAATTGTTCTGCTGATTTTGCCAGTACGCTGGGGGTCTTATTTAAACTTTGTCACCAGTGTTGTGGGGCTGTATATCATTGCAGGCATTGGTCTGAACATTATGGTAGGTTTATCGGGGCAATTAATGCTTGGCTACGCAGCTTTCATTGCCATGGGCGCTTACAGCATGGCGTTGTTAAATGCCCCTACACCACATGGCATCATGCTTGGTTTCTGGCCTTCTCTCCTGGTCGGTGTCGTGATGGCTATGATTGCTGCTTTAATTCTGGGCTTACCTATTATGCGTTTGCGTGGGGATTACTTGGCCATCGTCACGCTTGGCTTTGGCGAAATCATACGGATCTTGCTCCGAAGCGACTTACTGGTCGATTTCACCGGCGGGCCACGCGGAATTCATGCCATTCAAGGGCCAACTTTATTTGGACGGCCATTTAATAGCAGCTCTGACTTTGTCTATTTAATATTCTTTTTTATCGCCCTGAGCATTTTGATCTACCAACGTCTGGCAAATTCGCGCACGGGGAGGGCCTGGTTGGCCATCAACGAAGATTCGATCGCAGCCCAGGCAACAGGAGTCAATTTACGAGGATATAAACTGCTGGCATTGATCATTGGTGCAGCCTTTGCCGGGTTGGTTGGTGGTATTGCAGCCTCCCGCAATGCTTTTACTGGACCAAACGATCACTCATTGATGGTATCAATCAACGTGCTCAGTTTATTAATTGTCGGAGGGATGAATAGTATTCCTGGCATTTTCTTAGGCGCTTTTGCTTTACGAGGGTTACCAGAAATCTTGCGCGAGGTTGAAACTTATCGCCAGCTAGCGTTTGGAGTCCTTTTGATTGTGATGATGCTGGTGCGTCCAAAGGGCTTATGGCCTTCTTCACGGCCAATAATGGAAAACATTGATAAGGCCAAGGTCAAAAAGGCCAAAGAAAAAGTAAAGAAAACCAAACGAAAGAGCAAAGATGGCTGACCTGATTATTGAAACAAAACGAATTTCTAAATTTTTCGGTGGTTTGACGGCTGTCAATGAAGTCGATTTACAGATCCCTAAGGGTTCCATTTACAGTATTATTGGGCCAAACGGCGCTGGAAAAACGACTCTTTTCAACTGCATATCAGGTTTTTATGTCCCTGAAATTGGTGATATTTTATTTTTAGGGCAGCCTATTCAGAGCAGGTCAACGGATTACATCGCGAGCCAGGGCATCTCCCGGACTTATCAAAATATTCGGCTGTTCAGCAACCTGACGGCCATGGAGAATATTCTGGTAGGTCAACACACGAATTTACAAACTACTTGGTTGGATGCGATTGTTCATACACCGCGTTATGTAAGGGAAAGCCAATATTCTCATGATGAGGCAGTTCGACTACTAACTTATGTGGGATTAAAAGGCCTGGGCGATTACCTGGCCTGTAATCTGCCTTATGGTATGCAGCGTCGATTGGAGATTGGGCGGGCGCTGGCAAACGCACCGAAATTATTATTACTTGATGAACCAACCGCTGGGATGAATCCACAAGAAACGGTTGATATGATTAAACTAATTCGCATGGTGCGAGATGAATTGGGGATTTCAATCATTTTGATTGAACATGATATGAAAGTTGTCATGGATATTTCTGACCGTATCAGCGTTTTGGACTATGGGACCAAGATAGCAGAAGGTTCACCAAAAGAGATTCAAGCAAACGAACGTGTTATTGAAGCTTATCTCGGCCCGGGTGGGGCTGCTCTGGCTGATAAATATCAAAAAAGAAGGCGGAAACATGCTTAATGTCAACAACCTGCATGTTCACTATGGCGCAATCCATGCATTAAAGGGTGTTAGCTTTAATCTTAATGAAGGAGAGATTGTTGCGCTAATTGGATCAAATGGCGCTGGCAAATCCACCTTATTGAAAACCATTTCAGGCCTTTTACAGGCTACGGAAGGTGAGGTGAGCTATTTAGAGGAGACGATCAGTGACCAGCCAGCCCAGGACATCGTCCGCAAAGGCATCATCCACATCCCGGAAGGGCGAAAAATTTTTGCAAAAATGACGGTTGTGGAAAATCTTGAAATGGGTGCTTACCTTATAAATGATCGCCGGCTAATTGCTGAGCGTATGGACCAAATGTTTACCAGATTTCCGGTTTTACGAGATAGGAAAAAACAACTGGGTGGCACTCTATCGGGTGGAGAACAACAGATGTTAACCATGGCTCGAGGATTGATGCTCGACCCTAAATTAATGTTGCTAGATGAACCCTCAATGGGTTTAGCACCGGTATTGGTAGAGCAAGTATTTGACATCATTGAAGAGATCAATCAACAGGGCACCAGCATTCTGCTGGTGGAGCAAAACGCGCAGATGGCCCTCTCGATCGCTAACCGTGCCTATGTTCTTGAAACCGGTCGGATTGTCTTGGAGGGTGCGGCGGATGATGTTCTCAGAGACCCAAAGGTGGTGAAAGCTTACCTGGGTGGTTAATTGAATTTGCCCAACCTTAGTAAAGGACACTATTCTCATAGAGAAACAGCAAGCTGTGTCTCTATATTGCTTTAAATGCAAAATTTATTTAAAGCGGTTTTTTTCTTATGCGAAAATGATCTTGAAGGAAAATTCTTCCAATGTGCTGGCGGTTATTTTGGCCAACCTGTCAGATTGTGCTTGATTGAGTTCAAAGGTTTCGTCCCCATAACCTTCTTCGATGGCATTCAGCGGGTTGGTTAACAGGTCCTGTCGAAATCGCATATTGATAACTGCCGCAGTAATAATCCGGCTGATTTCATGATTTGGATAGATAATATTGACCGTCAATATGTCCTCCTATGAATCAAAATTATTTTCTACCGATAAAGACTATCAGAACAACATTAGAAACCTGATCCCATTATAAACAATTTTTGTAACGATTGCAATAATCGCTGCAAAGTGAATTATTCTGACGATTCCATTTGGCCATAAGACCGGGGGTAAAAATTTCCTTTGGTTGCTTGAAATAATGTCTCAAGGTTGGTGAGACTGCTCCAATTGCGCCCGTTGTGTTGATATTCCGTAACTACGCAGCCTGCAAGAGAATTTGGGGGTTTGCTGTGGCGGCCTCGCCGCCACAGCAAACCCCCACCCTTCAGCAGCAGGGCTACCTGAGAAGTTACGATATTCCTAAACTTAATTGTTTGAAATGCAATTGGAAATTCTCTATTGGGGGTGTATACTTTGATTGATCGAGGAGGTCTTTCAATGCAGCATATCCTATATCAGGTAGATGCTTTCACGGATGTTCCATTCAAAGGTAACCCTGCTGCGGTATGTTTGCTGGCAGACAAGGTGCCCCCTGTCTGGATGCAGGCTCTGGCAGCGGAGATGAACCTGTCAGAGACAGCTTTTCTTTTATCAGAGGGTGACGCCTGGCGATTACGCTGGTTCACTCCCAAAAAAGAGGTCGACCTATGTGGTCATGCAACCCTGGCCAGCGCAAAGATATTATTTGATTCCCAAAAGAATTCACGGGAGAAGCCCATCAAGTTCCTCACCCAAAGCGGTGAGCTTTTGGCGAGGTGGGTTGATGATGCGATTGAGCTTAATTTCCCAGCAATGGTCTCCAAAAATATTCATTCCGACGTGGATGTTGTCAGGGCATTGGGTTTCAAGCCACTGGCAGGGGTTTGTTCTGGCAATTATGCGTTGTTTGAGGCACCGGACCCGGAATTTCTTCGAGCATACCAGGCCAATATTGCTGGATTGAAAACACTGCCAATGAACCAGGTCATCATTACCGCCAAAAGCAATGATCCGGAATTTGATTTTATCTCCCGCTTTTTTGCCCCTCACCTGGGTATTGATGAAGACCCGGTGACAGGGTCTGCCCATTGCCTGCTGGCACCCTACTGGTCGAAAAAACTAGGTAAAACGTCTTTTTCCGCTTACCAGGCTTCACAGCGTGGGGGCTGTTTAAAAATCCGATTGTCCGGTAAGCGTGTATTGATCACCGGCCAGGCAACAGTTATTTTCAGGGCAGTGTTATTCGTGTAAAGCATATCTGGTTGAAAAAGTTTGCTGCTTGGCCTGTGGAACAGGGTAGAATTGTTCTGTGACCGCTGTAAAACTCTCCTATTTTGGCACAAATTCCCTTGTCATACAAAAGGGGGCGTCAACACTGTTGATTGATCCTTATTTTTCTCGACCGAGGTTGCTGGCCCTATGGGTTAAATTAAACCCTGACCCCCTGCGAATTATGAAGGGGTTATCCCTGGCAGGTGTTAAGCACGTGGATGGTGTGCTGCTCACCCACACCCACTTTGACCATGCCCTGGATGTGATAGAGGTCATCCGACAGGCTGGTGGCTGTTTAGTTGGCTCCCAATCTGCCATGCGCCTGGCCAGATCGGGGGGGATTGAGGAAAAGAGGTGTATATCTGTCAGCTTAAGAGAGCTTTATTCCATTGGTGACTTTCAGGTTCAATTTCACCCTGGCTGCCATCTTCCCTTCTCAATGCCATTAAATTGGCTTTTTCCCGAGGATGGACAAATTTCAGAGAACCTGACGATCCCAGCCCATTTTTGGGCGTTTCAATGTGGGGATACCTATGCTATCCAGGTTGAGCACATGCTTGTTTTCGGCAGTGCCGGTTTTGTCCCAGACGCTTACCGGGGCTTGAAAATCCAAACCGTAGTTTTGGCGGTGGGTGGTTTGGAGACTAAACCCAGGTCATATCTGGAGCAGTTTTATCAGGAAACCGTCCGTTCAACCGGGGCGCGCCAGGTATTGCTCTCTCATTGGGATAACTTCTTTCTTCCGTCAGAGCGAGGTCTGAAACAACTGGGACTGTCTTTCAAGATCATTGAGCAAATCCAGGAACTGGGGGCTGTGTATGGCCAAACCGTTCAAGTGCTGGCTTATGGTGAAACATATCGCGTCTAATTGACCCAAAGCCCTCTTTGAATATTTTTCCCTTTGTAGGTCACGTATTGCGATGAGGTCTTGATTTGAGACAACCTATGTGAGCAGATTAATTAGATACATTATGACCTCTATCTGTGAAGCATACGTGACAATTACTTTCTGTTGGCCAGCTCATGTAACACCCTTAGTGAATTGTTTTATGACCAACTTTTATGGCGTCACGTTGAAAACGTGACCTACAAAAACCTCTTGTTTAGCGTTATAAGTGAAACATCCCTTTATAGTCCTGATCAATAATAAGTTCTGTGTAAGAGAAACGGTTTCAGAATTCCTGAGTTTTCTTGTTGACTATAATTTGGATAATTTTGGGTATAATTATGTCCACTAGAAAATAAATTCGAGGAAATATGAAACGCTTTTTACTGGTATCTATTTTGATTGTTTTGTTCGGCTTACCTGCCCAACCAGCCTTTGCACAAGAGGCCGCTCCCTCAGAGAATGTTCAGGGGCAGGGCTATTTTGAATTACCCTTGTGTTTACCGGGAATGCCAGCGGATGGGAGCTGCCTTGCCTTGGGGCCAGCCCAAACTGTGGCTGAGATGAAGGCAATGGGAATCCCCTACCCAATGCGTGAACTCCCGGCTGCCCAGCCGCCAGCTGAGATGGCCGTGATGCCGGTATCCATCGCCAGGATTAACCTGCCAGAGGTAGAGCCAGCCCCCGTCTATGCTTCCTTTGATGATGCCGTTGCTGAAAACAACCCGGTCAGATATATCCCACCTGGCAGGCTGCGTTTTGTGAGGTTTATTTTCCGCCGTGATCATAATAACAGACCTTATGTTCAATTAAGTTCAGGTGAATGGATGCGCGCAGCGCCGACGGCTTATACCAATTTCCAGGGGCTTGAGTTTTATGAGAATCCGCGCAATGATTTTGGGTGGATTGTCAGTTACGATCCCATTTCGAGCTACTTGGAACCACGGTTTAATGCCCCATCTTCTGGCCATACCTATAATCGTGGTGATGTCATCCAGGTTTATTCTTCCGTCCAAGAAGGCGATTATATCTGGTATAAAATTGGTCTTGATGAATGGATCCACCACCTGGCAGCTGCGGTTGTTGTCGTTAACCCGACCCGACCCGAGGGTGTGACTCGCGATCGCTGGGTAGAGATCGACTTGTTTGCCCAAACCTTGAGCATATATGAAGACGGTCGCCTGGTGTTCGCCACTGTACTTGCTACCGGCCGACCGCCTTTTTATACAAGGCCAGGTGTGTTTGAGATCTACAAGATGCAGGAAGTCGGGCCAATGCAGGGTTCCTTCGAAGCAGATGGCTCAGATTTTTATTATCTGGAGGATGTGCCCTGGGTAATCTACTACGACGGATCAATAGCACTGCATTCAACCTACTGGCATTTCGGGTATGGTTTCCCCCAATCCCATGGTTGTGTCAACCTCTCACCAGGTGATGCTAATTGGTTATTCCAGTGGGCCGACCTGGGTGATTATGTTTGGGTGCATGACCCCAGCGGGCAGACGCCCACCGATCTTCCCGCACCGATTAACGCTGCCCCGTAATCCTTTTGGTCTATCGGATAATTTTTACGCCACATTTAAGCACATAATTAAAATTCTCACACTAGGAGGCGTTTGAAGCACCCATTGAATGATCTTCTGCGCCACAGGTTATTATTCACGTGGAATTAACAGACAGGTACAGTCGACTGGACGCCAATGATGCAGATAAACCAAGAGATTACCTTCAAGCCTGCTGTTAGGTACAATTGTTGATAACGGCAGCGAACGGAGATTTATTGATCCCTTATCAAAGGGATGATGTGTTTCTTTCTGGCATATCCCGACTGGTGACTATGTCAACGCCTGTGCCCAGCGCATCAGCCAGCACGACCTGGTTGATTTTGACTGGCGCGGGCACTTCCACCTGGCGTAGTTCTTGCGCCAATTGAGGAATGAGTGGCTTTGGAAAGGCTTGACGGGTGTAGACCGGCACCAAGGGATGCAATCCTCCCCTGACTTTAACAGTGGACGCCACCATACGGCGGGGGTCCTGCAATTCACAAAGGGCATAATCTTCGCCACGTTTGCAGCCATCCAGGACTTCCAGAATTTCCTTATCCTCATGTTTGACTTTTAGCACACACCCCTTGGGGCAGGTCACACAGATAATTTCACTTATTTCAGCCATTAATGTTTCCTTTGCAATACACGATTGAAACCCGTCTAGCGTTCCCGAAGGTTAACTGTCAGCGAGGTTGCTTTTTGAATGGAGTCATAGGCTTTGGGCTTGATCGCCAATGTTAGAATTTCACCCGGGCGGGCATAAGCCTCAGCCTGCTTGGTGACCACCTCGCCGTTTTGATCTTCGACTGTTACCAGGACGCGTTTTTCAATGGGTGTGGTGACACGCATTTGCAGCCTTACCAGATCCTCTGCCAGCCGGTTTTTATCCAGTTTATGTGGAACAACGTAACGAATATTCTCACCAGCGGACAGGGGCACCTGATCTCCCGTATCAACAGCCTGGCGTTTGGCGAATTGCGCCGCGCCTTTGCCGGCCACATAACCAGCTTCTGTGACCCAATCCACCAGGTCATAGACATGAACCACATTACCAGCAGCAAAAATGCCCGGCACATTGGTCATAAAGCGGTCATCCACATAAGGGCCGTTGGTAACCGGGTCAAGTAACACGCCTGCCTGTTTGGAAAGCTCGTTTTCCGGGATCAGTCCCACTGATAATAATAAGGAATCACAGGGAATGAGCTCATTTGTCCCAGGTATGGGATGCCAGTTTTCATCCACACTGACGGCTTCAATGGCTTCTACACGATCATTGCCGATGATCCGGTTGACAGTGCGTTGTTTTTGAAGGGTGATGCCGTAATCAAGCAGGCATTGCACATAATTGCGCGTTAACCCGGTCAGAAAGGGCATAATTTCGAGCACCCTTTCGACTCGGGCTCCTTCGATCGTCAGGCGCCGGGCCATGATCATCCCGATGTCCCCTGAGCCAAGGATCACAAATTTCTCCCCAGGCATATACCCCTCTACATTTACAAATCGTTGAGCGGTCCCAGCAGTGTAGACTCCGGCAGGTCGAGCGCCTGGCAAGAGGATTTGGGCTCGGGTACGTTCGCGGCAGCCCATAGCCAGTACGATGGCTCGAGCTTGTAGTGTAATGTATCCCCTATCTTTATTGATCACGTAAATCTTCCGGTCTGGCGTGATGTGCAGCACCATGGTGTCCATCAAGGTTTTTACGCCGTGACCTTTGGCTTTTTCGATGAAGTGTTGGGCATAAGTAGGGCCTGGCATGTCTTCATTGAACAATTCCAGGCCGAAACCATTGTGAATGCACTGCACCAGGATGCCACCCAATTCCACATCACGCTCAATGATCAACACATCATCTGCACCGTTCTCCTTCGCTGCAATCGCTGCTGCCAGTCCACCTGGGCCACTCCCAATTATGATGACGTCGTAATTTTGTTTCATATCAGCTCCTGCACAGTGAGATGGTCGTGTTCGACCTCTTTGGTTGGGCGAAAGAGGAATGCAGACCCCGGGCCCTTTTTGGTGACCGCTTCTGGTGGGACACCCAGCTCTTCAGAGAGGATGCTGACCACCCGGGGCATATCAAAACCAGACTGGCAGCGGCCTGTCCCCAACCATGTCCGTCGTTTAATCGCATCATAAGTGTCCGCGGCGATGGGGGCATGGATCTCTGCCAGGATCTCACCTTCTGTCACCATCTCACAGCGGCAGACGATCCTTCCATAAGCGGGGTCCTTGGCGACCAGTGCAGCTTGTTCATCCCGGTTGAGATGTCTGAAGACAGGACGGGGAACTCGTACAGGATCCCAGCTGGTTATTTCTTCTAATTTTTCTCCCGCTTTTTTCAATAGTTCAATCACCTTCATCGCCAGGGCTGGGGCTGCAGTAAAACCGGGCGATTCGATCCCACCCAGGTTGACGAAACCTTGGACATTTTCGGGAATTTCAATAATGAAATCCTGATGATAATTAATATCGGGGTTGGGCGTGGGTGCATTACCGGTCGCCCGCAGACCGGCAAATACCGCAATAATGTGTTTACGTTTGATCGCGGGAACAAGCTTGCTGCCGCCAGCCCACAGCTCTTCCAACCCTTTTTGGCTGTTCTCCTTGTTTTGCTTGGATTCAACGAAGTCCGCCGTCGGGCCAACAATCACATTGCCATGCAGTGTTGAAGCAACCAGAATACCTTTCCCCTTATCTGACGGCGTTGGAAACAAGGTGGTATGGCTGGTCAATTGAAAATCAGCTTTATCCAGGATGACGTACTCACCCCGTCGTGGACGGATTTTGAACTCTGGGCGGACCCCAGCTTTATGCATCACTTCATCGGCATACAGACCAGCTGCATTGATGACCCAACGGCTCTTAAATGTTCCCTGGTTGGTGCGAACCCCAACAATCCGGGTCCCTTCCATCACGAAATCCTCAAAGGCAGTGCTGCGTTTGAGCTCCACACCGTTCATGACCGCGTTCTCTATCACAGCAACGGTGGCTGCGAAAGGATCACTGATCCCACCGGTGGGTATCCATAAAGCGCCGACTGTATCAGGCCTTACCAGGGGTTCTCTACGGCGCATGTCATCGCCAGTAATAATCTCCAGACCTGGCACGCCATTGATCTGCCCGCGTTCCAGCAGACTTTCCAGAGTCGCCATTTCATCGTTGTCAACCGCGACCACATAATCACCGCAGCGCTCGTAGGCAATTCCCAGTTCCTGGGATAATTGCGGCCACATGTCGACACCCACTGCATTGGTGATGGCTTTGTTGGTGCCTGGAACGGGATCATAACCTGCATGAATGGCAGCAGAATTGGCTGAGCTTGTGCCCATGCCAACATCCACTTCTTTTTCAATTAAGAGG
>PWSY01000002.1 GCA_003563055.1 Anaerolineaceae bacterium | reverse complement strand
ATGGTCGATCCCAAAGGGCGATGCACCCCACCCAAGTCAAAGTTAAAATTGTTTCACTACGTAGTCCGGGACAGCGGCTCCACGAGAATGGGCACCCGGATTGCTCGTCGGAGGGGAGCCGTTGCCCCGGACGGTCTATATCCCGACTTTGTGCACCCTGGAGTAACTGTCCTCTTTTAAAGCGGATCTATTCTGTAACGTTGGGCGCATTCAAGTCTCATCTTGGAGAGACCGAAAATGAAAGACCATAAACCCTCACTTACAGTGGAAAAAGGTCCATCACTTATCGCGACGCCTCTCAGTCACCAGTATATCCGCAGGTAACAATACAAACCTCAGCAACTCCGCAGGGTCCCGTTTCATGAGCATAACCCGGGTCAACTCTCGTGAGCGCCGAGGGCTATTCGATCCAGCAGTATAGTTTTGGCATTTTTGTGGAGAAGATTTTCCATTTTTGCTCTCCCTTGCAAGCTTTTCGCCCGGCATCAGCAAACCAAGATACATCGCTTGGTCATATCCGGGGTAACTGATTCTAATCCGGGTGTTCCCCGTGCTCATAGATATAGTCGAAATAATATGTGGCGTTATCGGCGGCGATGATCGGATCTTCGTCCTCGGGCTTTTCTTCATATAACTGCCACGCCTGAATATAGAGGTTTCTTGCATGAGATTTTAGCACTTCTTCAATTCCTATTGCTTGAATAGAGCCAGGCTCAAGCTCAAATAAATACAGCTTGATGCCGGCGATCGCCGCCTTGACGGCGGAGAGATGCTCCGTATCATCAAGCCGCTCCCGGTCGTATCTCTCATGCAAAGCCTGAATTATGGACTTACCGGCACCGATAATTGTCCCGATCGGGTCTGTGGATTCAACCATTACTTCCTCCTGTGATTCATTTTACTTGCTTTCAGCCTGATCCACGAAACATTTATCTATCATATCCTTATCAAACCGCCATACCCTTCCGATCCGCATAGCCGGGATTTTTCCTTCCTTTGCGTACTTGCAAACAGTGATTGGGTGCATTTTCAGGTATTCGGCTGCTTCCTTGGTGGTCATTATCTGTGCCATGGTCTCTATATCTCCTTCTGATATTTGTTTTGGTCAAAAAACCTTTTAGACAAGCTCATGATTTGAAGCCTGCATATAGCAACATTAAATTCGCGCCTCAAATAGAGCATCTGCCAACCGTTGTATCAAATCGCCATAGGCAAGGGACTTTATCCAGTCATCCGGGATGCCGGCAGCACCATAGAATGCTCCCGCAAGCTGCCCGTAAATAGCGCCTGTCGTATCGGCATCGTCTCCCAGGTTCACCGCGAGGAGACAACCTTCTTTGAAACTGGATGAGGCGGCAAATGCCCAGAGAGCGGCTTCAAGAGATTTTACCACATACCCGCTGCCGACAATATCAGGAGGCTCTTTTTGCTTGAAAGAACCGCAGGCCACTTCATCGATTTCAGGGCACAGCGGGCTCTTCTCCCATATTCTTCCAACGGGAGCGTACCTCTCTGAAAGGATTTCTTCTTTGGACGCGCCTCGGAGCGCCCCGACAATCAGTCCTCCGAAATACCGGCAGGCATCAAGGCAGGTGACAGCACCGTGCGTGGTCTTTGAACTCTCGGCACTCATAAAGATGGCCTTTTCCGGGTCTTCGGCAAAGAACAGCGGAACAGGGGCAAGGCGCATCAAACATCCGTTTCCAGCAGAACGGAGATCTTCAGATCCGGCAAAGGGATCACCTGTCCAGGCAAATCTCCCCAGTGCACGGGAAACCGTATTTCCGATGTCAAAGCACCTGCCGGTGCTGCTGAGGTAACCCTCATTTCGCCATCGTGAATATCTCATCATCTGGTCTTGAGCGTCGAACCCATTGCATGATAGGAGGCTTCCCGCAAGGCAAAGAGCCATGGAAGTGTCATCGGTCCACTGACCCGGCTTCAGATTGAAAGGTCCGCCCCCGACAATATCCATAAGCGGAGGAAAAGTGCCCGGAGCCTTAAACTCCACTGTTGTCCCAAGAGCGTCTCCCGCGGCAAGACCCAGAAGGCTTCCCCGGTATCGTGATCCATCAAAGGTCATTTCCTGGCTCCTCCCAGTCCAGTATATACCTCACCTGTTCACTCGTTTGGGGGCTGTCCGTGTAGGTTGATTTGGGACACTTTTTCCAGAGTTCCTGGAGCCTTTGAAGAGCTCTTTGTCCACGCCATCCGTGACGCGAAAGCCAGCAGCCGACAACCACACCGGTTCTGCCGATTCCTCCCCAGCAGTGGAGGTAAACGATCCTTTTTTGATGAATGTGCCTGTCAATGGCATCAAGAACCCGGGCGGTCAGAACATTTGTGGCCGGAACGGACATGTCCCTGATCGGGAAACGCTGGTGGGAAACCCCGTCGAGTTTATCCAACAAATAAGCATATGGCTCCAGTCCCTCATCTTCCTCGGTCAAATCGATAAAGGCCGAGACGCCAGCACTGACAAGGGAATCGATTTTCACATGCGAGGATTTTTCATCGAGGTTTCTGGGGTATTCCCCGGCCAGGAACTGGTCTTGAAGTACCCAGTAGTGGTTCCGGTTCTTGTCTGAGGAAGGTATCGGCATAATTTTCCTTTTTTGAAAACTATTAAATTGTGCTAAATAATATTAGCGTTGTCACTCGTTTACCGGTAATAGGCCAATCAAAAGTAGTGGCACCGGTATAGTCAAAGCTGAAAAATGTGCTTGCGCGTATTCAAAGGATGCCATGTTTGTGATGCTCTTAGGATTTCGGGATGGAAAAAACCGTATCGGATCAGTAGGCACTATAAGGACAGCAAGAGACAGAAGCTGGTTTACCAGGCCATAGTGGAATTTGTAATAATCTCGATAGATCGTTGATGAATTGCCAAACTGAATTTCAACAAAAACGTCGTTTTTAGCGAAATCTCCCTTATGTTTCAGCTTTTGACAGAGGACAGGATGGAATACCCAACCACCTATTTTTTCAAACTCAATTTCGAAAAGTCGGTTATAAGCTTCTTGCCAAGCGATTTCCTTTCCTAACCTGGATAAGGCTGTTGTTTTGTCAGGTGACCAAGGGATATTACGGATAACCTGATAGATCTCCTGCACTTCATCCAGAGGGTCGGTAAGCTTAGGGCTGCAAAAGATATACGATGTAGTGCATTGCATGTAATAATTCTTAATCAATTCATAGTAGTGTGTTTTCAGTATGTTACCAAACAACGATAGCATATCGTATCATGTACATTTAGGAATGCCCAAAACCGTAGGGCCGGTACAATACCGCACTACAATTGACCTGGGAAGCGGTTTCGATAGGATCGGGGTTCCCAACGACTGGTCGGTATAAGCCGGTAAGTGCTTCTCGGCCCGGCAGAGATGAGGTTCTTCCCGATCATGTCCCTTCTCAGCCCGCTCCTCGAAATGCCCCTCAAACGGTGTTCCCTTCCTTGTACCCAATACCCTCACCCCAATGAGCTTTTCCCTGCCCACTACATATGCTTATGAGTTTCTCGTTGGCACCCAAGGATGTCTTCCGCTACTTGCTACCCAAACGCACATGACCAGATTGCCGCTTCTGGCCACCCCAGAGGATGAAAATGGATGGAGCAGACTTATTACTATGGGGTAGAGCAGGAGCGGAGCCAGCTGGTCGTGATACTTTGCAGTGGCTGAGTCCCTGTACCCAAACGGACCCAACGGGTTCGCAGTTACGTACCCCCGACTGTTTCATACCTTTAGTGGTATTGAACGAACGGTAAAAAGCCCTGCCCCAAGCAAATGGGCGCATGGACATCCTGCAACCCGTCTCCGCTCCTGCTCTTAACTCAAGAACAGGAGGATTATACCCCATGATTGAACCAATCGTCAAAAGATGTGCAGGCCTCGATGTTCACAAGATGAAGGTAACGGCGACAGTCCTGATCGAACAGGACGATGGCAGCATTTACGAAGAGACCAGAGAGTTCAAAACCTTCAGGAGGCACCGCAGGCAACTGGCCCGTTGGTTGAAGAGACACATGATCGATCTGGCGATCATGGAGAGCACCGGAAATTACTGGAGAAGCATCTATGATTCGCTGGATGCTGAGGACATTGCGGCCTGGGTTGTCAATGCGAGGCACCTCAAACAGGTCCCAGGGCGAAAAACCGACGTCCGCGACAGCAGGTGGCTGGCCATGGTCGGCAGAATGGGACTGATAAGACCGAGTTTTATTCCTTCCAAGGACTTCCGTGAGCTGCGTCTGATCACCCGACAAAGGCAAAAACTTGTTGCCTGCCTTTCTGCGGAGAAGAACCGACTGCACAAGGTGCTCGATGACGCCGGCATCCGTTTGGGCGGAGTAGTCAGCGACATCAATGGCGTTTCCTCACAGCAGATGATTGCCGGATTGATTGAAGGGAAACCTCCGTTGGAGCTTGTGGCCTGCGCGAAAGGAAGGCTGAGGAAGAAAACTCCTGAGTTGATCGAAGCCCTCGATGAACCCCTCGGGGAGCGCCATAGGATGCTTCTTTCCAAGATCCAGGAGCATATCAATTACCTCAATGGGCAGATCCGGGAACTCGACGAGTATCTGTTCCAACAGATGGCCCCTTACCGGAAGCAGTGGGAAATCCTGCAGACCATGCCGGGGATGGACAAAACCAGTGCCGCGATACTCCTGGTCGAGCTCGGAACAGACATGAATCGCTTCGGGGGTAGCTCGAACCTGGCCTCCTGGGCGGGCTTATGCCCAGGCAACAATGAGAGTGCCGGAAAGCGCAAGAGTGGGCGCACCCGAAAAGGCAACAAGGCTATCCGCCGGGTACTTTGTGAAGCTGCCAATGCGGCTTCCAAGACCAACTCCCAATTCAAGGGCAAGTACAAATCGCTTGTAATACGTCGGGGACACAAGCGTGCCATCATTGCGGTAGCCCACAAAATGCTCCGGGTCATTTACTCTATGCTCAAAAATCAACAGCCTTACTACGACCCAGAGGTAGATTATGAAGCCTT
>PWSY01000145.1 GCA_003563055.1 Anaerolineaceae bacterium | reverse complement strand
TAGGTGTTGAATTAGTGATTATGTTAGCCAATGCTGATCCTGCGGAGCAAATTCAATCCCTCAAGAACCTGGCACGCCTTTTTGGTCAGGGAGAGAAGTTGCAAGCATTAAAAGACCAGTCTTCAGCGAAAGATGTTGTGAAATGGTTAACCCATGAGCTGGGCCTGGATGATCCGCTTGAATGAGCCTGGTAATCAGAGAAAGGAGTATCTTATTGGAGCAGTTGTTATTGGATATCGATCAAAATTGTTGAGATACAAACGTGGTTAATATAATAGGAAGATGTACATATGAGTAAATTGATAGTTGTTGCTTGTGGGGCCGGGATTAATACTTCTACTATAGCCGAAGATTCTATTAAAGAAAGAATGGTTAAAGAAGGTATGCCTGAGGTGGACGTCAAAAGAATTCTTATGGCTGATATCGATGGTTTTCTCTCGCGTTCCGATCTGGTTTTGGTCGTCTCAATGATGAAAATCTTTCGTGAATTTGATGTGCCAGTGATTCAGGGAATGCCTTTCCTGATTGGTACACAAGCAGAGAAGGATGTTTTGCTCGATAAGATCGTTGAGATTGTCAAAGCATCATAAATTTATATTGAAATTCAATAGTTATTAAAGGAGATATGATGGAAGCAATATTTAATGCTGTAGGCTGGTTTTTGGGTTTAGGGCCGACTGTGATCGTGCCGGTTGTTTTGATCTTGCTAGGTTTAATTTTCAAAGTTGGCCTTGCAAAAGCCATTCGCGGTGGTGTCACCACTGGTATCGGTCTTGCAGGCTTATTTCTCATCGTAGATTTGATCGTTGGTGCCTTAACGCCCGCAGTTGCGGCATTGGCAGAACGTTTAGGCGTCGCCAAGGCAATTGTTGATGTTGGGTGGGCAGACGCGGGTATAGCCTGGAGCTGGCCTGGTGTGGCTGGTCTTGTTCTGGCGATTATTGCTGTGAATGTACTGATGGTTGTTCTCAAACTGACAAAAACCCTCTGGACAGATGTGTGGTCCTATTGGCATGGCTCAGCAATGGCTGGTTTTGTGTGGGCAGCAACTGGCGGAAACGTACTTTTGGGTATTTTGGCCGGCTTGATCTATCTGGTTTTGGGCGGCCTGATGGGTGATTGGACGGCCAAAAAATATCAGGAATTTAATGATATGCCCGGCATCAGCGTACCCTGTGGGACAACGGTTCAAGCGAGCTTATTTGCTATGCCAGTCGTTTGGGTTCTGGACCGGATCCCTGGTTTGAAGGATTGGGATGCTTCACCTGAAGGTGTGAAAAAGGCTTTTGGTTTGGTCGGTGAGCCGGCTATCCTGGGTTTGATCCTTGGTGCTTTGATCGGCGTAGCTGCTGGTTATGATGTCCAGGGTATCCTTGTCCTAGGTATGCAGGTTGCCACGATGATGGTGATCTTGCCTCGTATGGTGTCGATCATTGCTGAAGGTATCGTACCGATAACCATGTCTGTTGTGCAGTTCATGCGACAAAGGTTCGAAGGACGCGAGATTTATGTAGCTGTTGACTGTGCCGTACTGTTGGGTCATCCCGCTGTGATGGCCTCCTCGGTGATTCTATTCCCGTTGTTGGTTATTCTGGCTGGTATTCTTCCTGGTGTTCAAATGATACCGATCGCTTCGCTGGCTGTCATCCCCTTCTGGGCTGGTGCGGTTGTGCCTTTTACCAAGGGTAATGTCATAAAGACTGTGATCGTGATTACATTGTACTCCATTCCATTTATGTATCTAGGAACCCTATTTGTGGGCTCTCAGACAGAGGCCTATAATATGTTGGGGCAGTTCCAAGAACAAATTGCTGCTGGTGTTCAATTGGGTTCGTGGGATATGGGTGGAGATATCCTCGGGTCGGCCATCCGAGCTTTGATGGGTATTTTCTCGGGCGGAATTTGGTAATTTAATTCACTACTGGGTGGATCAATTATTTATTGATCCACCCAGTTAAAGTAAAATAAGCAAGACTATGGAATATCAAATTGTGGTGGTGGGTGGTTGGTGTGGAAATTTGCTTTTTATCGTAGCAGAACACATCAAAGAACGCTTGCAAAATGCAGGCTTTTCTTTTTCTTTGACAACTAAAAACGTGTGGGAAAATTATTCCGTACCACCTGCCTGTGATTTAATCTTGCAGTTGATGCCCGCTTACTCTAAGCAGGACACAGACAGTCCCATCATCAATATAAGACGATTATTGGTTGAGAGGGATGACCCTGAAACGATGAAATTGATTTTCAATCAGGTCAAATTAGACATTGGTTCTTAAATCATCTGGTTTAAATTTATCACATATATGACTGGATTAGTTTATTTAGATTATTGCGCAACAACACCGGTTGACCCTGAGGTCAAGCAGGGCATCCTGAAGACTCTGGATACCCATTATGGAAACCCTTCCAGCATGCATCGGGCGGGTATGGAAGCCAAGCAACTTCTCGATCAGGCGCGGTCTTCTGTTGCTAGAGGGATCGGCTGTTTGCCTGAGGAAATCTATTTCACCAGCGGTGCAACCGAGGCTGACAACCTGGCACTATTTGGCATCATGCGGCAATACGATCCTGGTGATGCTCATCTGATTACCTCGGCGGTTGAGCATCACGCTGTTCTCCACGCGGCCCACCAGCTTAAAAGAGAAGGCTATGCCATTTCGGTGTTGCCCATTGATTCGACTGGCAGAGTTGATCCACAGGATGTTGCGAGCTCAATTCAGAACAATACCAGGCTTGTTTCAGTTATGCAGGTCAATAACGAGATTGGCAGTATTCAAAACATTCCCGAGATCAGCAGTATTACGACTAAAAATGGGGTTTTGCTACACACCGACGCTGTTCAGGCGATTGGGTTGCTTGATGTTGATGTCAATAAATTAAATGTCGATCTATTATCACTCTCTGCTCATAAGATCTATGGACCAAAAGGGATTGGTGCGCTTTATGTGAGGAAAAATACGGATGTAAAGCCCATCATGTATGGTGGACCGCAAGAGTCTACGCTTCGTCCAGGGACTGAGAATATCCCGGGCATTGTTGGACTGGGTGAGGCAATTCGATTGACGTCAGAAAAAAAGTATGAAGAATTCAAGCGATTGTCATCATTAAGATCCTGGTTCATTGAAAAAATTAAAGAAGCAATACCCGATGTCCAGGTCAATGGCGGGGCAAACATTTCTCCGCATATCCTTTCAATAAGCTTTCCTGATGCAGTCGCTGAAATGATGCAATTTCATCTTCATTCTCATGGGGTGGCCGTATCCCTTGGCTCTGCCTGTACGTCCAAGGATATTGAACCGTCACATGTACTGCAGGCGATAGGTGTTTCACTGGTTCAGATCGAAGGAACCCTCAGGATTTCGTTTGGGTATCCAACAACGCAAGCTGAACTCAAAAAGGTCGTAGAATTACTTCCTGATATTTGGCAAAGATCAATAAACGCATGAAAAAAAAAGCAAAGAACAGTCATACCTACCATCAACCCCTCGAAAGATCCTTGCTTCTGGCGGATGTATGTGAAATGTATTATCTGGAGGGTTTGAGCCAGGCAGAAATTGGTCGTCGTATAGGGCTGACATCATCGATGGTATCCCGTTTGATTACTGAAGCACGCGAGCGAAACATGGTTGACATTCATATCCATCGTCCCTTGGAGTCGGATTTTGAGTTAGAAAATGAATTGATTAGTCAATTTGACCTCAAAGCGGCCCGTGTGGTGACGATCAGAGGCTATGAGTTTTCATACATGAAATATCTCGGTGAGGCTGGCGCCCAGATTTTCAGACAGTACATACAAGATGATCAAGTGATTGGTGTTGCCTGGGGAACAACTTTGAGCGCCGTTGTGGATGCATTTGTAATTGAGGATTTAATACCATCACAATTGGTGGAATTAACGGGTGCAATGGGGTCGCGATCTAGTGAATATGAAGGACATGGCATTATAACCCGGTTAGCAAACAAATTGGGAGCAGAATATCATTATCTTAATGCTCCGTTTCTGTGTTCAAGTAAAGCCACGGCAAAAGCTCTATATGCGGACCCTATTATCTCTCAACCATTGTCATTAGCTGGTGAAGCCTCATTAGCATTGATGGGAATCGGTAGTTTAGATCCTGAAATGGCGACTGTGTTGAGGTTTGGGTATCTTTCTAAGTCACTGGTACATTCACTCCGTGCATCTGGGGCTGTTGGGAATGTGTGCGGTCTTTATTTTGATATCGATGGAAATCCAGCCTGCGCAGAATTTTGTCAGAAAATCATCACCATCAGCAAGGAAAGTCTGTTAAACATTCCAGACCGCATCGGTGTGGCCGGTGGAAGGGATAAGGTCAATTCTATCATTGGCGCGTTGAGAGGGGGGTATGTCAACATCATGGTGACGGATAATCTGACAGCTCAGTCGATATTGGATGAGATTAATTAAACAACAGTTTAGGCTTGTTTCCAGAGTGAAAAATGGTTAAAAAACAGTGGTGGAACCATAAACACAAAATCCATTTATCCATGAGAATTTTTACTATTGGGTAAATGGTAATTCATTCCCGAAATTCGACCAAATAACGCCAGTTTTTCTTTTGTGCTAATTATTGACAAAAGGCACCGGCCGTGCTATAAATCACATACGTGAGATGATGTTCACAATTGTGAAGTTGAGGTTGGTGTGGAGTCTATTAAGAATCTTACAAGCAGACAAAAATTATTAGCCGACGTCGCCGAGATGTATTTTCTTAAGGGGAAAACACAGGCTGAAATCGCCAAGGCTGTTGGTATGACCAGATCAAATGTATCTCGAATGCTTACTGAGGCAAAAAACGAGGGGATCGTCAACATACGCATTAACCGGCCTATAATCGAAAATTCCTCCCTTGCTAATGAGCTCATCAATCGTTTTAGACTAATGAATGCTCGGATCATTATTGCCGATCAGCCAAGCCGCCTGTTAGAGCAATTAGGGAAAGCTGCTGCAGATGAATTGAGTTCTCAGCTTAAACCCGGGTGGGTCATTGGAACGTCCTGGGGGACCGCGAT
>PWSY01000108.1 GCA_003563055.1 Anaerolineaceae bacterium | reverse complement strand
GCCCACCCGACCTGCGCCCTACGGCCGCTGACGAGAACCACGGTTTTTTTACATTGGTTGACACTGGAGAAAGCAAGATGACACCCAAACCTTTAATCATCGACTCAGACATGGCCCTGGACGATTGGATGGCCATCTTATACCTACTCAAGCAGCCCGACATTCGCGTTGAGGCGATCACCGTGGCCGCCACCGGCGAAGCCCATGCCAGGCCAGGTGTGCGCAATGCCCAGCGCTTGCTGGCATTGGCGGATCACCCGCCGATCCCGATTGGCGCGGGAAGCGAAAAACCGCTGCAAGGAGAGCACGTCTTCCCCTGGATGATCCGGTTTGTGATGGACCATTTTTTCTTCCTCAAAGCCCCCAAGCCGGTGGGTGAACTCCCCGCGATCAACGCTGTCGACACGATTGTCCAGGCCCTCAGGGAGGCCAGCGAACCGGTCCATATCGTCGCTCTGGGGCCGCTCACCAACCTGGCGACGGTCATCCGTCAGCAGCCCGACCTGATCGCCAAAGTGGACGGGATCACCTTTATGGGCGGGGCAGTGGATGTGCCGGGTAATATCGAATCCGTGGATAAGAAGATCAACAACCCCTATGCCGAATGGAATGTATATATTGACCCATTGGCTGCGGATGTGGTCTTTCGCAGCGGCATCCCAATCACGCTGGTACCCCTGGATGCGACCGACCAGGTGCCGCTGACCCAGGCTTACCTGGATGAAATGGCAGGTGTCGAGGGCGGCCTGGCGCTGGATTTCATCCGCCGGGCCTGCGGTCGCATATTGCGGCTTTCAACGCCGGAGCGGCCTTTTTATTTTTGGGATCCCCTGGCGGCCGTGGTGGCAACCCATATAACCATCGCAGCCGTTGAAGCGAGGACCGTGCGGGTGGTCCTGGAGGAAGGCCCCCAATCCGGGCGGATCCTGGAAGACGAGGCGGGGGCGACGATCTCGGTATGCCAGCAGGTGGACCGACCCGCCTTTGAGCGTCTGTTTCTGGAAGGGATCCGGTGAGTGCATATTCTGGTAAAACAATCCAGTGATTCCGATTGATGGCGTCCACCCTATTTTGGTCACAAAACTGGTCAGGTGATTTTACATCAAGTAGACGGCAAGATCGTATCGGCGCAGATTTTTCGTTGTGATTTGCCGAGTAATTCGATGCGATAGGCATTGTGTCCCAGGCGGTCAAGAATGGCATCAGTCAGAGTAGTATCTGGTATGCGGTAATGCCAACTAGAAAACGGGATTTGCGTAGCCAACATCGTGAGATTGCGACCATAAATGTCATCAAAAATATCGAGCAGGGATTGATCGTCCGCTAAGGAGAGGGGGCCCCGAAGCCAATCATTGGGCACCAGCAAATTAGTCTTCGAGAGCGTCTTGATCAAGCGAGGGTAAACACCCCCTCGAAACCGAACATTGCTATTGCCCTTCCCGATTATGGTTAAAAGTTGATATTAGGACTGGTTTTATGCTATGATGGTTGTGAACCTTGTTGTCGTTCAATGGCAGTATTTGAGGGTGATTGCCATTACTTAGAATGGAGGTGTGTAAGATGAAAAAGTTATCAACCCACAAAATATTATGGTTTTTGCCCATCTTTGTCTTAATCTTCGCATCTTTGGCCTGTTAAATTATGGATGTGGCCCAATTGGCGTTTGAGAAAAATCTCGAAGTGGGTTCCCTTTTGTTTGATCAATTCTACGTGGAACCAGTTTTCACCGTTTCTGATGGGCCAAATGGGGAGCCTGTACTTGAAACCCTCGAGGCAGAAATGCCCCCCGACATAGAAAGTCGTCTTTTCTTGGGCACCGCAGATTACCTGAAGATACTGGATATCGAGCAATGCCCCGGGTGGCATATCACCGAGAATTTCCTCGGAATTGTGATCGCTGAAGGTGGTTCGCTCACAGGAAAAATTTCCTTTGTCTATAATAGCGGGGATTGTGACTACACCGAAGACGGGCAAACTTATGCCTGGAACTGGGATGCTTCGTTCTTTGGGAAATTCGAGGGGATGCTTCCGAGTGATGAGGGCACAATTACTTTTTATCAAGATGCAAAGGTAGAAGTTCTGTGGGATGGACAGGGTAAACGTACCGGTTAGGTTGATCATTATGTCAAAGCGATGCCATGTGAGGCGGATATCACCATTCTTGGTGATCAGATACTCGGCTTGATCCGATGTACAACGGAAGAAGGAAGTTGGGACATCCCTTTCGCAGCCATGTTGGATGAGGGATAGTATTTAGCTGGTAGCTGGTAGCTGATAGCTGATACTGCTTTGCACTGTCAAGACCGGTGGGATTGGGGATTATTTTCCTTTCACCTTTCAGCTTTGAGCTTTAAACTAAAAAATCCCCGTCTTCCGTCCCCGATCTTCGGTCAATTATTCCAGATCGGCACGTCCTCTTCAATGTTCCCCTTACATCACTGTTATTCTATTCGTCTATCTAAAGCATATAATGGGGTTCAAATCCCAAAAACATATTTATTACGAGGAGTCTTTTATTTTATGTTTTAGCATGGGTAACCTTGACAGCCGTTTAGCCTGACATTTTTTGACCTTTATTTATTATGTAATAGAATGAAAGCGTAGACAATTTAATCAGACACTCAAAGAACGCTTTAAAAAGGCTATTTCTATAAGGGTAAAAATAATAATTGCTTTATCCCAAATATACATTTTCGCCTAGTCTACCCTTTTATCATAAACGAAATCGGGCAATCAAAAATTAAGGAGAATACATTAATGGATACGATTACAGTGAAAGAACTCAAGACATTGCTGCCTAAAGAACAAGGCTGGCATATCTCGTTGTATTTGTCAACACACAAGACAGGCAGCGAAACCCAACAGAATGTAATTCGTTATAAAAATTCGCTTCAAGAGGCAGAGGAACGTTTGCTATCAAAGGGCTATCGCTCGCCGGATGTGAAAGAGATGCTGGAACCGGCTGAAAAATTACTGCATTCGCCTGGCTTTTGGCAAAATCAGAGTCACGGGCTGGCAGTTTTCTTGTCAAAGGAAGATTTTCATTACTATCGCTTGCCCCTCCATTTTGATGAACTGGTGGTCATTGGGCCTGGCTATCATATAAAACCCCTTCTGCCGTTCTTTTCTACGGATGGTCACTTCTATATCCTGGCGCTGAGCCAGAATGAGGTCAGGTTGCTGGAGGGTACCCGTGATAGTGTGGATGAGATCGATCTGGAAAGCATGCCTGAGAGCATGGCTGAAGCACTTCAACTCAATCGCCTTAACCGGCACTTGCAGTTTCATACGAGCACGAACACTCCCTCTGCAGAAGGTCGGGCAGGGGTTCATCATGGCCATGATCCCAGCGACGAAAACAAAAGAAGGATTCTACAATGGTTCAAAAGAATTGATGCTGAGATGCCTAAGGTGTTCATCGGCAATCAATCACCTATGGTCCTGGCTGGCGTTGCATATCTCTTCCCACTCTATCGTGAAGCAAACTCGTATCCTCATTTGGTTGAAGAAGGTATCCCAGGAAACCCTGAAGAGCTGAAACCTGAAGAACTGCATTCTCGAGCATGGCCAATTGTAGCGCCCTATTTTATGAAAACACAAGAGAACGCTGTTGCCAAATATCACCAATTGACCAATTCAGGACAAACCACAACAAATGTGCAGGAGGCCGTTCAAGCAGCGCATCAAGGACGGGTCGCAGAATTGTTTGTTGCACTCAATGTTCAAGTGTGGGGTGATTTGGAGCCCAGCACAAACACTGTCCATGTGCATGAGAACGCACAAAAAGGTGACAAAGATCTCTTAGACTTAGCTTCTATCAACACTATTCTAAACGGTGGGTCTGTTTTTGCTGTTGACAAAGAACAGGTGCCTGATGGTGGTCCGCTTGCAGCAATATTCAGATACTAAGGTTGTGGATACTGTGTAATTTATTTTTGGTTGATAAACAGAAGTAATAGTATATGGACAAACCGTAAATGGGGGATTACGGTTTGCTATATATCGCACCCATGCGTAACCCAACTTGTGTGCAGGCGCAATCAGGACCCCCTCCCAAGCCGGAAGCGTTTTCAATAATGTGAGTGACATCAAGTCACACCCCATGTACGTAGATCTCAGGAGAGATCTGTGTATGCTATAGGCGAATGTTTGGTTCAGGAGAACCGAACTGGTCCGATCCCCGCTGGTGACTTCCTTACAGGACGCTGCGCAGACAGGAGGTTATGCACTCTCTCAACCTGCGGGGGCCCCTGACCGTAGGTCTCTAAGAAATAAGCCTTAATTTTAGCCTGATCTCAGGAGACCGGCGCAATCGGAGAAGGCACTTATGAAGTGCGCATGAAGAAGGTCCGGCTGCCAGAATAGTGATCGGGTTTCTCCATGCCTGGATAGGCCCCTTGGGTTCTGAGGTAGAAATTGGCGCGAGGGTCCGCTGGCGAAAAAACCGATGGACCCTTGTTGCTGGAAAAGCATGCCCGTAGATGTGGTTTAGTTCACAACGTTCTCTGGAGCGCCCGCCGCGAAGGCGCGGATATTCAAAATGGTGGTATCGATGATGCGCTCAATGGCCTCCTGTGTGTAGAAGGCGCTGTGAGGTGTGATGATCACATTGCGCAGTCGCAGCAGGATATGCCCGGCCAGCAAAGTTTCCAGGTCGTGTTTCTCGCGGAAGAAGGAGTGCAGCAACTCATACTCCTCGCGGATGGTGGGTTCATCCGGGAGCACGTCCAGGCCGGCTGCGGCCACCTTGCCATCAGCCAGGGCCCGCGCCAGGGCTTGGATATGCACCACGCTGCCGCGTGCTGTGTTGATCAGGATCATGCCCGGTTTCATTTGGTCAAATTCTTTGTCAGAAATTAAGTGATAGGTTTTTTCATTGGCCGGCACATGCAGGGTCAGGATGTCAGCGTTGGAGAGCAGATCGTCCATCGACTGAAATTCGAAACCGAGCGCTTGTGCCAGTTCTTGATCGGGGTGGACATCATAGCCGATGACCTTCATCCCAAAACCTTTGGCGATCTTAATCACACATTGCCCGAT
>PWSY01000205.1 GCA_003563055.1 Anaerolineaceae bacterium | reverse complement strand
TCCGCTGCAGCACATGGGGATGGCTGCCGATCACCAAAGCAGCACCGCTGTCAATGGCGAGTTGGGCGGTTTCTTTTTGATGCTTGGCGACATTGTGGACAAACTCATAACCGTTATGGACCATCACGATCACGACATCAGCCTGTTCCCTGGCAGAGCTTACCCCTTCAATAATCCTTTCTGGGTGAGCCCAGGCGATACCCGGCTTGTGTTCACCTGCCTCCCAGGCCTGATAGTCATATCGCCCGGGTGGAATATCTGCGAAAGCCAGGAATGCCAGTCGTAAACCATCAATGTCAATGAATACCGGCGCATAGGCCTCCTGGTCGTTCATTCCCGCACCAATGGCATGGATGTGGTTTTCGGCAAGTATTGTTATTGTATCTTGCATGGCCAATGGGCCGTAATCGAGGATATGGTTGTTTGCCAGGCTGACCAGGTCGAAGCCCCCATAGGCCAGGGAATTCCCAGCCTCAGGAGGAGCCCGGAAAATATAGGTTTTGTCCTCCGGTTGGCCTCGATTTGAAATGGGACATTCCAGGTTGCCGATGGCGATATCGGCTGACGATAATGTGTCAGCGGTATACAGGAAAGGCGCTTGTGGCCCGTCTGTTTCGATCAGATCTCCAATGGTTCGGCCCAGCATGATATCCCCCACCGCCATGAGCACCACTCGCCGACCAGGGGTACTGCTGGGCGTAAGGGTTAGTGTGGGGGATCGTGTTGGTTGGGGTGTTGGAATTGTGGGGGTTGTTGTTTTTGATTGAGGGGTTACGGAGTTACTTGCAGGGCTTATCGTAGGGGTGTGCGTGATACGCCTGGGCAGGGTTGTATTTGTGAAGATGGGCTGCGTTTCTGCGTCCCTAATTTGACAGGCGCTCAGCAAGAAGAGACTGAATAAAAACACCAGGATGGTTTTATTTTGCAAGAACCGAAGATCCTTAATCAAATGATCGTAATAGAACATTTTAGGATAGATGGCTGTTATCGTGTTGAACCAAAAACAGCCTCTATCGGGATGTGACTATGTGCGACCTTAATTCTGAGAGCGGCGAAGCAAAAGAAGTACCAGGCCAAGGATGAACCCCCCGAAAATGATCAAGAGGGCATCTTGTCGTTCATTTCTGTCTTCCAAGAAAACGAAGGCTTCTGTGTTTCCCAGGGTGGTGATCGGTTTTTTCCCTTCGATCGTTTGTTTTGAGATTATTTGACCTGTAGGGATTGATTTATCCTCTCTGTTATCAATTGTCATATATGGCGATAAGGATGCTAACTTAACCTCATTGATGCCCGAAACTTTTACCAGGTCATTTAGCACATGGTACGGGCGTTTTTCAATGATCTTGTTTGCTAATGATTCGCCAATACCGCTGACAGTGGTTAATTCTTCAACTGATGCGTTGTTGATGTCAATCTTTTTTTGTTTCATTTCTCTTATGCCCTTCTGTTAAAAATATTCGTTCTGTGATGGTTTATTAGAAATACAATAATTCATCTGTTCTTTTCTCTAGTATAACTTGAGTATGGGTAAAAAACAATTGAGACACTTGGAGAAAGTGTAAAAAAACATGCCGGCATTCCCATGGGCAGGTATTTTTGTCAAACAATCCAGTGACAAGTACGTTTTCCTGATTGGTTACATCGATAGAGGGACAATAATCACATCCTCAAGAATAATGGTGGTTTACAAGCCCTGATGAGTATGTTATAAAAAGAGGGTGGCGTAGGCCCTCATTTGAGAGTCTAATAATTTAACACAAATGGCATGATGTGTGAGAAAAATGTGTTCTAAGCTGTTCTGGAAAACAAAAAAATTAGATGAGTTGAATACCGAAGAATGGGAGGCATTATGTGATGGTTGTGCCATCTGCTGCTTGCATAAGATTGAAGATGAAGGTAGCGGGCAAGTTTACTACACAAATGTTGCCTGTCGTTTACTGGATTTAAACACCAGTTTATGTAAGGATTACGATCACAGGTCAATCAAGGTCAAGGGTTGTTTGCCATTGACACCCGAGTTAGTTCAAAAAATTAATTGGCTCCCTGAGTCCTGCGCCTATCGCCGTATCTCTGAGGGAAGAGGGTTGGCCGATTGGCATCCATTGCTCAGTGGTGATCGAAACGCTGTATTATTGAAAGGATGTTTTCTTCGCGGTAAGCTTCTCCCTGAGGAAAGCGTGGATACATCCACGCTTGAAGATAGGGTTGTTGATTGGTTTGATTGATCTGCAATCACACTCACTGATGTGGAATCAGGTGGCGGCAGTTTTGTCCTGTGTGAAAAAAACCGAATAATTAAGGTATACTTATATCATTCCAGTAATCGAGTAATTTGGATAGGAATGCTGTATGGCTGAATCTACAAAGACGAATTCTATGAACAAAGATCTCCTTATTGCTGTTGTTCAGGGGCAGGATGCAGACATCGCAATTGATGCTTTGAATAAAAAGGAAGTAAGCGTTACACGGCTGCCAAGTGTCGGCGGTTTTATTGGTCGTAAGAATGCTACTTTGATGATCGGGATTGACGGTGGAAGCAAGGAAGAGGTGATTGATCTGCTCAACCGAAATTGTCGTCAACGAGTGGCTTTCATTGCCGTACCGATGGAAAACTCACCGCTACCCATGCCTGCGCCTACGCCGGTAACCATTGGCGGCGCAAGTATTTTTTCACTGGAAGTTGACCATTATGAGGAGTTTTAAAGAATGAAACTGATCATAGCCATTATCAAGGATGAAGATAACGACTCTGTCTCAAGCGCGTTGACAGAAGAAAAATTCAGGGTCACTTTTATCGCTTCAACGGGTGGCTTTTTACGCAGTGGTCGCAGCACTTTATTGATTGGTGTTGAGGATGAGGAGGTGAAAAAAGCACTTGAAATTATCCGTGAGAATTGTAAAAAACCTGACAAAGCCAAGGAAAAACGAGCGACAATCTTTGTGTTGAAAGTGGATCAGTTTACGCAATTATAAAATCTGGGCGTAAATGCTCATTTACGCCGGATGGAAAAATTCTGTGTTATCATATATTATAATAATACAGCAAAGCGTGTATAGTAAAATGGAAGTTATGTGACAGGTTTCAACTCACAACAAAACTATTGAGGATAGGAGAAAATTATGAATTTTGGATTATCATTCAAGTACGTGTTTAATGACAAGGAGTGGTTCAAAAAAGTTGCCATTCCGGCCCTGTGTGGATTAATCCCGGTTATTGGTCAATTTATTGTCACTGGCTGGGGGCTGAGCGCTACTAAAAATGTGATTGATGGTAAGGAAGAAGATGCCCTACCGACCTTAAATTTTGGGAGCGATCTGGGACGGGGATTCATGGCATATCTGATTCAATTGATTTACGGCTTGCCATTGATTGTATTATTTTCTCTTGCTGGTGGGATATTCGGGTTTAGTGGTGAAGCAGATGGGTTTTTCCAGACGATTTTGATGCTCCTTGGAGGATGCATTGGCTTGTTCGGTCTGCTTCTTGCGCTGTTGATCATGTTCATGAGCGTGGCCGCTGTTGCCAATTATGTTGCCAAGGGAGAATTTGGGGCAGCATTTAAGTTCAAAGATATATTTGGCATGGTCAAGAAATCCTTTGTTTCCTGGCTGCTCGTTATTGCGGGTATGATCCTGGCTTTGGGGATTATCGCCCCATTGGGTGCGATTGCCTGTGGTATTGGCGCTTTGCTAACCATGGCATACGGTACCGCGGTCTACTCCCATCTGCTTGGTCAGGCTTATAATAAATCGGCATCACAGGCTGATGCTGAAATTGTAGAACCTGAGATGCTTTAATATCATCTCAACCTATTAAAAAAATGCTGGGGCTGACGAGATGGCAGCCCCAGTTTTGTGTTAATTATTCTTGTGTGGTTTAGCGGGATTTGTGTTAATCTAGAGAATCGAGCTTCTCTTCCCTCAGAACGATTTGCCGACCAATAAAGGCGAAAATAATTAAAAGAAATACCGTTAACCATCCGCCCAGGCTGAAAAAACCTGGCACATAGAGGGCCAGGCCAGTGCCTGTCTAAAAATGTGGTGCGCAATTTTTTTGGGGTTGTAAAAATATCCATTTGATCTCATTTTTGTAACTACTCAGGCAGCCCTGCTGCTGAAAGTTGGGGGTTTGATCTCCATATTCCCTAGCAGACTGAGTAGTTATCTCCTTTTTACGATTGACTCAGCTTGAGGTGAAAAGCGTCGTTAAGCTTGTTTGGACATTCTGTAGAAGCGCGAAAAGAAATTAATCCGTTTTATGGGATGGTCAACTAAATTAACTCGGTCCGGATGCCAATCTTTTTCGCCAGCCGTTTCATTTTCTTAAAGGAATGGGCCGGTACGATATAAAGCACATAGGAATCGGATGAAATGTCGATTGACTCCAGGACATGATTTTGGCTTGCCAGATCTTTAGCAAAATTGGATAAGAAAGCCGATGTTTCCATGGTTGCAGTTGATTTGATTGGTTTTATCGCAACACCTTGTTTCTGGGCCAGCCTCGCGATTTGCCAAAAAGCTGTCTGATCGTCAGCTTTCCAATCCAGCTCAGCAACAGCCCCTATCTCTTCCAGAGCATTTACCAGTGCAATGATGTGAAGGTCTTGTACCGGGTTTGTGATACCCCGTTCAGCCAGCTGAACCTGATGGTCTTTGATGTAGGCCTGTGGTGTGTCGAGGGACGCCAAGGTGGCAGAATAAACGGCCTCTTGCTTTTCTTTTTCGAATTGCTTGAGGAGGGTTTGGATGAAGCTGCGTAAGTCCTTGGCGGCAACGGGCGGCTTCTGAACGGTTTGATTTCTAATGTCGTTGATGATGTTCAGATGTTTTTCCAGGGCTAAAAAATAGCCCTCGAGTTCAGAGAAGGATTTTTTGTCTTTTAGTGGTACGGGTGTGAAATTTCGGGTTGGGTCATAGGTAAATTGAAGCGTTTGGCCAGTTTCCTCAACCCAAAACAGGGTGGTTTTGGTATTTATTTGGATATGGGCTGGTTTTTGGTAGGGCTCACCTGTATGGGTGCCGCCTGTCTCCCTTGCACAGTTG
>PWSY01000065.1 GCA_003563055.1 Anaerolineaceae bacterium | reverse complement strand
GCTTGCTGGTCATATTCCGGCGGAAAAACCATGTAAAAAACCCAATTACGAATAGGCCCAGGCCAGCTATCAATGCCAGGACGATAAGAAATATGGAAAGACCCGCTGTCTCAACGATGTGCAATAACATATCACGCTTCCTTGTCTAAACTTTGATTTTCACAATTTGCCGGATCCACATGTTTCCGATAATAATCCCTACAAATGCAATCGCAAACATCAATTGCGCGAGCATAGATGTTTTAACCGTATCAAAATGTCCGGGAGACAAAATCATGATGATAATGCCGGTGATAAAGGGCATCAAAGTCAGGAAGTTTCCCACGTAACGGGCATAGGAAGTCAGCGAGCGAATTTCTCCCAGCAGTTGCATACGGTCACGGATGGTGGATATGGCGGCTTCCAGCACGGTGGAGAGACTGCTGCCAACCTGGTTATTGATAATGATAGCTGTGACAACGATCTGCAGGTCATCACTCTCCATTCTCTTGACCAAGTTTGTCAACGCGCTTTCCAATGTGTTTCCCAATCGGATTTCGTGTAACACTTGTCCAAACTCTTGCGAAGCAGGTGCAGGGATTTCTTCCACTGCCAGGGATAAGGCTTGCATGAGACCATACCCGGCCTGTACAGCGCCCTTGATGAGCACCAGGACGTCCAATAACTGGGATTGAAATTTGCTCTGTCTTCGCCCGATCGATCTATCCAGCAAGATCGGTGGAATCATCACGGTAATCGCACCAAATAAAAAACCACCCAGGATATTACTGGGGATCATCCATCCCAAAATAAAGGCTATCACCGTGCTGAAGAAACGAATCAGGGTAAATTCTGTATCCGTGATGGGCCAATAAGCACTGGATAGTTTTATTTGCATCTTTTGAGAGGAGACACCTGCCAGGTTTGAATTAACCCAATTTCGCATTTTTCCCGTTTCACGGCCCGAGAAGAGCAGGGAATCCCATTCGGCTGTATCCTCATCATTTTCTGCTTTGTCCTTCACAAAGACGGATAACCGTTTTTGATTCTTTCTCGAAGTTCTGGTCTTTAATGCCCATAACCCAATCATACATAAACCAGACACGCTCATCAGTGTGGCTACAAAAAAGATTACTGTGCTCGAGTTTAGATTCATTGCATCGCTCGCATTCTGTCCCAAACCTTAATTATAAAAACAAGGACATATTCACTATCTTCACCTTAGTAATATTTCTCCTGATCGGCCTGGATCTTTGTCAACAAATCACTGGCTATCTGGGCAAACATCTTGCTGATAGCATGACGCGGGTATTTCACCATCATCGGAACGCCTTCATTCAAACAGCTGAGGATTTTTTCCTCATCTTCGGGGATTGTCCCAAAAATTTCCTTGCCCAAGGTCTTCGTAATTTGGTTCTTGTCCACAAAAGACTTCTTTCCAACCTTATTCAAGATCAACAGGATTTTCTTGTCAGGATAAGAGAGAGAGGAAGAAAGTTCTAAAAATTGTTTCACATCCTTCATCGACGCCAGGTCAGGGTTCAGAACAAGCAAAATCTTATCTGATGCGTCCATGTACGTAACGGTATTGTCATTAAGCGCATTGCCGCCATCAATGATGATGTTTGGAATAACCTGCTGCAAACTTTGTAAAACCATGAATAATTGTTCTGGCTGAATACTCTGTGCGTCCTCAATTGTATGTGGGCTGGGCAGCACAAGAATGCCGGATTCATGTTTTACGACCACCTGTCGGATCAGTTGTTCATCCAGCATGCCGGCGTGTACGTGCAAATCATAAATCGAATTGCCCGTAATCATATTCAAAAACAACGCCACATGTCCAAAAAGATGTTTGCCGTCGATCAACAGCACATCCTCCTCAAGATGTTGGTAAAGGCTGATAGCCAGGTTGGTCGCCACAGTCGTGCAACCTGCGCCGCCTCTTGGGCTGAAAACAATCCAGGTGCGGTTCGATTTATCATCTGGTTCCAAAGCGTATGAGTCAGCATCAAATGTATCCTCTGGCTGCTTGTCTAATGCGGGCGGGCTAACCACCTGTTTTGGTGCAGGATGTGGTGAACCAGAACCATTATTCCCCGGGGGGGGACTTGGGTCGGGTAGGGTGATGTTACTCACCTGGTCAGGCACATCCTCATGGACCGATGGGACAATCTTCTGGGGAGGTATTTTGGATTCCAACAACCCTTTGCAGGTGCTCAGAAAGTCCTCGACTTTCTGCGGAAATTGAACGAAAGCCTGTGCACCGGCCTGTATAGCCCGCTCTGGCTTCTCTTTCTTAGATTTATACAAGATGGCTACCACCGAACAGGTCGGGAATTCAGTTGAAGCCTTATAAACCCAGTAATAGGGTTGTTTTATGGTATTAAAGTCGATAAAGATCATGTCTGGTTTGGTTTCCTCGACAGCTTGCTGCAGGTTCACAGCATCCACTTTATCAGACAGTCTAAAGCGGCCTTCAATTTCCAGTACCTGGCGGATTTCTTCAACAAAAGTGTTGTTTTTAGAAACCGGAAGGATCATTGCTGAAGTGATAAAGTTATCCATAGTAAATACCTCGTAAAGGTTTAGAAAGACTAAGGTGTCGGTAGAATTTCAAGCCCATACAATTCAATAATAAATTGTTCGCTGACCGGTGTCAGGTCAAATTGAGCAGTCGATGTAGGTACTCTCAGTACCATATCGAAAATCCCACCGGTGTCTTTTAAGTATTTCAAAATGAGGGCATCCTGGGGGTCCAATGCCAGCAGGTAAGCCCTGGTTCTTGCATTGCTCGTATTGCTGGTTTGGGCCGAGTCACCCTGCATAAAATTGGTGCTTGCATCTTCTTCAATCACATCCAGCACCATCGCGGTGATACCCACATTCTGCAAAGCATCCAATGTAAAGGTCCGTGTTTCAGTCTCAGGCTCACTAACACCCTCCTCATTTTCTACCACCGGCAATGGTACCTCCTGTTGAAATGTGGCGAAGATGTCCACAACATCCCCACGCTGGATGACTTTCTCCTGGCTTAGAAGATCATCGGCAGGAAAGGCCATCAATACATGTGCGTCGCTTAAGATCAAATTAAGGTCACCGGTGTTCATGGTTGGGTCCGCCAGGTTGTTCGAAAGCAGAATTTGCCCTTCGATCAGGTCTACCTTCACGATCTTATCCACCACCTCTTCTGTTGAGGTGATGATATTGCGGGGCAGGTATTCGTCCGGGATGATGACTCTTTTCACATCAGCCTCAGCGATTCGATCTCCCAAAGAAAGATCGCGGGTGACAACAACCACCGCGGTCATTGGGACAATCTCTACTTCCTCTGGAGCCTGGTTTGCCTGAACCCGTTGCACCAGGATCATCGAAGAAAAAACACCCACCCCCAACAGGAGCAATCCCAGAACAATCATCAAGGCAATTTTTAGTTTATAAGACATATGCATACTCCCATTCCATAAAAATGATAAAATTCATACCTACCTGGTTAATGAGACGATGTAAATACCGAGGTCAGCACCCCCAACCCCCACCGAATCTCCGGGTAAGGAATCAGGGATCAGAAAATACCCTTCAAGCGCATTGGTATTATTTTTAATCGTAGAGTAACTTGGTGGTTGACTGTGCGGATTATTTTGTTGGGCGAGCTCAAAGCCAGGACATTTATTGCCATAGGATATACCGTTGTAATAGGCTTTTTGGTTAACCTGAACGCAAGTGGGGAAGAAGGGTGCAAATGTTACCACATGGGCAACCGGATAGGCGGGACTGCCCGTATTTACAACACATTCCTTCCCAGCCGGCAGGGGAAATCCCTCATGCGCTTTGATATCACATTCCGACCCGGGCGCGGGATAGTCATTGCAAATCCAATTGAACACGGGTATCCACACAATTTGATTGACGCGGCTGTCCATGGCATTGAAAACGCCTGTTTTTGCCCCGGTAACAAAACTGAGCCATGTATGAACCTTAACCTGATCAGAAATACCGCCGATCTCAATCCAATTACGTAGATTGTTGGCACTCCCGCTCCCACCGGTTAAATTCAACCACCCCCGGGCACTGCTGTTGAGTTGATAACGTCCATCATCATCCCCAGTAAAATTACAATTCATATCCTCGCCGCAAACATTATCTGAATCCAGCACAATATAGATTTTGTCAGGGTAAGTCGAGAAAAGCACATCACTGATTTGTTTTGGATCATGATTATTATTGGCGGCCACACTTTCAATTATCGACCATTCCAAGGGGAAATAGTCACAATCACCACTGACAGACCCCCCAACCGGTGCCCGACAGGGATATGCGAGTGGGAGGATGGTCTTTGCCTCGTGATTAAAGCAGCCCGCTCCAGCCGTCGCCTGGGTCGTGAGGGTATCCTGGTTAAATATTCGGGCGAAGAAGGAAGTTTCTTCCATCACAACGCTGACCAGGACCTCCCCTTTAACGATACCCTTGGAGGACCCCACATTTTCTGTGGTGACCTGCCAGGTAAAGGCGCTGGCATTGTTTTCCACCACCGTATATTGGTGGACGGCATTTTCAATGGCGGCGTTGTTTTGGCTGCTCTGATTGCAGAACACACGCGCGCCTGCCAGGGCGCCGGCATCTGCCGCTGCCTGGGCAGAACGGCGGTTCAACATCAACATCCCCCCATCCAATATCAATGCGGACATTCCCATGATGATGATTAAGGCAACCACCACAATCGGAATGATCTGACCTCGCTCAAAATGCTGTATTTTTATCTGATCCATTTTCAGTCCTTTTATAATTCATTACCTCGCCGGGCCTGATTTGCGCGGCGTTGATTCTGCAGCAAGTATTATGCCAGTTGGGTTGCCATTAAACATGAGAACACCGGGATGTGAGTGACATAAAGGGATATCGTCCATCGACTCCGATGGTACAGATCGGTTTGCCTGGTCATTTACAAGCAGGGTTTGCCCTTCGATCAGGTTTGCTGCCACGATCACCTCCACTGCCTCATCCCTTGCGAGAATCATATTGCAAATCGGGGTCTCCTCGGGCACGACGACCTCTGCCTTCTTTGGGGCGATCTCTTGAT
>PWSY01000251.1 GCA_003563055.1 Anaerolineaceae bacterium | reverse complement strand
GGTGGCTCTGGTGTAGGCTCTGGTGTGGGTTGTGGTGGCTCTGGTTCTGCGCCTTCAAAGAGGGCGAAGGTCGAGAACTGGTCCAGGGTGGTGAAGAGGACCTGGTTCCAGAGGGTGGTGCTGGGGACATGTTCCCAGCCAGTTGGCCCAAGCCGCCATAAGCTTACCGGTAGGGCCGCGCTGAAGCCGGCCGCATCAAAATCGATCCTGACCTCAACCGTCCCCACAAGTTGGGCAGTGGAACCGTCGCCATATTCTGCAAAGACCGTGAAATGGTAACCGAGCCCCGTCATCCCGGCAGGGGCATTGGCAGGCGACCCGGGTATAAAGGTGTGGGTGACGTTGACATCGGCGCTGAAGGCATTTGGATAAAAATCGTACCTGGTCCTGTCCAGGGGTGAAAAGAGCGTCCCGCCTGTTACATAGATATGCCTGGTGATCGGCATTTGTTCCACATGATTTGCCACCAAATCGCGATCGCCAACAGCGGTGAAGGTATAGCTGGGGTAGCTGGACACGACCACGCCATCCTCTGTCCAGTTATGAAAAACGCTCCCAGGTTCGGCAACAGCGCGCACAGTAATCGTTTGGCCATGGTAGAAGGTACCGCCGCCTGAGACGGTCCCACCCTGAGGTGGGTTGGCTGCGACGTTAATGGTTCTCTTAGGCTGGGTGACACCACTCAGGTAGGGGTAGCCGTCGTTTCGCTGCGTTACTGTATTATCCTGAGTCCAGGTATCGAGAAAATCAAAACCGACATAGGTGTTCGGTGCGGTCTCATAGGTCATCTCGTCGGTGGTGCGACCTTCCCCGCCTGCGCTGTCTGTTTGACCGGAGGTTTCGGTATCCCAGTAAGCGTGAATTACTTCTAAATGAGTGTCTGAATCGCCAACCAGACCACCGATATTTTCATTTCCAGAAACGAAACCGGTGCTGTAAGCTTTGTGAATTTTTGGCGCTTTTGAGGGCTCTCCTCGATGAGACCACCCCACCAGCCCACCAACTTGTTTATCCCCACTAACAGAGGCACGGCTGAAGCCATTTATTAAGGTTGAGCTATTTAACCATCCAACCAATCCACCAACCCTTTCCCCTGTGCCGGTCACAGAACCCATTGCAAAGCATTGGCGTATGTCAGGTGGATATGCATATCCAAATGCGCCGCCAACCTCATGATGTCCATGGACATCCACAAAGGCAAACACGCGTACGGCGTCCTCAACTTCGGATGACCATGTGCCACCCAACCATCCAACAACGCCGCCTACACGATTGCTTCTGGATAAAATATGCCCTGTTACAGATACATTCTCAATTTTCCCCGATGATGTTCTGCCAGCCAATCCCCCCGCGTTACCCGTACCCACGACACTGACACCTGACATGTGAAGGTTGATGATGTTGCCATAAGTGGTATTTGCAAACAATCCCATTCTTCCCGAATCGTTTGGTCTGCTGATCGTCATATGATGAATGGTGAAGTCTCCGCCGTCAAAAACAACAGGCTCACCAGATGTTCCCTGATAATCAACAATTGGCTCCCAACCACGTCCGTAGTCCCAGATGACGGTTGAAGAGAGATCGATATCATCCACCAGTTTATAATGGGCTTTAGGGTCCTGTCGGACAGCATTCAGCTCATTCGCATTGCTGATTTGATACGGATCGCCAGGTTCTCCACTGCCTTCTAAAGTGGTCACATCGACATGTTCGGGCTGCTGATAGCGAGAAAGGTCCTGAAAAATGGGATAACCGGTAACAGGGTCCATTGTCCACAGGGTGTAGAAGTTGAAGAATTTAAAGGTTTCCTGTTTCTGCATTGAGGCTGTTGGGTGCCCCTCACCCAGGGCACTGGTGGTTTGACCGGAGGCCTCTGTGTCCCAGTAACTGTAAAACACTCGAGCATCGCCCCAGGCATCCCCAACAAGCCCGCCCACCTCATCCCCGGTACCGGTGACTGCCCCAGTACTGAAGGATCGGTATAGGTCTGAATATGTGGCAAGGCCTGTACCGACGCGGCCAGCTAACCCACCAACATTATTGTCCCCCTCAACAGATGCCCGGCTGAAAGTATCAATCAAGATGCCCGCATTATTCCAGCCCACCAGCCCGCCGACCAGATCGGTGCCCTGTACGGTGCCGAGGGTATAAGCGTGATGGATTCCGCCTGAACTAGACCCGCCAAAATAACCAATCAAGCCACCTGTATTCTGACCGCCCCGAACATCACCCATAAAGACCACATTGTGGAGGAGGCCTCTGGAAAACCCGGCTAAGCCACCAATTCGGGACTTGGACGATGTAACCTGGCCGGTAATCGTTACATTCTGAACTTTCGTCCCCGAGTCACCTGCACCAATCAAGCCGCCTGTCTGATACCCCCCGGTGATATTGATATTTTCCAGGCGAAGATTTTGAATCTCGGCGGAATATGTAAAAGCAAATAGGCCCTGTTCCTGTGCTTCTGGCCGGTTGATGGTCAGGTTGTGGATTGTGTACCCATCACCATCATAAGTGCCTTTGAAGGGTTTATGGAGGCCTGTTGAGGGTTCGCCAATCGGCACCCAGCCCTCGTCGACATTCCAGGGTGCGGCCCTCAGGTTGATGTGCGCGGTTTGTCTGAAATGTTTGTCGAGGTGGTTTCTGACATTATCTAATTGGGCCGGGGTCGCGACCAGGAAGGGGTCTTCAGGTGTGCCGCTGCCCCCGGCAAACCCTGCCTGTGCAAAGGTCATTGGAATGTTGCCCCCTGCCAGGGATAGGCTCAAGACCAGTACAATCATCAGTTGAATAAAAAACCTGATTTTGTGTTTCATCACAATGCTCCTTTTAAAAAGTGCAAAACAAAGATTGGTTTGTCAGCAAGCCCCTAATTGTGTGAAAGATGATATTGGCCTGGATAAGGGCCTTGCCTTTGATCAACGAATCATAGGCAATCTCCTTGAAAAACTAAAGGACTCAACCCAATGTCGATGGATTCAGTTTCAAATGTTATGACCAGTTAAATGGCCCCAGATGATCGCTTAGAAAAACCCCCCAGGGTATTCTTCTTTGTGATTAAGTAAAGAGATATTACCAGTATAAATTAAAATAATATGAAAGTCAATCTTTTTTGGAATCAACGAATGTAAAACCAATTGAAAATTCAATTGCAGCTATTAGTTGGCTCGGCCCTGTCAGCGATTTTGTCAAGAAGAAGGATGTCCAGGCCTCTTTTGATGACTGAATGCGAAATCCCGGGGGTCTTTGTTTTGATTTTTTGTGAAAGTTGTATTGGGAAGATCGGCAAAATCCTTGATCTTTAGACCCCCGGGATTTTAAGGTGTCATTCTTTCAATCTTTAAAAAGCGGTCTTTTTTTCATTAAGCTCCGAAACAGTGTGTTCACAATAGCGAAGACTGCCCCGGTAACAACGCCAAAGATGACGACTTGAGAACCGGTCAGAAGCACCTTGTTGCCCTCAAGCTTTGTATCTGGCTTCCCCAATAGCAGACCGATGGTGCTGCGTTCGATCCGCGCGCCATTCCCGATTTTGAGGATGCCGGCGCGCCCCTCTTTGAGGTGCAAGTCTCGGCCTGCCACGCCGATAAGGCATCCCCCCTCAGTGAGGTTCACGTCCCGCCCGGCAACGACGCCGCCAGCTACACTGTCCGTGAGGTGGGCGTCTTGCTCAGGCGAGAGGTAAGCGATGATGGTCTTGTTCATGATTTGCTCCTTAAAAAATATGTGCAGCCAGGTCATTTAATTAACCGGCCCAAAAACAAAGGGATGGGAGTTGGCTGGGCTGTGGAAGTCGTCCCTGCCTGACCGACCTCCAGCTTTGATCTCATCAATGTGTGCCCTCATGGCCTGTTCTCGAAAGGGATAAAGGTCTGTTCAATAATCATCGATCCGTGAGGAAGGGTCGTGCCAGACTGCCACTGAAAAGGTGTAATAACCACCCTCACTCCTCATTCTCCAGTTTCCGAGAGGATTGTGGTGGCTGCGTGCAATTCGATGTGGGCGGGTTCCTGGTCGCTGTAGACAAACACCTCGACGGGTGTTTGTGCCCCAGCCGAGGCGGTATCTAAGAAGGAGTACCCGCCGCCGATGATGGCGCCGGTGGCATCGTAGAGTAGCGCCGAGACTCGCAGGTTGGTGATGTCCTGGGAAAATGGGTTGTGGATATTACCGCTGACTGTGGAAGCATATCGGCTTTGGGTAAAGTCAATATTATCGGCACTGAACGCGGGGATGGCGGCCGAGGGCACAAAAGTCCCCGGGCGGATGTGAACCTCGATCCGGTCGATGGTATCACCTTCACTGATGATGAAGTTGCCCCCGACACCCAGGGTTTGGTTTGGGTTGAGCCGATGGATCGTGCCAGAATCGACTCCCAGGACGAAATCCTCGGATGAATAAGCTGTGAGGTTGTATTCGGCGTTCTCGACCGAATACTGGCCGTTGGGGTTGGCGAGGATGAAGGCAAAGCCCACCCTGCGCCCCAGCTGGCCAAAGCCGGTTTGTTCAAGCTTAACCTCAGCCGCATCACCCGGTTGATCTGGCTGTGTGTGCAGCAAAGTCGAGGCAGAAAAATGGGGGAATATGGCAAAGTCCGCCACATCATCGCTGGCTGTGACGAGGATGCGCACCCCGGCTGAACTGTCGGCATTGATAAAATTCAGATACGTAAACCCACCGCCGATGATGGCCCCTGCGCGATCATACAACAGGGCTGATACCCGCAAGGTGGTGAAGTTCTCCTGGGTTGGGTTGGTAAGGATCGCGCTGAGGATAGAAAATGGCGCACCCTGGGTATAGGCCAGGTCCCTGACCTCGATCGCCTGGGGTGGCAGGGGGTCGTCCGGGTATCCATCCGTCAAATGAACGTCCAACCTGGCGACTGTTTTTCCTTCTTCCACTCGCAATCGATCGCCAATCCCCACGGTTTGGTTGGGTTGAAGGGCGGCGATGTAACTCGTCGATGTGCCTGTGACAACCCCATCTTCGTCATAAGCGGTGATGTCGTATTTCGTATGCCTGACAGCATGATCCGGGTTGGGGTTTTCAACGAGAAAGC
>PWSY01000156.1 GCA_003563055.1 Anaerolineaceae bacterium | reverse complement strand
TGTTTTCATATCATTTATCGTCTTTCCTAATGATTTCTACATCCTTATTGAATTAGTTAAGTAACTACTCAAGCAGCCCCCTATTCTCTCGCATGCTGAGTAGTTACCATTTTTATTGATAATACCGTTGTTTTCCCGAATGGCTCTGATAAAGGCGTTGAATAATGGGTGTGGCCGGTTGGGCCTGGATAAAAACTCCGGGTGAAATTGTGTTCCCAACATAAAAGGGTGGCCCTTTATTTCTGTGATTTCCACCAGCTGGTTGTCGGGTGAGATACCTGAACAGATCATGCCGGCTTGCTCAAGGTCGAAACGATACTCATTGTTCAGCTCAAATCGATGGCGATGTCGTTCTTCAACCAACTCTGTTTGATAAGCTTCTCTGGCGATTGACCCAGGCTGTAACTGGCAGGGGTATAAACCCAGTCGCATCGTACCGCCTTTTTCGCTGACATCATGCTGTTCAGGCATCAGGTCAATGATTGGATCCGGTGTTCCACGATCAAATTCTGCTGAATTTGATCGATCAAGTTGGAGAACCTCCCGGGCAAATTCGATCACCATGACTTGCATGCCCAGGCAAAGGCCCAGGTAGGGAACGTTGTTCTCACGGGCATAGGTGGCTGCTCTTATTTTACCCTCAATGCCGCGGCTGCCAAACCCACCCGGGATGACAATGCCATCGATTCCTTTAAAAATCTCCTTAGCATCTCCCTTATCAAGTTCAGTGGCATGTACCCAGGTGAGGTTCAATGTGACCTGATTGGCGATGGCAGCATGGTTGAGGGCCTCTCGTACGCTGATGTAGGCATCGTGTAGTTCTACATATTTGCCAACCACAGCAATGTTGATGGCAGGTCTGTCACGCCGCAACTCGTCAACGATTGATTGCCATTCCCGTAAATCGGGTGTTTGCTTTGGTTCCAGGTCAAGACGATCGAGAATTAAGTTGGCAATCGAAGTTTTTTCCAAGAGCAGTGGGATTTCATACAGGATGGGTGTGGTCACCATGGGGATGACGGCTTTTGCGTCTACATCACAGAACAGGGCAATTTTTTCTTGAATTTCATCATCAACCGGGTAGTCTGAACGGGTGACAATCACGTCTGGCAAGATACCGATGGAACGCAATTCACGCACGGAGTGCTGGGTAGGTTTGGTTTTTAATTCACCAGTCGCGCCAATATGGGGGAGCCAGGTCAGGTGTATGTAAGCTGTGTTTTCTCGACCCAGGTCCAGGCGCATCTGACGAATGGCTTCCAGGAAGGGCAAGCCCTCGATGTCGCCAATGGTGCCGCCCACTTCAACCAGGACGATCTCAGCGCCGGTCTCTTTGCCCACCAAGCGAACCCGTCTTTTGATCTCATTGGTGATATGAGGGATCACCTGGATGGTACCACCGAGATAATCGCCGCGCCTTTCACGGCTGATTACCTCTGCATAGACCTGGCCAGTGGTGATGTTGCAGACCTTGCTTAGACGGATATCGATAAACCGTTCATAATGACCAAGGTCGAGGTCTGTTTCGGCGCCATCATCCAAAACGAATACTTCACCATGCTGATAGGGGCTCATCGTGCCCGGGTCTACATTGATGTAGGGGTCCAATTTTTGAACGGCCACCGAAAACCCTCTTGCTTTTAATAGTCGACCGGTTGCTGCGGCTGTGACACCTTTGCCAACTGAGCTAAGCACCCCGCCTGTGAAAAAGATGTATTTGGTCGTCATCCATCCTCCAACGATATTGAGTAATACAATTATAAAGTGATTAACCCAAACTGAGATGTTGCGCCGTATTAAAAGCTAAGGGGAGGGCCGATGGTTCCGGCACCTCCCCGGTGGTGTCTAAAATTTTGATTTTTCTCTTATCTGTAAGGATACAGTTATGATTCTATGATCCTTGACCAACTTTTTTCTCCAATGTCCGAGAGAGCAAGTCATCCTGTTCAGAGGATTTTCCCTTGTTTTTTCTGGATTTCTTCTTGGACGAGCCGTTTTCTTCACCATTAGTTTTATCCATGGCTGAGCGCAATGCAATTTCCATGGCTGTTAAGTCAGGCTCTTTGGGTTCTTCTTCTTCTTCCTTCTTTTTGCGGCCACCGCGTTCTTGTATTTCGAGAGGTTGGGGCAGTTCCTGGAGTGCTTTGATGCTCAATTTGATTTGTTTCTTACGCCTGTTCACTTCCAGGACTTTTGCCTCAATTTCGTCACCCTCTCTGACAACTTCTCCCGGGTTACGGACATAACTGTGGGATAGTTCGCTGATGTGGATCAGCCCGGGGCGTTCAGCTCCGATTTCGACAAAGGCGCCGAAGGTCTCCAAGCGGACGATTTGACCTTTAACTGTCATGTCTGGTTTGATCTCTCGCCATTCCAGGCCAAGAGGCTCTTTCATGGTTAATTCGATCCGGTCCTTCCGAATGCGTTTGACCCAAAAATCCATTTTCTGACCTTTTTCCAGCACCTCTTCAATGCTGTTAATTTCAATTTTGGGGTTATTCTCTTTTACAGCTTGGGAAATATGAATAAATGCAGGTTTTTCACTACCAATATCAACCAACGCACCCTGCAGCGTTGTTTTCAGCACCGTCCCCGTATAGCGCTCCTTTGGTTTAATTTCTTGTTGTTCCATTGCGCTTCTCTCCAATACACGTTACAAATTTCACGAGGGTTGATTATACTGTGTGGGTATGCTTATGTCAAACCAAAACCTGTCTGCCATGGATTAATTTCGGGTGACGAAATAGGGGTGGATTTGGGATTAGTCGCTGATACAAAAATAGGGAAAATGTAATCGGGCTTACTGCCGATGGTAGAGAGCCCATAATGTCAATCCGCCAGTCAAAAAAATTATAGCCAATGCGTACTGGATGAGGCGGAGGGTGCCCGGTTGTGACCGAGGCATTTCTTCCATATAGGAAGCGGGCACGCTTCGTTCAATGATTTCACCGCCCTGGTCAGGATTAATCCCAAGGATAAGCATATCCTGTTTTGGCCTTGGTTCTGATTTTTCTTTTGGTACACTAAGCGGCTCATCACTGAGCGGCTCATCGCTGAGCGGCTCATCGCTGAGCGGCTCTTCCTCTTCAAGCACAGGTTCTTCCGGAGGGTCTACATCAGGCGGGGCAACTTCCAATTCGACAACAGGTTCACTAAAGGCGTCCACATCCATTTCTGCCTGGCCCAGTCCCTGTGGGGGATCGGCCCAAAGAATCAAGGGCTCCGGTGTGGGTTCATCCGCAAAGGTTGCCACTTCCATCACCGCTTCGGGGGCCATTGCCATTCTACCTTGAAGGTTGTCGATGACCAGGAACTCAAAGCCTACCAAAATCACCAGTAAAATAGCAGCCAAAGAGGTAGCCAGCTTCAGGGTGGTGAAAAGCGGCTTATGCGCCCTACGCTGTACAGGTACCATGTCTGGTGTCAGGGTAAAGTTTCGGGGTGCCTGTTGACGTGGCAAACGACTCAGCAATACTTTTGCCGTATGTAAGTTTTCAAGCTTTGCACGCAGGGCAGGTTCATGGCTGAGTCGTATTTCAAGCTGCTGGCGTGATGCTAAATTCAATTCGCCATCCAGATAGGCTGAAAGTTGTTTCAGATCTTGGATTCTTTTCCTTTCGTTTTTCATGCGCTTTCCTCACCATTAAGACGAAAGAGATCAGGTAAAAGTTCCCTGAACCCCTGCAAACAGGACTGAACCTTTTCACGGGCACGAGCCAGGCGGCTTTTAACCGTCCCTAGCGGCGTTCCCACTGCTTCAGCCGCAGTTTCATAATCCAAACCTTCCACATCGACCAGGACCAGAACGGTTCTGAATTTAAAGTCCAGCTCATTGATACAATGTTTGATAGCTGTCAGCAGTTCAGAATCCTCGGATTGTTCTTCGGGTGTGGGTGCATCATCTTCAATCCAGAAAGGGTTCTCTAAGATCTCGCCATCATCCAATTCGGGTTTGAGTGGTGTTACTGGTTGACGTTGCCGGCGGCGAAGTTCGTCATAACAGGCATTGGTAACAATACGCAGCAGCCAGGCTTTGAATGAGCCGCCACGGTATTGGGCCAGTTTTTTATAGGCGGAAATGAAAGCTTCCTGTGTGGCATCACCAGCAGCATCAGGTTCACCCATGATGCGGTAGGCAACGTTATAGGTCATATCCTGGTAATGCAGTACCAGGCTGTTGAAGGCATCCAGATTGCCCTCGAGAGCATCTTGTATCAGTGCCTGTTCGTCCATAAGCCTTGCTTTACTTTCGCCTCAATCCATGTGGTCACGCGCCTGTGATAGGGGAACCGTTTCAGTGACGGATGTTATTCCTCCTCAGTCACACTGCGTAAATGGGGGAAAAGGATCACTTCTCTGATACTGCGGCGCCCACTGAAGAGCATCACCAGGCGGTCTACGCCGATCCCAAAACCGCCGGCAGGGGGCATCCCATAACTGAGGGCATTCAGGTAATCATCGTCCATTGGATGTTGTTCTTCATCACCATCCTCATAAGCCCGGCCCATTTCCAGAAAGCGTTGTTCCTGGTCAAGGGGATCGTTCAATTCGGTGAAAGCGTTGCACAGCTCCATGCCCCCGACGAAGCCCTCAAAACGTTCCACGATTGAAGGATCTTCAGGTTTGCTCTTCGCAAGCGGAGAGATATCCCTGGGGTAATTATAAATGAAGGTGGGCTGGATGCAGTTCGGCTCCAGGAAATCTCCGATCAGTAAGTCGATTAATTTCCCGCGGGTTGAACCTGGTTTTGGTTTTAAGTTTTTTGCAAACAGGGCGGCTTCAAGTGAATCCGCGGTTTGATGTGCTTCGATATCGATACCGGTAGAATCGAGAATCCCCTGACGTAAATCAATTCTTTTCCAGGGTGGTGACAGGTCAATCTCATGTCCATCGAAGAGGATCGTCGTTGTTCCCAGCACTTTTTTGGCGGCAAAGGCAATCATCTCTTCGGCAAAATCCATCACTTGCAGGTAGTCTGCAAATGCCCAGTAGAATTCCAGCTGGGTAAATTCTGGGTTATGTTTATAAGAAACGCCTTCATTGCGAAAGTCCCTGCCAATTTCATACACACGTTCCAGGCCACCCACCAGCAGCCGTTTAAGGTAGAGTTCAAAAGAAACTCGCAGGTACAGGTCTTGGTGAAGCTGGTTGTGGTGAGTGATAAACGGTTGAGCAGCCGCCCCGCCATAGATGGGCTGGAGGATGGGCGTTTCGACCTCGATGAAATCATGCTCGTCCAGGAAGTATTGTAAGGCCCGGATGGTAGCAGCCCTGGTTTTAAAGATTTCCCGGACATCGGGGTTGACAGCCAGGTCTACATATCGTTGCCTGAAACGAGTCTCGGGGTCAGTGAGGGTGGCATGACGGACGACTTTGCCCTCAACCACTTCATCTTTAGCAGCAGGTAGCGCACGTAAAGCTTTGGATAGCATTAAGAAATCATGCACATAGAGTGTTACTTCTCCGCGTCGAGTACGAAACATATGTCCGCTGGCCTGGATAAAATCCCCGAGGTCGAAAAATTTATCCAGCTCAGCCATTTTTTCTTCACCAAGATCATTGACCCGAAAGAATAACTGAATTCGCCCTTCCCGATCGTCGATATGCGCAAAGGCAATTTTGCCCATTGTGCGCAGAGCCCGGATGCGGCCAGCCAGGGTGACTTTTATGGGCGCATCATCATTTTCTAACTCTGATTTCTCAAACGCTTCAATTGCCTCCAGGCTGGTGTGCGTTTGTTTTGCACGGGTGGGGTAAGGTTGGAGGTTCTTGTCTTGCATTTCTCTCAATTTTTTAAGACGCGTTAGTTCCAGTTCAGAAAATGATTTTTCTAGCATGATACCTTCCTCTTATTGAAAAACAAAAACCCCGACCAGTCGAGCCGGGCGGGGCGTATTTGTTGTTTACACAGTTTAACCTAACGAGAGAATCTTGATCTCAAACTCGCCACCTGGGGCTTCGACTTTAACTGTATCACCGGCTTTCTGATTAAGCAACGCCCGGCCTAGTGGTGATTCGTTTGAGATGCGACCCAATCGGGGGTCAGATTCGGCAGCGCCGACGATCACGTATTCCTCAGGTTCGAGGCCTTCTTCCTGTACGACAACCTTTGTACCTACCTGGACGATGTCTGAATTATGGTTTTTTTCAATCAGCCGTGCGTTGGAAAGAAGCATTTCCAATTCCTTAATCCGCCCTTCAACAAAGGATTGCTCATTTTTGGCAGCTTCCAGCTCGGCATTTTCGATTAGTTCACCATCTTCAAGCGCTTCACGTAGCCGCTCAGCGACCTCGATACGTTTTGTAGTTCTAAGGTAATCCAATTCTTGTTGTAATCTTTCAAACCCTTCTTGTGTCAAATATGAGCTTGGCATAGATATCCCTTCCGATCTTGCAGTCTTGCTTAAGGGACAACGTCCCCATTTAAAATAAAAAACTCGCTATTTTCAAGAAAAAATCTTTCACTTTCCCGGAAAACAGTGGTCATTAGTAATTGGCTGATATCATATCATATTTCTGGTGCGAATGCAAGTCAATTGGCTGTGGTTGCTTAATAATTTATGGGGTTAATTTGAGCTGATAGCATTTCGCAATAAGTTTTAAAAAAATGTATTTGCTCCTGCTCTAAAGAGGGTTAGATTTTGTAGTTTTGCTGTCAATAGGGCTTATTTTTGGATTGATCCTTAACTCTCGACTATAATTTATGGCATGGATACCATATTGCTAAGAATTCAAACCATCCTTCGTCCCGAATTGGATGAACATCCATTTCCGCAAAGATTATTAATGATGAGCGATGTGGTGGGTTTATTCTACAGCCTGCCCCTGGTCATTATAGGTTTGATTTGGTTAACCACCACTACCAGTTGGGTGTCTTTACGTTCTCATTGGTTATGGCTAACAGGGCTTTTATTGATTATTTTCATCTTCAGCCGGTTACGGTTTTTTGTAATGCAGCCGTTGCCAAGTGGTCGCCTGGTTGGCTCCGATGGTGACTTTCTGGGGGTGGTTTTATGGGCCAGTGTATTGATTTTCGGGCATGAAATTATCTGGTTGTTTCTTGTATGGATCTTTATTGAACTGGTTTTTGCCTGGATTCGCACCAATAACAGAGACATACGTTGGAACGGTGTTCGTTCTACCAGTCTAAACGCTGCTTCTTTGCTTATCCCGACCTTGTTTTCCCTGGCAATCTACCAGCGCTTGGGGGGTGTGTTCCCAATGGCCGGGCTTGGCACGGACAGCATTTTCCCCGCTATGGTGGCCATTTTTGTCTTTGCGCTGGTCTATTTTTTGATCTGGTTGCCGTTTATCCTCTATGTGATTTGGGTACAGGGCAGCAAATTTGGTCTTGAAAATCCCAGCCGGTTGTTATGGTTTTCACTTGGGACGATAGAATTGCCATTTATCTCATTGCCATTTGGTGTGCTGGCCAGTGGCATTTTCGTTGAACATGGGGGGATTGTTGTCGGTATCTATGGAATTGGCATGCTGCTCATTGCACTTTTAGCATATCAGTTGAGCCGATCGGCTGAAAAGAGCCGTCGCCAGGCTGTTCAGTTGATGGGGCTTGAACGTCTTGGGCGAGACATATTAAAAGGGCCGACGGATGCCCGGAATTTACCAGCGTTATTGCGTAAACATATTCCGGATATGTTTCCATGCCGGCGAGCAGTTGTGTGGTTGGCACCTGAGACTTACCTATTAAAGTTCCCGGACGGCAAAGATTTATACACAACGGATCTGTGGGATTGGATTCTTACACAAGAAGAACCACATGGTTACCTTCCAAACGCTGAATTACCCTGGCAAAATTTACCAGATCAGCACTATGCGCTATTGATCACTCCAATAATAAGTCCACTTACCGGAGAGTCAATTGGAGGATTATTTATTGAGTTGCATACCCTTCCCCAAAAATGGGATAAGCAGACACTGGAAGAGCAGTATCCTGTATTAAAAAACCTGGCTGCACAAATTTCTGCGGCTTTAAACCAGGCGGATACATTTCAAGAGACACTTAAACACCAGCGCGTCGCACAGGAGTTGCGGTTGGCGGGTGAAATCCAGTTGAGTTTTCTGCCTGACAAACCACCTGACATTCCTGGCTGGGATATTGCTGCCAGTTTCAATCCTGCCCGACAAACCTCAGGAGACTTCTATGATTTTTTTATGCTGGATGATGACCGTTTGGGAATTATCATTGCAGATGTAGCTGATAAAGGACTGGGTGCAGCTTTATACATGGCATTAGGCCGTACGTTATTATTGACTTATGCCCATGCGTATCCTGAAAACCCGGCAGCTGTTTTGCAAGCAACCAATCAGCGCATGTTGAGTGACGCTCGGGCGCAGATGTTTATTACAGCTTTTTATGGTGTGTTGGCACTGGAATCCGGTCGTTTAATCTATTGCAATGCAGGGCACCATCCCCCTTTCTTAATCCGAGATGATATCAGACAGTTAAACCCTAATGGTATGGCACTGGGCATAGATGAAAACGCTGCTTGGGTTGCTGTTTCTCAACGGATCGAGGTGGATGAAACCCTGTTGCTTTACACTGATGGTGTGGTCGAGTCACAAAATGCTACAGGCATGCAGTACGGCATGGAAAAGTTGGTTGATACAGCTTTAAATCTAGCCAACAGACCCAGTCAGTGGGTTGTCCGGGGCATTTGGGAAAATGTGCTGGCATTTTCTAATGGGACGGCACAGTCTGATGATGTTACCCTGGTTTGCATCCGTAGACGAAATTGAGGGCCCGTTCACTATTCTTTAATATAAAGGCATCATGAAATTTAATCGGGTGGGGGTCATTTAAGTATATTGGCCTTAATGAAGAGAGCGGATAGCTGTATTTTTGCTGGTTAGTCTGAAATTAACACCATTTTTTGTATAATTAACAACGTAACTACTCAGATAGCCCTCAAATTCCCTTGCAGGCTGAGTAGTTACTTAACAACGATGAATGTGTTTGGCATGAATGTTGCAATAACACCTTTGTAATGATTTGGATTGATTTAACCTCCATTAGGTTACTTTGTTTATTTTATTAGCCTTGAGCACCAGTGAAGGGTTTTGCTGTGGATAATGCACTAAAATTTGGAATTGTTCTGCTGATAATCCTGTGTCTTTTTTTGCTGGTGATCACTTTTGTGGAATTGCCGGTTGCTTTATTTTTGTCTGGATTTGCGGAATCTGGTGAAGAACAAACTGCCGGTGTTTCCAGCGAATTGGATTTGCTGGTGGCTGTTGAGGCTGCTCTGGCCAGTGCAAGCGGCCGTTGGATGGCATTTGACTATCAGGTCCATCACATCCAGGTCCAGGATGATGGCGGGATGGCCATTGTCTGGTTAGCAGCCTACGATCAGGGAACGGGTAAACTGATGGCACGTGAGCCAGAACTGGCACTCGCCAAAAGAGACGCGAAGGGCTCCTGGAATATAATTCTAGAAGATGATGAAGCATTTCATGACGCTTTTATGGCATACCAGCATTTGGAGGCCAGCGTCCATGGAGATTTGGATGAGAAACACAGAGCCGTGCAAAAATCTGGCCGGGTTTTTGGCGGTTACTACCTCCCATGGGCTGAGGGCCTTACCAAGCGCTTAACCTGGTCGGTGGGGCATACCTCCTGTAACCCTATTTATTATTGTACCCATGCCTTTGATTTTGCAGATGGCACCATGTTTCCTTTGCTGGCGGCCAAGGGCGGAACAGTCTATCATTGGCGGGATTCTTGCAAAAACAACGATAGTTCCTGTATGAACAGCATCACGCTTGAAGATCGCTCCACGACACCCTGGACTTACCAGATTTATTTGCATATAGCCCATAACAGTATCCCTGAAGACCTCAAAGAAGTGGGGGCACCGGTTTTAAAGGGTCAATATATCGCTGATGTTGACAACACTGGGCCCAGCACCGGACACCACGTTCATTTTATGGTTGTGAGCGAAGAGACCGTTTACAAGTCATGGCGAGGCTATATTTTTGGTGTGGCTGAAGACATTACTTTTAGAGATGTGAGCATCAATTGGGATGAAGAGACTCAGGGTGGTCGCCCACGCCTAGAATACGAAGCAGACAGTTACGGTGGTGAGGGTCAGACGAAATACATCTCAGGTAATGTGCCTGCATTTTCCCCAACAGGCAGCTTGACTGAGCCTGCCACTAAGTTACTGCTCACGGATTCACTTCTGACAGTTTCGGGTTGGGGTGAAGAAGTTGAAGAAGGTGCTGAGATATTAAAGTTGGAAATGATCGTTAATTATGATGGTGCCTGGGTCCAGATTGGTGAAGACATAACCGACAATCCTTTCACAGCAGAAGTGGATCTTTGTGAAGTGGAGATCCCAAATGGCCCCTTCACCTTGGCTTTAAGGATTTGGGATGTTGAAGGCAATCCATCTGGGCTGCTTACACCCCGAAAGCTGATAAAAGATATTGATTGTGGCAATACCGGGGCAAATCCCTGGGTTAAAATCACAAAAAGCGGAGACTCTTTGGCTTTACCGCAGAGTGGTTTTATCAGCGCAGATGCAGCCAGCGGAAGCACAGACAGCGATATAGAAGCTGTAGAATTCTGGTTCCATGGTCGTCATTGGGATCAGGATAATTGGGTGTACCTCGGAAAAGATACAGACGGCACCAATGGCTGGCAGGCGGGAATTGATACGGTTGGGATGAACGAAGGCAGTGATTATACGATTGTTGCTGTCGCCACTGACAGCTTGGGAAATAAAGGTGTGGATGTGGATTTTAATGCTATTGTTGACAAGACCCCTCCCTGGCTGAATTTTTATCTGCTGCCGTTATCTCATTGGGAGGATCATGTCCTTCTCACCTGGAAAGGTGGTGACAACCTTTCAGGCTTGGATTATTACACTTTATCGGTCAGGGTCAACAAAGGTCAAGTGCAACTGTTGGAGAGCTACATAAACACTGATATAAACATTTATCAGTATGAGATAGAAAAAGAGCAATTGCTGGAGTTTGAATTAACAGCTTATGATAAATCTGGGAACAGCATATCACGACAAAGGGCAATTGCTACAGAGGGATATGAATTTGAGTATAGGATTTCAATACCTTTATTCCTTAGTGATTGAAAAACAAGATATCAGCAAAACTTTTCTGGTGGGGCAGCTAATAATAAGTTCCAAGGTGATCTTGCCGATTGCAATATGTTAAACATTGAGTCATGCCAGACGGGGTGGGGATTGGTATAATGGAGGCAACGTAAGGTTTGCTTTGCTGTACTATTTGGTGTGAATATCAGGAGGTTTTTTGAATACAGCGTTGATCACTGGCATTACCGGGCAGGATGGTTCGTACCTGGCAGAATTTCTCTTGGAGAAGGGTTACCATGTCATTGGTATGGTACGCAGGACGAGTACTGTAAATTACAATCGAATTTCCCCCATTCAGAATCAAATTCAGATTGTGCATGGGGACCTCTTAGACCAGGGCTCTCTCTCCGAGATATTTTCTACCCACCGTCCTGATGAGGTCTATAACCTGGGTGGGCAATCAAATGTGCAGCTTTCATGGTCTCAGGCGGTTCTCACAGCAGAGTCAACCGCGCTGGGTGTGACCAGGTTGTTGGATTGCATGCGACAGGTGACCCCATCAGCGCGTTTCTACCAGGCCTCAACCAGCGAGATGTTTGGCGAGGCCGAAGAATCCCCGCAAAATGAGCACTCTCGTTTGAACCCGCGTAACCCCTATGGTGTCGCTAAAGTTTATGGGCACCTGATCACCCGTAACTATCGACAGAAATATCAGATGTTTGCTGTTTCGGGTATACTCTACAACCATGAAAGCCCCAGGCGTGGGTTGGACTTTGTTACCCGTAAAATCACCCACACCGTTGCAAAGATTAAACAGGGCCTGGCTGATGAACTTAGATTGGGTAATTTGGATGCCCTGCGTGATTGGGGCTATGCCGGTGATTATGTAAGGGCGATGTGGTTGATGCTGCAGAAGGATAAACCAGAAGATTACGTAATTGGCAGCGGTCAGACCCATTCTGTACGTGATTTTTGCCAAACGGCATTTGAGGTGGTTGGGTTGGATTATCGCGATTATGTTGTTGTGGATCAGAAATATTTTCGACCAATGGAAGAAAAACCCCTGGTTGCGGACCCTTCCAAGGCACAAAAACAGCTTGACTGGAACCCAGAGGTGGGCTTCAAAGGACTGATCCAAAAAATGGTGCAGGCTGACCTGGCATCATTGCAATAATAATGGTTAAACTGAACGAATAAATATCTAAGAATGATAAACAGGTAAGGATGTCTGAAGAATCGACGCTCAGCGAACGTGAAGAGGAAATCCTGGCACTTGTTGCCACAGGTTTATCCAATCGTGAAATTGCCCAGGCACTTTACATCAGTCCAAATACCGTAAAAGTGCATCTCAGTCATATCTTTGAGAAGCTGTCAGTATCGTCTCGGACAGAAGCCACGCTGCACGCAATTGAACATGGATTGGTCGATATGCCCGGTGGGGAGGTACGTTCAGAGGTTCAACAGCCGAGATGGCAAGATCTCCTGCGACAATACGTGTGGTTATGGGGGGCATTATTTGTGCTCTTGTTATTGTTCTCCGTCACCTTCAGTACCAATGTCCTCTTTCCACCACCAACGCCTGGCCCCACATTGGCAGAAATGTCACAACGTTGGCAGGAATTAACACCCATGCCTGGATTTCGGGTTGGGATGGCAGCTGCAGCTTATGATGGTGACATCTATGCCATTGCCGGCCAGGGGCCTGAGGGTGTTCGTGGAGAGGTGTTTCGCTACAGCCCTGAAGTGGATGCCTGGGAGGTACTGGCTGATAAACCAACGCCAGTGGCAGATGTTCAGGGTGCGCTATTAGGCGAGCGGATTTATGTGCCTGGGGGTGTGTTAGGTAATGGCCAGCCCACGGATATCCTTGAAATTTATGATCCGCGTCGAGATACCTGGGAGAGGGGGACGCCCATGCCCAAAGCCGTCAGCGCCTATGCCCTGGCGAGTTTTGAAGGCCAGTTGTACTTGTTTGGTGGTTGGGATGGGGTGAATACACTGGACGATGTCATGATTTATGACCCGGGGGCAGATGTCTGGCAGATGGGAACCTCAATGTCCGTCGCGCGTCGGGATGCAGGCGCAGTCGCCCTGACAGATAAGATTGTTGTGTTGGGCGGCCGGAAAGCGGAGGATGCTTTGTCTCAGGCCCAGGCCTATTTCCCATCACGGGATGTTGATGGCGAGCAGGCCTGGGAATCCTTCCCAGACCTGCCGGAGCCCCGATCTGGGATCGGGTTGGCAGCCGTATCGGATACGATTTATGTGTTTGGGGGAGAAAATAATCAGGATGAAGGTCAAATTCAGATGGGGTTTGTATTTAGTGGTGAAGAGTGGTCGCTGCTGTCCATAGATTGGATAGATTCGAGTGTGTCGCCAAAATTAGTGACTGTTGGGCCTTTGCTCTACTTTCTTGATACAAGTGTGATGGAAGAAAAGGTATTTCTATGGTCCTATTGGGCTTTGATTTTTGAGATTTTTATTCCGATTGTTCAATAATATTTACAAAGATATTCCAGTAAAGTTTAAATCTTTGTCCATGAAGCGCCAAAACATTAATCAAAATCTAACCATCTGGCGTAAAGATTTCCTAAATCTATAACCTCTCCACCTTCGATGAAGATTTCGATTTCATCCATATCTTTATCCATTACTGGGTAAGTGTTAAATGGGGTGACCAAGATCAGAACATATTCTCCTGGAGGGATATCGTCAATCACGAACGCACCAATACCATTAGAAATGGTGTTTGGTGAAGAATTTAATTGATAAGTAATAAAATAGCTCTCCCCATCACCTGCCATCGTTTTTTGGCCAAGGTATATGGATGAATATTCAATCGGGATATCATTTTTTGTTGATAATAATAAACCATGGATAACCCCACGATCAGAGGTTGCAGTGGGTATGATCAATTCAACAAGTTCATCGTCTATGTCCGTATCTGATGTGATTGGATACGCGCGCTCAACAGTTGTGTCATCAGCGGGACTTGTTATTGCCGGGGCAGGATAACTGAGTGCGATTTCCTCCTCAGTTGGTACTGGTGAGGGGGTATTCTCTGGGGTACAAGAAAACAAGAGTGCACTGAAGAGAAGCAGAATGACTAGAAGGATGAATTTTTTCATGGCTGGTAAATAACCTCGAGTATTAATAAAACTTAGGAGGTCTTAAGAAAGACCTCCTAAGCTGTTTGTAGATTGTTGAACCTGAATTATTCGCTGATAGCGTTATAAGCTGCTAACATATCGAAGGATGTCGAGAAATAAGGTTCGATTTCCATATTTTGGTTGACGATGCAGGCAATAGGTGTGCCATCTAATGAGGTCACGATTGCGCTGCCATTATAGCCATTGGGCAGATCAGATGCGGGTGTGTAGAAGATATCAACACCACCTGCTGGGACGGGGCCCCTGGTTTCTTTTGAGCCAGGTTCACCAAAGTAGTCAATTTCCAACATTGTAGATGTGTTGCCCATATTCTGACAGGTTACACTGGTGACAAAGTTCGAAACATTATTCATGATTGTAGGCACAAATACCTTTGGAGAGCTTGTCGCGACACCATTGTATGTGGCAGCTCGGTTGAAGGCATTAGATTCGTTGACCATCACGACGATATCTACATTTGATTCGATGATGGCGCTGAAGATGCCTTCAGGACCACTTGGGAGTTCATCTGTATTGGGAACGTAAATCGTCTCAGCACTGTTGGGAAGAATGGTGTAGGTTGAAGTGTGACCTGTGCTGTAGTTGACCTGAACCGTGGCATTAGTTGCACTTACATTTTGAATTTCAATGGCTGTATTCCATCCGTAATAGTCTTTCATTTGTACGGGTGTGTACCAGCTTGTGCCACCTGACATGAAACCGTTGTAAGAATACAATTGTTGAGAGAATGCTCCGGAACCATAGATATTGATGATGGGGGCGACATCTCCCGTTGCGGTGACGATGCCAGCATAGGAGACGTTTTGAGCCATGGCAGCAAGACCAGCCTGATCCCATTTAACGGTTGTGTTGGCCGGCACATTTGATTTGGTATTGGTCCACACAGGAGAGGGGTTGCCAGGTGCATAAATATCAAGGGTGATATTCACAGCGGCAGATGATGTGTTTTGGACATACACATTTGAGAAATAGGAATAGTAATCATCATACAAACCTGGGATAAACCATGAGGTTGCACCCTGATCTACGCCAGTATAAGCAGCGCTGCTGTCGGCACTGGTAAAACTGGTTGCTGCAGCAATGGGTTGATCTGATTCCACGACAACAGAGTACTCACCGCTTGCAAGCGCCGGTACGTCGGGAACTAATACGACCAGCACGTCTTTCGCTGCGACTGCTGGCGGTTCGAATGTTGCTGCTTCAGCTCCAGCAGCATCATAAAATATGATTTTGATATTCGCTGCTGCATCACCCATATTCTGCAATCGCAAGCTGCTCTCAAATGGCCCGGTTGGAGATGGGGCAGCACTCACCAATGCAGGAGATAAAAAGCTGAACAGGAGCATAAAAGTAATGAGATAACCGATTTTCTTTTTCATCTAACAAATCCTTTCTGAATAGGTTTTAGCTTAGTATGTGTCCATTATATAAAATAACCTTGCAGAAACCAATAATACTTTTGGATAATTATCGTTTTCCAGGTCTTTTTCTGGTGAAAAGATGGCCATTGATTTGAGCAATCAAAGCATTTTTAGAATTTAATCATTCTTTGCGTTTGAATACTAAACTGCCGCCAAAGCCCAAAATGATGTCCATTAACAAGAAAAACATCCGCAATGAAAGTGCAGCTAAAATGGCTTGCGGTATTGTCAGTTCTGGTGTCATCAAAGTTGTTAACGATAACTCTCTAATTCCCAAACCACCAGGAAGAAAGAAAAATATCAGCGTAATCACCCCTGTGATTGACCAGACATAAAAGGCCTTTGTTAATGAAAAGATTTGAACCAGATCAATGGCTTGAACGATGTTTGCAAGCACAATACCACCTAAAAGCCAACAAATAAAATAGGATAAATAATGAATAATAGGAAGTAGACAGAACCTCAGTTTGTTATCTTGGTTTGCTTTTCTCAAAAACAACATCAAACAATAGAAAAGAATGGAGGCGAGAATTCCAGCCCAGGGGGCGATGAAAAATAAGAAGCAGCCCACACCTGAAATAATTAACAAAATTCGTTCATAAATACTTGCTGACATTGTTTTGCTTGACGATATATCCGTCGAATGATTATACATATTTACCCTGCCCACCCACTGCCAAAACCCGCCAGGCAATCTCTGCATTAGTATGGATAGATAATAAATATGGATATCATTGTGGATATCCTTTAAATTATTTTTCAATATCAGAACCCAGTTAAGCAATTGGATGATTGAAGAAAGTAGATACAGGCCAATCGCCAGCAACAAAGGTTGAAAATTAACGCGTTCGATTTGCTTAATCTCGTCCCAGCTGAGTGCTAACAAGAATAACGGATAAACCAATGATAAAACCGTCAATAGCACACTTAGATATTTATTTGAATTGATTTTTCTAAAGGTGTTAACCAAGAAAGTTTGAATTGTCTTGATGAAAGGCATGTGTTTCATTTTTTCTGAACCACATAGGTGATATTAGAGCCGAATTTTAACTGGTCGAGCAGCCACAATGGAATAAAGGAAGCTATTCTTGGGAGGATTGAGTCTGGCCCAAGATTAAGCATTTTTTCCAATAAGCCTGATTTTGCTTTTCTATTCCAAAATAGCAAATTCAGCATGAATGCGCCATGACTACCTGCGACACATCTCTTTTCCAGAACAGAGAAGCCCATTGCGTCCAAAATTTCCAAGAGCACTGGTTCTGGGAATAAATGGAGATGTCTGGGCAAATCATAACCGATCCAGAATTGCTTGAACACACGACGATCCCAACTGTGCATATTGGGCATCGAAAAAACGAAAATACCCCCGGAAACCAGTATCTCCTTCACTTTAGAAAACCCGGCAATGGGGTCTTCGAGATGTTCCAGAACATCCCACATCGTAACAATATCATAGGTATCTGCATGTCCAGTGAAACTTTCAAGACGACCCGAAAATACCTCAATTCCTGTCCTGTCTTGAATGTACTTGGCTGCATGCTCAACGGGTTCAATACCTGATAATCGCCATTTTTCCCAAAGGGAGGCTTCCTGGAGTATTCTACCTGTGCCTGCGCCAATATCTATCCACTTACCTTCCGGTTTATGTTTGTGGATTAGTTTGACTCTTTTCCATAGTCCATAGCGCTTATCCCATCGTTTAACGTGGGATGAAATTTCGCTGGCCTGAGGTTGGTATGAACTGTAAGTTTCAGGATAAAAATTGCTCAGTTCTTCCCAGTCAAGATAAGGATTTTGCCGAAAAAGACCGCAGTTATTACATCTGACGAATTGGAACTTTCCGGGATTATCCAATAATAGATCTGGGCCTTGAACAACGACTTCAAAAGCTTCTTCACGACACCATCTGCAAGCATGTTCTTTAAAATTCATCATTTCCCTCTGTTGAGTTGATGTTGCTGGAGGCCATATAATTTGAGATATCCGGATAATCATTCAGGTAAGCGTTCAACCCCGATTTCACACCTCTATAGAACGGTTTCCAGTGGGCTATGTTTCCGGAAAAAACCAGATCCCTCAAAATTCGATAACTGATTTGAATTAATGATGAGGCTAATGAATAATGCCGCCGGAAGAAGCGTATGGTGCTTTCTCCCATTGTTTGCCAATACAGTTCGCTGTCG
>PWSY01000075.1 GCA_003563055.1 Anaerolineaceae bacterium | reverse complement strand
TGATGGTTTTTCTCATTTTTCCTGCTATCCAAAGTATCCGTTTTACCCCCGCCAACCCACCCTACAGTTTAATTACCGCCCGGAAACATCAGAACCCCCCCGATTCCCCTGCAGCCTGAGTAGTTACGATATTATTTGAGTTAGTGAGACCCTCACTTCACTACATGGGCCTGACACAGGAGGTACGATGACCGCTTCAGATTTTTCGAAAGCCATGGCCTGGAAGAAATCTTTGGGGGTGCCCACCAACCGCAAACTTAAGCCCATGCGCACCTCTTTGAAATTTATTTGGGAGATGCTGCCCACCGTCTTCCGGATTTTTCGCTGGAGTCGGCAACAGCGAAAACGTGGACTGCGGCCCATGTTTGATCTCGTACGGGGAGGGCTTCCTGTCAGTCCTGATAAAGGGGTCCCCCTGGGCGGCCTGGGTGGTGGTACCATCACACGCGGCATTGGGGGTGACTTCACCCGTTGGGGCCTGAAACCAGGTGATTATGGTTATCAGCGGGTGGATGCAGACCAGTTTTCTTTGTGGGTTGCGCGAGGGGGTGAGGAGCCGCAAGCCATCGTGCTCAATCCAAACAGCCCAAAGGGGGATGAGCTCAGAGATTGGGGCTGGGAATTGTCGCCGGAGTCGGTAACTTATCGGGCCCTATTCCCTCGTGCCTGGCACGATTATAATGAGCCGCTGCCTGGTATATGCCTATCTTGCCGCCAGATTTCACCTGTCATACCCCATAACTATCAGGAATCGAGCTACCCGGTCAGCACTTTTGTTTGGGAGATTACCAATACGGGAGCAGATGATGCTGAGGTGGCATTGATGTTCAGCTTTCAAAACGGGATGGGCATCGCAAACGACCTCGCTGGTGGACATTGTAACCTGCCCATTCGAACAGCCCTTGACCAGGGAAAGATGGTTGGTGTCCAGCTGAAGCATATTCACAGGCATCCCAAACCCCTGTCTCCAGGTCAGAAATTAGCGGACCAAACCCAATATGAGGATGACCTGACCTTTGCCATCGGCACCTTAGCCGGCAAGGAAGTCAGGGCCGGATGCCAGACGCGGTTTATGACCCATTCGAGCGGGTCAGATCTTTGGGATAGGTTTTCTAGGACCGGGCAGCTCACGGATAACGCAGACAGTCAGCCCTCCAAGAAAGGCGAGGCGATCGGTGGGGCTGTATCGGCCCGGGTACATGTTCCCGCTGGTGAAAGTCGTGAACTCGTCTTTGCGTTGGTTTGGGATATGCCTGTCGCCCGATTTCCTTATGGCACGGGCTGGTATCGGCGCTATACAAAATTTTATGGTCGTGATGGTCAGGCCGCCACGGCGCTTCTCAGGGATGCCCTGACCCAATACACGATTTGGGAGAGTGCAATTGAAGACTGGCAATTGCCGATCCTGGAGAATGAGACCTTGCCCTTGTGGTACCGGCAGATGCTGTTCAATGAAACCTACTACCTGGTCGATGGGGGCACGGTCTGGACCGCAGGCAGAGAGGATGAACCGGAGATCCACAATGACCCCTTGCCGGAACCAGACATTGGGCATTTTGCTTACCTTGAAAGCCATGAATACCGCATGTATAACACCTATGATGTGCATTTCTACGCGTCCTTTGCACTGGTGATGTTGTGGCCAGAACTTGAGCTGAGTTTGCAAAGGGATTATGCCCAATCCCTCAACCTGGCAGATGATGAAGTTTTTACCTATTTCTTTTCAGGGGACAAAGCTCCACGAAAAATCGCAGGCGTGATCCCTCACGATCTCGGGTCCCCCTTGGAGGACCCCTGGATCAAGATCAATGCCTACAACGCTCAGGATGTCTCCAGATGGAAGGATCTCAATCCCAAATTTGTTTTGCAGGTCGCCAGGGATTATTTCCTGACAGATGATAGGCGCTTTCTTGAAGACATGTGGGCATCTGTCAAGGACGCGATTGCCTATATGTTTCGCTACGACACGGTGGGGGATGGCATGATCGAAAATGAAGGCTTTCCGGATCAGACCTATGATGTTTGGTCTGCCAGGGGAGTCAGCGCCTATTGCGGTGGGTTGTGGCTGGCCTGCCTCCAGGCGGGTGCAGCTCTGGCGGAGGTGATGGGGGAAACTGACCTTGCCTCGGAATATCGGAAAGTTTTCCACGGGGCGCAGCAGGTTTATGAATCCCTGTTGTGGAACGGGGCTTATTTTCATTACGAGGCCAGCGGCAGCAAGCATCAGGGCAGCATTATGGCTGACCAGCTGGCCGGGCACTGGTACAGCCAGGCTTGCGGCTTGGGTGGCGTTGTCCCGGAAGATCATGCCCGATCAGCGCTTGGGACAGTCTTTGAACATAATGTGATGGGGTTTGAGAACGGCCGGCTGGGGGCGATGAACGGCATGCGGCCGGATGGCAGTTTGGATAAGACAGGCTTGCAATCAATGGAAGTTTGGACCGGAACGACCTTTGCCCTTGCTGCAGCCATGATCCAGGCCGGGATGAAAAAGGAAGCCTACCAAACAGCGAAGGGTATATTCAACATGGTTTACGAAGATTATGGCCTCTGGTTTCAAACACCAGAAGCCCTCAGCGCTCATGAAAGCGTACGTGCCATCAGTTACATGCGCCCATTAGCCGTTTGGGCCATCCAGTGGGCGTTAGATAGAGAATCAGGAACGGATAGGGCTAAAATCGAAAAATAAAAATCTCAGAATCTGTTCAGTTTGCAAAAGATTCAGGGAGGTGTGGTGTGGCGGCTCCGCCGCCACACCACACCTCCCTCTCTTTAGCAGCAGGGCTACCTGAGCAGTTCCAAATCTTAAAAAAAGGTGGACGCTTTACGGCAGCCATTCGGGCCTGGCACCCCTATCCACCAATTGGAGCCGCTCTCCTGTTTCCCAATCCCACAGCCACAGTGAGGGATGTTGATCAGAAACGCCCAAACCGAAGCGTTGAAAAACCAGCTGATCCCCCCAGGGGTCCCAACGGTAGGCGGAAAAGGTCGCCGCAGCATCATCTGTGATCCTTATGGCCTGGCTGGCATCCAGGTTTTGCACCCACAGGCCTTTACTGATTCCCGCCGTCACTGCCCTCAAGCCAACTGCGAACCACTCACCATCTGGCGACCACTGCGGTTGACTGTAATCAATCCCTTCAGCGAGTTCTCTGAAGGCAGGTGTCACCGTCTGGGAGTCAAAATGCACAATGTATACACTGGTCAGGGGTTCGAGGACTGATGGAACAAGATCGATGAAGACCATTGACTGTCCATCGGGTGACCAATCACCCACACCCGGGTAAAGGCTGGGTATCAGTGATTCCTGAGATGTTTCAAGGTCTAGTACCCGGATGGCCTCAGCCACGCTGTCATAGGTGGCCAGGCGTTTTCCATCGGGTGAAAAGGAGGGTGAATGCCCGAATGCATTGGGGGTTTGGTACAGGGGAGCTGTGTCACCTGTACCAACATGGATTGACCAGATCCGGGGAGGTTGTAAGACCCCGGTTTCTTCGTCACGGGCTTGACGCACATAGGCGACCCAGGCGCCGTCAGCAGACCAGGCGGCTTCACTGCACAGGTCCTGTCCACAGGACAGGATGCTTGAGGGATTCAGTCCGTCCCGATCGATAATCCACAGGTCACGCCCTCTTGTTTCATTCTTCAGTGAATAAATGACCCATTCCCCTGTCGGATCAGGAGAAAAATCATAGATGCCGCCGCCTGTATCTGTTAATTGAACCGGGCTACTGGTTGAGAGGTCCACCCGCCACAAGTCACCACCATCTTCTTTCAAGGTCAGGTAGAGAATTTCCGGCTCGCGAACCCTGGCAGACCAGGAAACGGGCGCCATCAGTTTTCTTCCGTCGAGGGATTCTGCCTCAGCCGCAACCGTGAACTGGTATTCCTGGTTGCGTTTGAGCTGTTCATGGGGCAGAAACCATAAAGTTTTTCCTTCCCATTGAAACTCCCCCGAAATATCCGGCACAACGGTAAAATTCTCCTTGAGGCTATCCAGGTCCATTTCTACATCAAAGGTAATCCCTGCCCTACCGCGAGCGCTGATCTCAGTGCCATCAGCAGGGTGAGTGGCTGTGACCTGTACGCCGACTCTATCACCTTGTAGCAGCAGGATAATGATCAAGCTGGCCGATATCAGCAATATGGCAAGAACCAGGCGGTCAAAGCGCTTCAAAACAACCTCATTGGTAGAGATAAGGATTGGCGGGTTCCGGGATAGGCTGGATCGTCTCAGCCTTAATCAGGAGAGACTCCTTGCCCTGATCCGAAACGACCTGCATTGTGCCCGTGACCCGAATCCAACCACTTGTTGGGTGCTCGAGGGTGTCAGGCGGCATGACCGCCAATCCAATGGCAGTTGCGTCGGCCACACAACAAGTGATAATAAACCGTGCCACCAGGAATTGCCCTTCAGGCAAATTCTCATCAGGAAGCACAAACCCTTCCACATTCACAGGCTGGTCAATCAGCGTAGCTGTATCTTCTGAGATATCAAAGATCCACAGCCAATCCAGCAAGGAGCGATTTTTTGAGTCTAAAGACAGCACGGTGCCATCAACTTCACCTGTTGTGGTAAAGGCCAGTGACTGGCTAACCTGGCGGGTTTCCGCTGCCTCAGCCCCCAGGGGTCTGACTGGCACCAGCACGCCCAGCAAGATTGGGAGCATCATCATCAGCAACCGCCATTTGGCGTTCTTTGGTGCGAACTGGTCAACGAATAGGCCCTTTTCTTCTTCAGACCTGACAGGGGGGCGGTTATGGAACAGGGATTGGGCCAGCACAATCAGGCCCAGTGCTGCCAGCAGAATAAGCCAGATAAACCGCCTGTGAACATAGATAATTAATTGACCTGACCAGAACCGGTGCAATAAGAAGAATCCCAACCCGGTCAGGACCATCGCTTGAAACATTCTATAAGTCCGTAGTCGCATCTTTTTTCCTTAGATTGCCAGCCGTAAATTGATGAATAAGGTCGCCAATATCACCAGGAGGAGGGGGATCAATGCAAGATAGACGATGGTTTTTTTCTTGAACACCCGCGTGAACATCATCAGGGCTTTGATATCGATCATGGGGCCGTAAACAAGAAATGCCAGGATCGACCCGGTAGAAAAATTGGCGACGAATGATAGGGCCACAAACGCATCTACCGTCGAGCAAAT
>PWSY01000041.1 GCA_003563055.1 Anaerolineaceae bacterium | reverse complement strand
CCCAGCAGAAGAATCGCCACTCGTTCTGAAGTTTGTAACTGCCATCTTTTGGGTTGGGTTTGAAGCGGCATATCGCTTATTTTAACCTTAATTTTGCTTTTGGGGATGAAAAAGTCCCCAAAGGAAACCTGCACCCCATGAAAAATGCATAACCGCAATCGCCAGGGGTGCACCAGCGCAGAGGGCCATCGCTTTATATTTTATCCCCAGCTGTACCCCGGCCAGCAGCAGGATAAAAATGTAGACTCCCAGAACAGTGATCAAAGCCCATAAGGCCAGCACGAAAAAAGGGGATAAGAGCATTAAAAGGAGCAGGGTAACGATAAACAGGGGTGGCAGAGCCTGACGCCATCGCAGCGTGTTTGGGTAACGGCGCAGCATTTGCAGTTTCCAGAAACCATATCGCCAGTATTGCTTTGCCAGGTCTTTAAGGTTGCTGCGTGCGTAATAAACGGAACGGATCTGGGGGTCAAACCAGATCTTGCCGCCCTGCTGACGGATACGGGTATTGAACTCATAGTCTTCATTGGTTAATAAGGATTCATCAAACAAGCCTATTTGATCAACCAGTGCGCGCTTAAAAGCACCGAAGGGGACTGTGTCAACATAGGCTGGCTGGTTGCTAAAACGATAGCGGGCATCACCCACACCTATTGGGTGCCCGGCAGCTGCTGCAATGCTGCGAGAGATCCAATGATCGCGGCCAGGGTGGATATCCCAAACGCCGCCCACATTTTGCCCGAGGCCTTCCGAAAGCGAAGTTACACATCGCTCGACGTAATCCGAGTTGGGCTTTGAGTGGGCATCCAGCCGGACGATGATTTCCCCGGAAGAGGCTTGAATGGCTGCATTGAGTGCAGCAGGAATGCTCCGAATGGGTTGGTCAACAACCTGAACGCGCATGTCCAGATGGTTTTGGTGCCATTCAGCAATGACAGAGGGCGTCCCGTCTGTTGAGGCACTGTCCGTAATGATGACTTCCATCGCATCTCTTGGATAGCTTTGTGTGTACAAAGCATCCAGAAGCAGCTGGATGGTATTACGCTCATTATAGCAGGGGATAATGACGGATACACTATAACTCATTATTGGCCATTTCGATACATTATCAGATTGGATTTACCATATCATCGCGGTCAAACAATCCCTGCCACCCCCAGTCCTGCACCGATGCAGGTTTAATTACTGGCAAGGTTGCCATGCTGGACAGGTACTATTTATCCTAGGCACTTGTCCATTTTCAGGTATGTGTGCCTTAAAAGTTTTTAGAAACCACCGAGGTGATTCTAGCTATCACAGTCGCAGGGCATGAGCGCCACGGCCTCAATTTCAACGGCTGCATCTTTGGGCAGGGCTGCTGCTTGCACTGCAGAGCGGGCAGGCGGGTTTTCAGGGAAGAATGTGCCATAGACTTCATTCATCAACCCGAATTCGCCCATGTCCTGCAAAAAGACCGTGACCTTGACGACGTGTTCTATGCCGCTGCCAGCCGCCTCGAGCACAGCCTTGACATTTGTGAGCGCTTGTCGGGTTTGTGCCTGGATCCCTCCTTCGACCAGGTCACCGTTGGCCGGGTCAATGCCCAGCTGCCCTGCTGTAAAAACCAAACATCCGGTACTCACGCCAACAGAATACGGGCCAATTGCTTTTGGGGCCTTCTCTGTAGCAACAATTTTCTTTTCATGACAGCAACAACTCATCATAACCTTTCTTTCGACAGGGTGGGTTTTCAGGGTTAATTATAACATTATTGGCCAGGCATGTTAGGGGCAAGTGGCTTATTTTCTCGGGGCTGCAAATTGCGTTTATGAATAATCACGAGATCAACCCACCGTGGTAAAGCAGCTCATAAACGGTTTCGCCGTCCTGTTCAATCCACTCACGTCCAGAAAAACGTGTCAAATTTCCCTGGGAGGTGTCGATGTACAGCCATTTATCCTGATGGTATCTCCAGCCCCCCAGAAAGCGCCCTTCAGCATACATACGGGCCAGGCTGATTTTGAGCAATGAACCGACTTCGGCTGCAGTGATCTTATCGGGTTTTAGGATATAGCCGTAATAATTCATCCCCCAGACAGGCTCATGGTCTTCATAAACAATTTCCTCCCCAATAAAATCCGTGCCGCCAAAATAACTGTCCAGGTATTCAAAAAGTCCCGCTTGAAATCCAAGGTCATGTGAAGCAGGCCTGCAGGATCCTGCCGGTGCACCATCGCCGATATAAGTGGCCGCTTTGGCTGCCAGGATAAACGCATGCAGTCCTTTGTAGTCGTTCATGCTCATCTCCTTTTCTAATAAAGCAATCTACTTAAATTATAATGAATATGAAAGAAAAACCCCGCAGATCGAAAACATCCTGCGGGGTTCGATATACTGGCCAGGCGTAATCAGAGGACAATATTCACCAACCGCCCGGACACATATATAATCTTTTTCGGTGTTTTTTGTCCCAGGAAGTTTTGAACATTTTCACTTGCCATTGCGGCAGCTTTTGCTTCTTCCTCACTGATAGTAACTGGCAGCGCAATCCGGTCGCGTAGCTTTCCGTTGACCTGGACGATCAAGGTGATCATCTCTTCTTGGGTCGCGTCCAGATCAACCTCTGGCCAGGGTTGTTGGTGAATGGTGTATGGTCGTCCTGTTCGAGCCCACAATTCTTCGGCGATATGTGGGCACACCGGGGCCAGCATGCGCAGGTAAATACTGATGGCTTCCTGCCAGGTCTCGGTGCCATAAGCTCCCACAGCTTTGGCCAGGTTCATTTCATTGAGCAGTGTCATCAACCCTGAAACAATCGTATTGAAATTGAAAGTCTCAAAATCGTTGGTGACAGCCGCCAGTGTCTGGTGGACCTTCCGTCGCAGGTTTCGCAAGACTCCTTTGCTGACAGGCTTTTCAACACCTGCAGGCTCCAGGACGGTGTACCAGACTTTGCGTAACCAGCGTACGCTGCCCTCAATCCCGCTGCTGTTCCAGGGTGCGCCCAGTTCCCACCGGGCAAAGAACATCAGGTAAGCGCGCACCGTATCCGCGCCATAGGTGGCGATCAGGTCATCCGGTGAGATGACATTACCCCGGCTTTTGGACATTTTCTCGTGGTCTTCACCCAATACCATGCCCTGGTTGCGCAATTGCAGCATCGGTTCATCCCCCTTGGTGATGTTCAGATCGCGGCAGGCTTTATGGAAAAAGCGGGTGTAGATCAGGTGCATGGTGGCATGCTCGATCCCGCCTGTATAGGTGTCGACCGGCATCCAGTAGTCATATTCTTTCGGGTCGAAGGGATACTGGTCATAGGTAGGGCTGAGGTAACGCAGGTGGTACCAGCTTGAACACATGAAGGTATCCATGGTGTCTGTCTCTCGTTCGGCTTTGCCGTTGCACTTTGGGCAGCACACGAAGCGCCAGGTGGGGTGTAATTTGAGGGGGCTTTCACCAGTGGGCAGCCACTCAACATCATCGGGCAGCTCGACAGGCAGGTCATTTTCTGGTACTGGCACCCGCCCACAGTTCGGGCAGTGGATGATCGGGATTGGTGCGCCCCAGTAGCGCTGTCGCGAGATCAGCCAGTCTCGCAGCCTGTAATTCACTGCGAATTTACCAGCCCCGTGTTCCTCAACATATGCCACAGACCGGTTAAAGGCTTCCTCAGCGGGTGTGCCACTCAGCGGGCCGGAGTTGACCATTGCACCAGCAGCAGGGATGGCGGCTTCCATATCCTCCGAGATGATTTCTTCCATTTCGGGGGGTTGGATGACCACCACAATCGGCAGGTTAAATTTCCGGGCAAACTCAAAATCACGTTGATCATGGGCAGGCACGGCCATGATGGCGCCCGTTCCATAACTCATCATGACATAGTCTGCAATCCAGATGGGGATTTTTTGATTGTTGACAGGGTTGAGGGCATATGCGCCAGTGAACACGCCGGTTTTTTCACGATCTGCCGCTTCGCGGTGGATATCTTCCATGTGCTGCGCCTGTTCCTGATAGGCGCGGACGGCCTGTTCCTGGTCTTGTGTGGTGACCTGATCAACCAAGGGATGTTCGGGGGCCAGCACCATAAAGGTTGCCCCCCACAGGGTATCGGGACGGGTGGTGAAAACCTCGATATCATCTCCGGCTTCGGTTTTAAAATTCACAGAAGCCCCTTCGGAGCGGTTGATCCAGTTGGTTTGCAGCGTTTGCACCTGATCGGGCCAATCAATGCCAGAGAAATCCAGCAGTTCATCGGCGTAACGGGTGGTACGGAAGAACCATTGTTCCAGGTTTTTCTTGATCACAGGCGTTTCACAGCGTTCACAGTGTCGGTCTTCACCCTGCACCTGTTCTCTGGCCAGGGTGGTATTGCAATTTGGGCAAAAATCCACTGGCGCTTCTTTCTGGTAGGCCAGGTCATTCTCGTAGAACTTAATGAAGAACCACTGGGTCCATTTGTAATATTCGGGATCTGCCGAGATGGCCTCACGGCGCCAGTCAAACATGGCGCCCATCGATTTGAGCTGCCGGCGCATTTTATCAATATTGCGGTAGGTCCATTGCTTGGGATGGATGTTGCGCTGAATGGCCGCGTTTTCGGCTGGCAAGCCAAAGGCATCGAACCCGATTGGGAACAGCACGTTAAAACCGCGCATGCGTTTATAGCGCGCCCGCGCGTCTGAGGGCGTCATGGCGTACCAGTGCCCAATATGGAGGTCACCTGATGGGTAGGGCAGCATGGTCAGGGCATAGAATTTTGGCTTTTTCCGATCGATGTTGGCCTGGTCGATGCCGTCGGCCTCCCATTGAAGCTGCCATTTGGGCTCAATTTCTTGTGGTTTATACACGGGGATACTGGTTGGGTCTGGCATTTTCTTCTCCTGGTTAAACTAAAAACTCCGTCCGAACAGGGACGAAGAGTCATACTCCGCGGTACCACCCTGCTTCCCAGCGCTCAAGTAAGGCCGGACAGCTTGGGCCGCGCTAACGGGCGGTCTTCGTCACCGGCTACTGGGGTTCACCGGTGCCACCTGCCCCATTGCGGGGCTGGCGAGGCGAGTTCGACCTGAGGGTGGGCGTTCCGCGACGCCTGCTGGGCTCACACCATCATCATCATCCCAGCTCGCTGGCGGATGGTCTACTACTCCTGCCATGATGTTTGTGTTGTATTGTGAACAGATTGTATCACATTAAGGGGT
>PWSY01000012.1 GCA_003563055.1 Anaerolineaceae bacterium | reverse complement strand
TCACGGTATGCGCCACAACTTGTTCCATCTCAGCCTGCTGACCGGGTGTAAACACGTGTTCACCAGGCGGGTTAAAATAATGCCTGACCTGGGTACGAATATTGGCCACACGCCATGAAAGGCGATCATGCACTGGCGGCAGGAAATAAACCGCCAATAACATCGCCACTGTGGCGAATAAAATTAACAAGATCATCAATATCTTGGTCCATCTTTTATTAGCCATACCCCAAATATACCCCTGCCAGCTTATTTTGCAAAACAGGATAATACGAAAACCCGGGTGAAATTGTCACCAACCACGCTCAGGTTAATCGCATCGCGAATTAAAAAACACCGCTGAGAAATTAAGCTCAAAAGAACAGTCTCATGGCCGGTTGTCACCAATCTGATATAATTACAGCCATCAGGATTTTTCATCAGACCAGTCATCTTAGACAATTTAATAAAGGAGAATCATCCAATGAAGGTGATCGCGATTGCTAACCAAAAGGGGGGCGTAGGAAAAACAACTGTGACTTTGAACCTTGCAACGGGTTTAACCAATCTTGGTCGCCGTGTCTTGATGATTGACCTGGACTCGCAGGCCAGCCTCACTCTTTCCACTGTCGGTGAGAGCAGCGGGAGCTGCATCGCAGAAGTTATCGGTGCAACCCAACCAGGAACCCGCAGCTTGAAAGAGGTGATCCGTCCCATCAGTGAGGGACTGGACCTGGCACCCGGCGGAACCACATTAGCCATATCAGAAATCGGGTTAATCACTCGGTTGGGGCGTGAGAACATCCTGAAAAAAGCTCTGGCAGAAATCAGCGGTTATGACAGCGTCCTTATTGACTGCGGACCGACCCTGGGGTTACTGATAGAAAACGCCCTATGTGCCGCTGATGGTGTTATCATCCCAAGCCTGCCCACCCAGCTGGATCTAAGGGGTGTGAACACCTTCCAGGAGAGCTTGTCCGATGTGCGTTCGGAGTTAAACCCAGACCTCGAAATTCTTGGTTTGGTGATCAACCAATTTGACTGGCGCTTTATTCTGCACAAGGCGATCCTGGAGGAATTTCAAGCAGGATCAATTCCCATTTTGGCTGTGATTGGGCGGAGCGTGTTAGCCGCCAGCACTGTTGGCAAGGGACAGCCAATTACAAGAGGTAAATTAGCTGACCAATTCGATGAACTCACACTTAAAGTTGAGCATTGGCTGAACGACGGTTCAAACAGAATTTAATATTTCCATCTCACAATTTTCCCTGGTTTCTTGAACTAATAATCATCAACTCATTTAAAACAGACCACTACCCAACTCAACCGACCTGGATAGTGATCTCTAATACTGCCAATTTTTTTACTGTCAAGCACAGTTGCAATAATTACATCCAGGGTTTCAGGTGTACTGCCCAGTTTACTGATCACTGCGGAACGTACCCGTTCATAAACCTGGCCCCTCTGGGCAGCATCACAATTCGGACTGGAGGGTGTTTTTGTTCCAACCGGAAGACGATTAAGTAAGAACCTATTTGCCGTGGTTAACCGCCAATCAACATAACCCTACAGATAACACCATTCAGTAGACAAGTTATCTTCTGAATGGTGCTAAGGCTGGCCCTCAATATCATTTAATGCATTCTTGGCAGCATCCCGCGCTGCAATCATATCAGCCTCGCTGCCGGACATCCACATCCGACCAAATCGCCCAACGGAGCTGACATGCATCAGGTTTACGGGCGCTGCTTTTTCAGCCTCGTTCACTGCAAGGTTGATGTAAGCGGCAGGTGCACATTCCATCACCAACATGGTCTGACCCGGCACCAGCATCATGCCGCGTGAAAAACGATTGAGCAATTGGGCCTGATATGGATTAACATTGGTGATCACCTGCACCGATGCAATTTCTGGCTTCTTCCGGTCTGTCACTGCAAGTCCCAACTGATCGAGGACCATCAAGCCTGCCTGGATAACATCTTCTTGAGAAAGTGAATGGATTTCAAACATACCAAATTCTCTCTCAACGATCTGTGCCCCCGGTTTGGCCTCCGTTGCCTTGACAGCAATATCAACCACACGAAAGACCCAGTTACCAGGGGCCATTTCGACATACAAACTTGCCATGCCTTCAACCGGTAAATCGCCCTGGGTGATTGTGCCCACGAATGCGGCGTACTGCGGCTGCATCCGGTCTAAATAACAATATGCACGTAATTGAAACTCATCAGCCATATGAATCCTCTCTTAATTCTTGGTCGTTCATCGCAATCCCCAGAGGGGTAATAAACAATGGGTTAACAGGCACAATACATTTTATCCCAATAACACTTTCTATGACGTCTGCAATTCCAGTAAATGCACTTGTGCCGCCAATCAGGTAAATAATATCAACCGGATGATCTTGCAGATGGCGGCTGATAATCGTGCCCACTTTCTCCATCACCGGGCGGATTGCGGGTAATAATTGCGCATGCTGCTTAAAATCTATTTTCTTAGCTTCAGCCTGTTTAAAAGGTATCTTGTGCGCCCCGGCGATAACCAGGCTAAAATGGGTACCCCCTGTTGGCTCATCAGCCGTATAAATTACTTTTCCATCCCGGATAACGGCGATGCCCGTCGTACCGCCGCCAATATCAACCACGGCGCCATTATCGATATTTAACAAGGTGTTGGCTGCCGTAGGCTCATCAATAATCGCGGAACATTTGAACCCGGCAGCCTCAAGCACATAACGGGTCGCGCGAACTTCTGCCAGTGGGACACCAGGGGGAAAACCGGTAGCTGCTGAGGTCAGCTCATATCCAAGCCTGCTTTCCATATCCTTTTTAAATTCACGTACCAATGCTGCTGCACCCGCAAAATCAACCACCAGCCCATCGCGAACAATCTCCGCATAACAATACTTGCCTACCAGGGGTTGAAAATTGTCATCCAGAACAAAAATGCTCGTATAAGTTGTGCCAAGGTCAACACCAACATGAACTCCTCCCCGATAACCATTGATTGAGGGGCGGGTGAGTGACTCGGTCGCAGCAGCAAGTGTTTCTTGGAGCTTCTGGTTCATCGGTTAAAACGTTTCATATATGTCCTGTGATGGAAAAATCAGGCGATTGATAAGAGGTACCGGCTTGAACGACAACCGGCCTCAGGGAGCTCTGGTGCTCCTGAAATACGGCTCACCAGAAGCTCTTTATGCTTGTTAATAAACCGATTGATTATTCAGCGCCAGGCAGGATCACTTCCATATCACCATGTGGCCTGGGGATGACATGCACGCTAACGAGCTCGCCAATTCGCTGCGCAGCAGCGGCCCCGGCATCTGTGGCAGCTTTGACCGCGCCGACGTCACCACGCACCATCACGGTCACATAACCGCCGCCAATGTATTCCTTTCCAATCAGCTTAACATTCGCTGCTTTGACCATGGCATCGGCTGCTTCAATAGCGCCAACCAGGCCTTTTGTTTCAATCATACCTAATGCGCTCAATTGAATGGACATTTGGTTCTCCTCTTTGTTTGGATTTGGTTCTTTCGAGGGTGGTTCCTTATCTAGTTGAACCAGTTTCTCAATTTTATCAGATTTTTGCTCAGAATCAGGTAATGATGTTGTCTTTGGTGTTTCTTCAGACTTCATAATTTGTCTAGAAGCAGCCAGAATCTGGTGGCTGGGTAGCCGGCAATATTTAGCGCCAGGCACAACCGGATTCATACAGCGATTACCACTTTTTGTAATTGCTTCGCAGCGTTCATGAGTCATGAACGAATACACTCCTTTCTTTTTGGGTTATCCTGCTGCAATGATGCATGTCGTCAGCCTAACATTCTCTTTGCTTTGTTAACACTGTAACCACACGTTTACCATTCTCATCAATATTATCAGAAGAATCGGCATTGTGATTGCTGGTTGGCCTGGGTAGGATTCTTCCACATCTAGCGCTGGTGTTATTACCTGAGCAAAGGGGGAATGCATCTCGTAAGCCAGACATTTGTCATTGATCAGGTGTTTAATTGAGATGGTGTTCCTGACAACTGAGTTTTAAATAATTTTGTTATTTCCGAAAGGAAGAGTGCCTTGACAATCACCCGACGTTAGACTATTATCTAATTCGTTAGGTTATTATCTAATAAGCCGGCTCTGGTTTCATCATCAGGGTTGACCAAAATGACCTGCCAGCAGGTTTATGTTAAACAAACCATCACTTAAAATGCTTCTGAGGTGTCCAATGAACCATCAACCCAAACTGATCTGGGATCAAGGCAGTGCTTACGATCTTTTCGTGAGCTTATTAATCCTCCATAGGCCGGATACTTTTGGCCTGCGTCCATCCTGGGCTGCGGGCGTTCGGTCCAGGCTTCCCAATCAGCATAGGGCGGTCCTCGAAGGCGCGCAGAAATTCATTAGCATCCCTTTATCTTGGCTTTATGCTTTGCCTGACCCAAAAGACGCCGCCACGGCGCTCTCCGCACTTGAAGCGCTTCCCCCTCAGGAACGTCTGGGTCATTTGATGTTTGGCACAAAACAAGATCAGAAATCACTCGAATACCACCAATTCTTGTCATCACTAGATGGCAAACATCGGCTGACAGCCAGCATCGAGACACAGATTAAAAACCATTACACAAATTCTACCAAAGCCACCAAAGAGTTGCGCCGGGCCCTGTTTAATGCCTGGGCTGATCGAAGGTCCTTCGGTGAAAAGCTCTTAGCGGCATTAAGTGACTACATTGACAATTTCTTTAAGGAAGAGGAGGCACGGATTATTCCTGCACAAACCCAGGCCATACAACAAGCTCAGGCTCTTGTAAATGAGAAAGATCTCTTGTCCGTCCTGGAAGAACTATCCGCTGGCGTGCGAATGGATTGGGCCAGGGATGCCTCAACCCTCATCCTGGCACCCTCTTTCTGGGGTGCACCTTTTGTCTTTTTTGACAGGTTGGCGGAAGATACAGGCATCATTCTCTTTGGTGCACGCCCAAAGGAGATGGATTTGGTCCCCGGAGAACTCGTCCCTGAGAGGCTGATAAACGCATTAAAAGCCCTGGCTGACCCCACCCGCCTGCGTATTTTGCGCTACTTGGTCGAAGAGCCTGCCACGCCGAGCGAACTGGCAAAAATACTCCGTCTTCGCCCGCCAACAGTCATCCACCACTTACATGGTTTACGGTTGGCCGGGCTGGTACACGTCATCGTATCACCCCAGGCAGAGCGATGTTACACCATCAGAATGGATGGGATTGATACCACCACAC
>PWSY01000227.1 GCA_003563055.1 Anaerolineaceae bacterium | reverse complement strand
TAGATAAAAGGTCAGCCTGGAGGCTGTTTTTGGGCCAATGCCGGGCAGGCGGGCAAAGGCATCGACCAGGTTTTGTACAGGTTCAGGCAGTGCGCGCATCGGGTGAATTAAAGTCCCAAGCCCATGCCGCCGAGCATGTCCGTGAAGGGCCCCATTTTTTCTTCCGCCAGCTTGCGCGATTTGTCGAGTGCTGTGTTGAATCCGCTGGTGATCAGATCCTGAAGCATTTCAACATCTGCATCTTCAAGCAGTTCAGGAGCAATTTCTACGGATTGACATACCTGGTCACCGGTCATGGTGACGCTGATCACACCACCGCCGACAGTGGCAGTGACTATTTCTTCCGCTAACTCGGCCTGTGCCTGTGCCATTTGTTCTTGCATCTGCTGGATCTGAGCCATCATACCACCACCGGCCCCTTTACCCTGTCGAGGTCGATTATATCCTTTTGCCATTTATGGTCCTTTCACTGATGATTGATTATGATTCTTCTTCTGCACTGCTGATTTTACCACCCAGGTCACGGGTGGCGGTGCTGACCATACCATCTTTTTCTATATCAAGATCTTCCGGTACCATGTTTACCTCCTGAGAGGTCACAATGCATTTAATCGACATGGGTTCACCAAACACCTCTTCTAGTATGTCTGTTGTGAGATTGATATTGCCTTCTTTTTCCATCATGTCTCTCAGAGTTTGGGAAGAGAAGCCGAGGATGAGTGTCTTGTCCTTGATATTGGTCATCCTGACGCTGTTCAATAGTCCTTCGGTGCGTGGATTATGTTTCCCTACCATTGATTTGATCTTCACCCAGGAAGCCTGGATTGCATTAATCGAAAGGTCATCGGCCACGGGTTCAGGGCTGCTCGGTTTGCCTTTGGTTGTTTTCTGTTTTGATGGCGATGGTTTTTCCGCCAAGATTTTATCGTTCAGCGTGGTCTTTTCTGGCGAGGGAGTGCTTTTTGCTGGGGTTGGCTTTATGCGCTCACTTACTGGTTCTTTACGGGGTTCTCTCGCCGGTTGTGCTTGCGGCCTGGTTTTGGTCACTTGTTCACTGACTTTGGATTCGGTGGGCTGGATGGGTTCTGGAAGATCCGTTTCGATAAGAAAGTGTGTAAATGCCAATTCCAGACCCAACCCCGGGTGCCAATTGGCATGTTCTTCAATGGTGGCCTGGTTGAAGGCTTCGATGGCGCCCAGCAAGTCGGGCATCGATAGGCAGCTGGCATGTTCATCCAGCCTGGCGCGCACTTCCCCTGGCACATCGACCTGGCTGCTATTGCCCATTTTGTAAAGGAGAATATTACGCAGGTAGGTCACAACCTGGCGCGCTAATTGCCTGGGGTCTGTGCCGCTGTCCAAAGCCTGGTTGATGTGGGTCAGACCGGTGCTGGCATCTTTCTCGATTAGGGCGTTGACGATTTCGATAACGAGCATGCTGGTGGCTGTGCCCAATACTTTTTGGGCAATTTCGAGGGTGACATTCTCATTGGAAGAGGTCAATTGATCCAGTAATGAAATGGCATCCCGCATACTCCCGGTTGCCTGCCGGGCGATCTCTGTGAAGACTGCATCGTCTACATGGATATCCTCATCTTTGCTTTTGGCTTTGAGGTGATCAATGATCATGGAAAGTGGAATGCGACGAAACTCATGCCGTTGGCAGCGTGACAGCACCGTGGCCGGTATCTTATGGATTTCTGTCGTGGCCAGGATGAAAATGGCGTGGGGGGGTGGTTCTTCCAGTGTTTTTAACAGCGCATTAAAAGCTGCCGTGGAAAGCATATGGACTTCGTCAATGATGTATACCTTAAATGCCCCTTGTGATGGAGAAAAATTGATCTTATCTCGCAGGTCGCGAACATCTTCCACGCTGGTATTGGAAGCAGCATCGATCTCGATCAGATCCATAAAGCGGGCGGCATTGAGCGCCAGGCAGTATTCACATGCATTGCAAGGGCGCTTTTTCAGGTCGGTTTCCTGGCAGTTAACCGCCTTGGCTAACAGGCGCGCGGTGGTTGTTTTACCAGTGCCGCGTGGGCCAGCAAAAAGGTAAGCGTGGGCGACACGATCATGGACCACGGCATTTTGCAGTGTTTGGATGACGTGCTCTTGTGCGGCGACTTGATCCCAATTTTGAGGACGCCATTTTCGATAAAGTGCTTTTGTCATAGTTTTGGGTTGTCAGGTCAGGGTATTGAATAAGTTGTCACAAGCTCTCCCCTGGCATTCAGAAGGCGGGCTGTCCCTCCTGATCGCCATATGGGCGTATCAGCTTGCCAGTATAATTCTATCACCGTATTGGTACCTGCCCGTGACAGGATTTTAACCGCGCCACCGCTGTTTAAAATCATTCCGGGAAAAGTGAATTGTTCATTTGATTCATTGATCAGCAGCCAACCGGTCAGGTCAACCGGGTCTTCTCCATTATTACGAATTTCCACATATTCTAAATCCAGATTGCCGGCTCCGACGATCAAATGGATTTCCACTTGTTCACCGCTGCTGAATAAGGGCTGCGTGGGCTCAGATATGGGCGCTTCCTCTGCTGGTTGTGGTTCCGAAACCTGGTCTTGTTGGTTTTGTTTGTCCACAATCAGGTTCGCTGGGCGCTCACTCACCACTGGACGAGGATGGGCACATTCCCACAGCCATAAAACAGCCAGTGTCGTTGTGGCAGAAACCAGGATGTTGATTAATAAATAAGCCAGGAGACGTGATTTGTTTTTCATTTAGGACACTTTCTCACATTTATGTATCATAGCACACCTTAAGTGATTTGCCAAAACCTTCACCTTTCATGCTGGTAAACTGTCATCCCCTGATGGATGGGTTTGTTTGAGCAACTTCGCTGGGCCAATATCATTGGCCCGCTTTCTGTCATCATGATTCCCTGGTTAACAAACTGATAACAATTTCTTTCACATTCCTTAATAGCCCTGTGTTATCCTCTTTATAGTTGTAAATATTGATTTCTCTCCTTTCAATATTGACCTAAGACACTTGGTTGCGGACAAGTCCCAACTGAGAACAAGGTGAGGTTAACGAAGCAAAGCAGGCGTTTGGTGAGGCGCCTGCTTTGTGATTCAGTTGGGCTGGCATGAAGACAATCATGTATCAAAGGCTAGTTCTTTGATGTGTTCAATGTGATCGCGTTGGTGCCATAGCGTTCGGCGGATTATTTTTCGATAAGACCAAATTTCACCCTCTTTTCCTTCGACCACGACTTTATCCATAAATGTTGTGAAGTTCTCGTCAATCAGCGCGGCTGTTTGTGTCAGGCGGGTTTCATGATCTGGTGATAGGTCTCTGTGGGTCAGATCCGTTAACCCCAATCGTGAGAGGTACCAGAGTTCCGCGTTGGCAATATGCCGGGCTATGCCTAATATATCCCAGCGCTGCCCGGGTGTTTGTCTTATGAGGACCTGGGGGTCGAGGGTAGATAATCCTGCCAGTAATTCCTCTCGCTGCCAATGGAAAATCGTCAATGCTTGCCGGATTTCCTCAGCGGAGAGGGGGCGCCAATCATCGATAAACCAGGCATTGATCTCATAGCCTACACCTGGAGGCGCTGGCTGATAGTCTTCGCCAAGCCGAAAGGTTGAAAAACGCTCGACGACCCGCAGGTCAAAATCTTGAAAATCGATCCAGCTTTCCGAAGTATGGTCTTTGGTCCAGGCTTCAAATTGAATGAGGGCCACTGGCAGGCGAACCAGTGCTTCGGGTTCATCCTGCCCGTAAGCAAAACAGCCTGGATAATCCAGCGCCCAGGCCAGCGTTCGGTTTTCAATATTGTTTTCGATCCCTATTCGGATAATCATGGCTCCTCCAGCACTTCAGCTTGATGTGATAATCGACATTAGGTGGAATTGCGCTGTTTTTCCAGTCACGATCTTCTGCTTGCTTTAGAAATTCTCATCCATTAATTATAATTGCACTGTAGCCCCGATCATGAAATGGTGCTCGTTTAAACAAAAAAAACGCCATACTTATTGACGGTGGCGCTATCACATCATAATCTATTGGGGACTTCGCCCCAACAGACATCATAGCCATCAACGCTGTTGGGGAGAATCCCGTATAAATAAGGACCATCAGTCATTGTCAAATTGCTGCAGCCCAATCAGGCTGATCAGTGCAAATAATAACCCAATAAGACCGACGACGAGATAGATAACAGCGCTCATGGACAACCTCCTTTCTATAATTATCCAACAGTCAAGTATAAAATCAGGATAATGAGACCCTTTACGCGGCCTGGTACCGATTGATGTAATGTTTAACACCATGCTGGCAAATTGGTGACGGATCAATCGCATAATTACATGGCCTTTATTTCGTGTTTCTTGGATAAGTTAAAAGAAAAATCCGGCCAGGGGTTTAACTGGCCGGAAAAATAGGTTGACGACGAGAGAATAGGGGGATATTCAGTCTGAGAATACGGGAATGTGCCCCAGGGAGATGATGTTAGACCATTTGGCTCGTTCGCCTTCTGTCAGGATGGCGGCTTCTGCCGCAATATTTGCCCCTGCTTTTTCCAGGATCATTCGCATACCTTGCAGGGTTGAACCGGTACTGATGACATCATCAATGATGACTGCTTTGGCGTTATTGACTAACTCGCGATCTTTCTCATCAAGATACAGGGTTTGCGGTTCACCGGTGGTGATGGAGAGCGTCTCAGATTGGATCGCTTGGCCCATGTAGGGCTTATAGGATTTTCGCAGGACAATGTAAGGTTTCCCGGCAGCAATTGCCAGGGCATGCGCGATGGGGATGCTCTTCGCCTCAGCTGTCACCAGCACATCATACTCAATTGTGGCGAGTTTTTTTGCCAGGGCACTGGCACAGGCTTCGACCAGTTCGGTATCGCCTAAGATGTTCAGGATGGCGATCCGCAGGCCAGGTTTGACTTCAAATAATGGAAGGTCACGGTGGATACCAGCAATTTCGATGGGGTAGGCGTCTCTTTCTTCCTTCATAATTTCTCCGATTAGGTTTTTTGAACAGACAAGTCCATTATAATTCAAGATCTAAGCGATTTAGGTGAAAAATTGTAATTTCTCAGTCTGCACGGGAATTTGGGGGTCGAACCCCCAACCTTCAGCAGCAGGGCTGCCTGAGTAATTACGAAAATTATTAGATTTGCGGCGAATGACCCGGGATGATAGGCTTGATTCTGGGTATTAACATAAAACGTGCCGGGGACGCCGACCCCGGCACGCTTAAAAAGGAGGAGAAGAAGAGAAGTTTTCTTTG
>PWSY01000049.1 GCA_003563055.1 Anaerolineaceae bacterium | reverse complement strand
TGTATTCATTGCGCACCTCTACTCGGTGCAGATAATATAGGTTGTACAGGTGGTGGGTGACGGATTTGCCTAACCCCAACCCTGCCTGGTAGCCAAACCCAATCAGCCGTCCGATGACATACTCATCAACAATGCCATAGGGGTAGGCAAAGGTGCGCACTGGCGTATCAAGAGCGGCTTCCAGATCGGTCTTCGATTGAGCCATTTCAAAGTAGATCACATCGGGGTTGAGGGTCACATCGACATGGGAATAGCCATGGCTGCCGACCTCCCAACCGGCTGCGATCATCTCTTGAAGTTCCGCCACATTGACGAAGCCATCCACATCCCTCAGGCGGTTTGCCACGATATAAAACACGCCCGGAAAGCCAAATTCGTTCATGATGGGGAAGGCGTTTTCATACACGCTGCGGTGCCCGTCATCAAAGGTGATCACGACCGGTTTTTCTGGCAGTTCAGCGCCGTCGACCAGGGCATCCAGCAGAAGTGATATGGGGATAGCCGTAAAGCCATGGTCGTATAGAGCCTGCATCTGGGCACGAAAATCATCGACAGATACCCAATAGCGGCTGTCGAAGGCGATATCGTCCACATGGTGATAAAGCAGGATCGGCGCAACGACTTCCCCAGCCTGGTTGAAGGACCAGGTTGGTGTGGGTATTGGAGTGGGTGTGTCCGTGGGCAGGATGATTGTGGCTGTTTCTGTCGGTGGTACGGTATTGGTTGGCATGGGCTCGGGTGTCAGAGTCGCAGTGGATGTTGTTTGAGCAGGCGTGGTGGCCAACGATACTGGCTCGGTGCGGGTGGGCTCATGGACAATGGTGAGGGTTGGGTCGGATGCAGCCTGGTTTGGCAGGATATAACAGGCTGTCAGCGCGAACGTGGTTAAGAAAAGGATGGTCAGTACCGATAAAAAGTGTGTTCTGCGCATAAAAAGAGTCTGGTGGTAACCCACGGATTTAGGTGGGTGAAGCTTGTGGATATTGTTATTGCATGGTTGATTATAGCACCCGCAAGTATTTAATAAACCCCATCAAGTGTACTTTTAGATTGTACAAGTGGGATGGTATACGGGTTTTGTTGATACAATAAGGTCGAACTATTTATAATTAAAGGAGATATTGATGAAAACAAGACGTATTGTGATGATCCTCAGCCTGGTGCTTACTTTGGTTGTGAACGTGCTGGCCAATGCACTCCCAATCAATGGATTGACCACGGGTGAGATCTCAGATCGGTTCCCAATCCTGTTTGTGCCGGAGGGGTATGTGTTTTCGATCTGGGGGCTGATTTACCTGGGATTGATCGCCTTCGCCATTTACAGCATCACACCTGAGGGCATGGCAAAGAAGAAATTAGATGATATCGCGTGGTGGTTCACGGCTGCCAATCTATTCAATACCGCCTGGGTTCTTTTGTGGCATTACCTGGCATTCACGCTGACACTATTTGCCATTTTCGGCTTACTGATCAGCCTGCTGGCTATTTACCTGATGTTGGGTATCGGACGCGGCAAGCCCTCCCTGAAAGAACTTCTGCTGGTTAATGTTCCTTTCAGCATTTATTTGGGCTGGGCGACAGTGGCCGTGGTAGCGAACGTAACCCAGGTGCTGTTCAATGCCGGCTGGCGCGGCGGCCCGCTATCGGAGCCGGCCTGGACGGTGATCATGCTCTTGGTGGCAACACTATTGGGTGCCTTGATGATCTTCACGCGTAAAGAAGTGGCCTATCCCCTGGTGCTGACCTGGGCTTTTATTGGCATTTGGGTCAAGCAGGCGGATGTGCCCCTGGTGGCGATCAGCGCATTGGTGCTGGGCATTTTAGTCGGCCTGCTAGCCATTGGGCGCTGGGCCTATGCCAAGGGGAGGGAGTCAGTTAGGTAAAAAACACCCCCCGAAGTGAATTACTCGTTTCAAATCCTTGCCCCACCCTCATGCGGTGGGGTTTCTGTTGATCGGTGGGTGAGGCCAGCAGATAAGGATTTAAATAGAGGTGGACGTTCAGCTCACCATAAAGTGGCTCTCTTATTGGTGGGTTGGCGAGGTGCAGGTCATTTGGACTCTGTTTCAGGAGAATAAAGATGCTTTGGGCTTTCGCCAACCCACCCTACTACTAAATTCCAGCTGAAGGGTGGAGAAGATAATTAATCGCACCTCTCGTCAGCTCTTAAGCATAATCCGTCATAAGTGTTATGGATTAAGATCATAAAAGGTACGCCTTCAAACGGTTTGGTTAACACCTTGTAAAGGTTGGAGAATAATGAAAACGGGTGTACGCAAATTGCGTTAATATTAGGTGGTTGTTTGTTTATGGACAACAAACCTGTCAATAACACAATAATACCGATTGGACTTCATGGATCATTTCACGAATGCACTTAATAAAAAAGGTCGCCGGCCAAATTCTGTGGCTGTTATCGGGGCTTTTTTTGGGGATGAGGGTAAGGGCAGAATCACGGATGAAATCACGGACACTTTTTTAAACAAGCAAAATTATCAGGAAATGGTCCTTTATCGTGATAATGGCGGGGCTAATGCCGGGCATACCATTTCATATAACGGGAAGAAAATAAGCCTGCATCAAATTGGATCAGGCATCTTGCATCAAGGATGCCATGTGGTTTTAGGGAAGGGTATGGTCATTCACCCCGGTGATTTATTGGACGAGATAACCCATATCAAGCAAGTCTTTGGTTTCAAGGCGCTGCCCGGGTCACTCATGATCGATACGATGGCAGTGCTCAGCCTGGATACGCATCGAGCCTTTGAATCGGTCTTAAAAATACCCCTTGTCAGCACGTTAGGGAGTGCAGCATCTACGGATCGGGGCATTTCGCCAGCCTATGCTGATATTATCTACCGCTTTCCATTGAGAGTCGGCGATTTGCTTAAGAGCGATTGGTCGGCCTTTTTTTCTGACCATTATGAAAGGTATGCGGCATGGATCAGTGGTATGGGTGCCGACATTGAGCATATCGGTATCCAGAGGTTTAATGGAAAATCAATCACAATTGAGGGCAAAGAAAAATTTCTTGGTGAATTAGATGAGGCCAGAAACCAATTAAAACTATTTGTGTTTGATGTGTATGATTTCATTAAAACGCATTGGTCTTCGATAACCCCCTTTGTCTTTGAAAAGGCACAGGCGGTTGGTTTAGACCACCGGTGGGGGGTCTACCCAGACATCTCGGCATCCAATTGTTGCCTGGATGGTATCGCTTACGCCACGGAGGGTATCGTCGATATTAAGGATATTTCGGCCAGATTAGGGGTGATTAAATCTACTTACGCCTCAAGTGTTGGCAAAAGACAGGTTCCAACATTGATGGAAGCGGGGCAAGCTGACAAGATTCGAGCGGATGCGATTGAATTTGGTGCCACCACAGGCAGGCCGCGAGATATCCTCCACCTGGATCTTGTGATGCTGAAATTCTTTTGCAAGGTCTCTGGGATTGAAGAATTGGCCTTTACGCATATGGATATTGTGTATGATCAACCCATCAAAGTTTGTGTTGGGTATAAAAAAGATGGGAAAACCATCGATTATCGCCCCGATCAGGCATATCTAAGCAACGTTGAACCGGTTTATCGGATTTTCAACCCATGGCGCGCAAACACTTTGAAGGAAGTTGGCGAATATCGAAACCTTCCTGAAGCTGCCAGGGCATTCATTGAATTCGTTTGTGATTACACCGGGACGAAACCCGCCATGTTAACCTATGGTGCTGATAGAAACAAGACACTTTACATCTAACACAACAATCTATTGATCGATGCGAAATTCAAGAATCAAGGCCGCCATATTCGATTTCGATGACACACTGGTTGACACACAGGGCTTTTTCTTTCACCACTTGCATATGACGCTTGTTAGCATGTACGGTATAGACTATCATAGCGCATGGATGGCGACAGCCAAGAAGTGTTATTACGAAAACCTTCCTTTTGAGGCGATTTTTAATGAGACCTTTGGAGAAAGTTCTGTTGACATCATCTCAAAATACCGCCAGGTTACAGCGGATGCAATTATTGAAGCCCGGAGGGGCATGTTGGCTTTTGTTAAAGATTTAGCCGGCCAAGACTTGCGATTAAGCATATTGAGCAATCGAACAAGGATGTTAACACATCGATTGAAGCAGGCAGGCTATGAACTGGACTGGTTCGAAATTTATCAAGCGAAGAAATGGAAACCACATTTTTCTGCCTATGATGAGGTCCTTCAGGATCTAGAGAACGAGGGGATAGCAGCGGCAGAGATCCTCATCATTGGCAACCATCCAGATGATTATTCGGCGCTCCCAGAAAAATACAAAATGGCCAGTACCTTCATCGCTTTTCCAATCGATGAAAAAGCGAAGCACGCTTTCTTAACCATCATAGAGAAAGAAAATCAGAATATTGAAATCTATGAGGATATTACTGAATTGAGGCACCATTATGGCAGAATTTACTAAAGCGAAAAATTTTTCTAACCTAAAAGCGATTTCTTCATTGGATGGCAGATTTCGAGGAAATGTTGAAAACTACTCGGAATACTTTTCTGAGTACGCGGCCATGAAACTTCGGCTTGAGATAGAAATCAAGTATCTGATGGCCATTCTGGAGGAAATGGGTGAAAGAAAACTTACAGAAGCTGATAAAGGAGCTCTGTTGGGAATCATCGATCGGTTCTCAGAGGATGATGCCCAATGGATCGAAGAAAAAGACTTAATCATCAATCACGATACAAAATCCGTGGAATATTTTGTTCAAAAGCAGCTCGAGGCGCTTAACCTTGACCTTGATAATTATGTCCATATCGGCCTGACGTCAGCAGATATTGACAGCAACGCCCTGGTGTTGGCAATAAAGAGATTTGAGGAGGACATCCTTGGCACCCTCAGAACAAGCCTCTTAAACAGTTTAGAAAGTTTTATTGAGAACAACAGGGACAGTATTTTTTTGGCCAGGACACACGGTAAGCACGCTGTCCCAACAACGATGGCAAAAGAAGGTGAGAACTTCCTGTTCAGGTTAAAGAAGGTGGATGACCGAATTACGGCTCATATTTTTGAGGGAAAATTGACGGGGGCTGTTGGCAATTTTAATGCGCTGACGGCAGTATATCCGGAGCAAAACTGGAGAGACTTTTCTGCAGATTTTTTAAGTAGGCTGGGATTGCTTCCCAATTTACATACAACCCAGATTTTGCCATATGACAATGTCATCCAATATTTGGATCTGGTCGGGCTCTTCAACCATATTCTGATTGATCTTGCCAGAGACTTCTGGTCCTATATTAGTTTTGGTTTGCT
>PWSY01000063.1 GCA_003563055.1 Anaerolineaceae bacterium | reverse complement strand
GTGAATTTGCGTTGCAAGCAGCTGAGCTATGGGGTGTTGCTGCGATGGCGTTGGGCAGCTTCGCATTTCCATATGATGATTGGAAGGCGGCCTGGAAGAAAACCCTGCTCAATCAATTTCACGATATTCTGCCCGGTTCTTCCATCAATCGTGTTTACCAGGAGGCAGAAGCTCAGCTGTCAGAAGTGCTGCACCTGGCTAGAGAAATTGGCGATCGTGCTTGTCAAAGTCTGGTCGGTGAGGAGGTTGGGGTAACGGTGTTCAACCCCTTATCCTGGGAAAGGGACGAACTGGTCAAGCTACCGGAGGGAATTGAGGGGCTGCAATCCGAGGATGGAGAGGTTCAGCCCGGACAGGAATACAACGGTACGTATTATGCTGAAATCCACCTGCCGTCTTGCGGTTGGAAGGGTTTCCAGGCTGTTAAACCACAATTTCCTGACAACACCCTCATTATACGAGATGACCTGCTTGAGAATGATTTTATCAAGGTGGTGGTCAATTCCTTTGGAGAAATTACCAGCATTTATGACAAGCAAAATGAACAGGAACTCGCTGCAGACCAATGTAACAGCTTTAGAATGTACCAGGATATCCCCAGCGCCTTTGACGCATGGGATATTGACAGCATGTATGACCAGAAGCCTGTTGTATTGCTGGAAAAGGCTGAAATAAACATTCAGGCAGAAGGACCGTTGTTTGGTTCCCTGCTTGTCAGACGCCTGCTGAATAATTCGGAGATGACCCAAACAATCATCCTGAAGCGGAGTTCGCGTCGGGTTGACTTCGTCACTGAAATTAATTGGCAGGAACGCCATAAGCTGTTAAAAGTCAACTTTCCGGTTAATTATCATGCCCGGGAGGCCTTACATGAGATTCAGTTTGGTTATTTTCCGAGGCCTACCCATCGCTCTCGTGGTGGTGACAAAGACAGGTTTGAGGTGCCAAACCAAAAATGGACGGCATTGGTTGAAGCAGGGCGCGGGTTTGCGGTGTTAAATGATTCCAAGTATGGGGTTAATGTATTGGATAACACGATTGGCCTCACCCTGTTGAAATCAGCCATGGCTCCAGACATGACGGCCGACCTTGGGCTTCAAAGATTTACTTATGCATTCTATTGCTGGGAGACCCCGCTTATTCAGAGCAGCCTTGTTCAGCAGGGCTATCAATTAAATGTGCCTGTTCAACTGATTCAAGGAAATGTAGGATCGAGATCGTTGTTCGGTCTGGATCAACCCAACATCATCCTGGAAACCGTCAAGCCAACAGAAGATCGTAGTCCTAGTGAATGTGTGCTGCGGATGTATGAATACCTGGGGACACGAACAACCGCCAGACTGACGCTTAATCTTGACTGTGAATCTGTCTATGAAACAGATATGTTGGAAAACCGGATTAGAAGTCTTCCTTTAGAGGATGGCCGAATTACGCTGACATTCAAGCCATTTGAGATCAAAACCCTGCGGATTTCGTTTGATTGATCTGTGGGAAATTTCGAAAATAAACCAAAAAGGCTGCTCTTTTTTCCGAGCAGCCTTTTATGACGGTCTGTTTTGAACTGAAAGGATTAATCAGCGTATCCTGGCGCATCATCCAGCAAGCGCTTTTCACCTTCAAGCGCGCGGATGTGGGTCACGTCCTGGGAGACCTCGACACAGCCGCAATAGACGCCTGCTTTGTTTCGTAGGGCGAAGTAGCGAATGTGGAGGAACTTCCCGCCCATCTGGATCCAAAACTCAGCCATATCTCGTTTGCCTGCACGGAAGTCATCCAGAATGATTTCAACACGCTTAACGCTTTGTGGCGGGTGGCAATTGGATACCTTTCGCCCAATAATGGCGGGAGAACGGTCAAAGATTCGTTCTTGACCCTGAGAGAAGTAACGTACTTCATCATTTTCATCCACGAAGGTTACATCAACAGGTAGATGAGTCAGTAATAGGTTGATTTGTTCAGAGGTCAGGACCCCTGTGGATAGTGAGATAAGGTTTTCGTTTAGGCTGTGATCTCCCTGCGTGTTTTGGGTATTTGTTGGAACTGGTTTTTCCTCACCCGATGGCTGCCAGGCGGTCTGAGGTGTGACATTGAAATACCCGATGTCCTCTTCCTGCTGGCGTATTTCGGCCCATTCGGTCTCTGTCAATCTCTGTAATGCCTCAGGAAACAAGATTCGCTCTTCTTTGTAGATCATTTCACGGATACTTAGAGCTAAAACATCAAATTTCTTCACATCTTGGGTAGGGTTGGGTTCTGATTCGGTGATCGTGTTTCTGAATTGTTTGATCTGGTCGCGAATCTCATTATCGACACCCCACATCACCTTGGATGGGCCTTCGAACCCCTTCTTCTCAAGGTAGGGGAAAAGCAGATTTTCTTTGCGTGCGTAATGCTTTTCGATGCTGCTTAAATTTTCGGCTTGCTTCCGCAAGGAGTCCAGTGCTTGTGTGTCTCCCTGCTCCCATTTTTGGAGCGTCTCTTGCATGGCCTCTAAAAGCCGCATGGTAATTTCATTTTCCATTTGGAAGGTGAATACCGGGTGGCCCGGCAGCGATTCGGGTGGTGGTTCTTCATCCAGTGATTCACGAAATATGGCCACATGTAAATCGCATAAGTGTTGAATTTCACTGACTGAGACGCCCTCGCCGATCAGAGCTCGTTCGGCTTCAGCAATTTCTCCTGCGGTTGCACCGCGTATGGCGTCGCCAAACTTGTCTTTTAGCTCGTCAACGCTCTCACCGGCGTGCAGGCGTTTGATGACCTCTTTCATCGCTTCTTTTCGTTTGCTGACATTATTGATGTGCTCGCTCATAGATACCTCCTTGCAAAAGTTTAGGGTTATTTATTTTGGATTGTGTGCCCATGACACTTTCAGGGGTGCACGAATTGCAAGCTTGTGACACATTGCTTCACATTTGGTGCAATAGGTGCAAGTGATCGGCTGTTTGAATTGAGGCCCCTGTTCGGTCATCACCAGGGAGTTCTCCGGACAGCCAGTGATGCAAGCCCCACAACGATCACATAAGTCTAAATGGATCATGGGTAGATAATTGTTCGTCAGAGCATCTTTTTGTTTTTCCATAGGTAAATCATACCAGGAAGGCTCATGGCTTCATACGACTTAAGTCACTTCGACACTGGTTTGAATAAACAGGTTACCGAAGTCAGGCAAGTGACCTATCCGCTTCAGCATAAAGGCCCTCGCGATCCAACAGGATAATTTGCTGACGTTGACGCTTGATCAGCCCATTGGCCTCAAAATCACGCAGGATCCTCCCGACCACATCCCTGACAGTACCGATGTGGGCGGCGATTTCATCCTGAGTCCAACCGCTGGAAGTTTTGGAAGAGTCCCCCAATTGAATCAAAAATTGCGCTAAGCGCGATCGCACAGAATAAAGTGATAGACCGGATGCCAGGTCAGTCATATTGGTCAAGCGTTCTGCCAGATGATTTAATAATGCTCTCACAAAATCTGGGTAATTTAGGACCAGGTGATCAATATCCTCTCTGCGAAGAACAAGAACTGTGACCGGGGTGAGGGTTTCGATTGTCCCCCGATTGATTTTTTCCTCCTTCAATAAAGAAATAATATTTGCGGCTGATCCTGGTGTCAGCCGCGCCAGGACCTGAATGCGACCCTCTTTGCTCATACGGAGAACTCGCACATCACCAGATAACAGGAAATAGCAGGATTCAGCTGGTGCACCCTCGATGGTAAGTGTATAACAGGCTGGCAAATCTCGCGAAAATGCGCGTTGAGCAATGGCCTGGTTGGTTTCAGGTTGAAGTGAAGAAAAGATGGGCAAGCTTTTTATTACTGCGTTTTCAATTGGCATGGGCATATTGTTATCGCGCTTGTTTATTCATTTTACCCCGATCAATCTGGTTTATAATTGAATATGTTTTATTCACCAGGGTTAAGATTGAGGCGTTATGTCTTACGAAATGTATGAAGAAAAAATCGAATCGCTGCTGATGCAAATGACATTGGCAGAAAAGGTCAGCTTATTGTCTGGACGGAATGCATGGTATACCGTTCCCATCGAAAAGCTGGGCATCCCATCCATTGTGATGACAGATGGTCCGCATGGTGTCAGAACAGGCGGTCATGGTACAGACCGCATAGTGAGCACTGCCACTGCTTATCCAACCGGTATCTCGATGGCTTCATCCTGGAACCGTGATGTAATTGAGCGTGTTGCTGTGGCTCTGGCTGAAGAGACACGCCACCTGGGGTGCCATATCCTGCTGGGACCCTGTGTCAACATTGTCCGCTCGCCACTGGGTGGTCGTAATTTTGAAACATTTTCAGAAGATCCGTACCTGGCGGGACAAATTGGCGTTGCCTATGTACGGGGTTTGCAAAGCCAGCAGGTTGGTGCCTCATTAAAGCATTATGCTGCTAATAATCAGGAATTTGAGCGACATCGTGGGAACTCGGTGTTGGATGAACGCACACTGCGAGAGATTTATTTGCCGGCTTTTGAGGCCGTTGTGAAAGAGACGCAACCCTGGACAGTGATGTGTGCCTATAACCGCATAAACGGTGCTTATGCCAGTGCGCACAAGCAATTGCTGCGTGAAATTCTCAAAGAGGAATGGGGCTTTGAAGGTGTGGTGGTATCCGACTGGGGTGCTGTCCACGATATTTACAGCCCAATTGAAGGCGGATTAGATCTTGAGATGCCAGGGCCGGCAAGGTATTTTGGCCAGGGGTTGGAGGCGGCGGTCAACAACTGGCAGGTAGATGAACATTTGGTGGAGGACGCTGCACGTCGAATGCTGCGCATTTTGTTCAGGTCAGGTGTTATGACCGGGGATAAAACCCCTGAAGGAAGTGGGGATACCCCTGAGCATCGCCGGTTGGCACGGAAGTTGGCTGAAGAATCAATGGTTCTGTTGAAGAATGAAACCAACAGGCTGCCCTTAGACGCAGAAAAGGTTAAAAAGCTGGCCGTGATTGGCCTGAATGCCAACAAGATGGTCAGTGGGGGAGGCAGTTCACGGGTTGACCCCCATCATTGGGTTACGCCGCTGGCTGGCCTGAAGGAAAAATTGGGTGACAAGATCGAAATCAATTATGAACCCGGATATGATAATCGGGTTAATCCAACCGTTGTTGAAAAAGAACGTTTTACTCAGCCCGATGGGCGGACACCAGGCTTAAAGGCAGAATTTTTCAATAACCTGGATTTTAGCGGCGAACCTGTGTTGACACGGATCGATCCTCTAATCGAAGCCTGGTGGGGCGGAGGTGGACCGGCCACAGGCATTGTGGATCCATCTGGGTATAGTATTCGATGGACGGGACATTTTACCGCACCTGAAACCGGTGACACAACCTTCTTTCTAAGCAATACAGGGCAGGCGATAGTTTGGTTGGATGGTGAATTATTGTTTACAAATAATGTTGGCGCACACTTCTCTGGTTCATTGGATTTTGAGCAGATGAGTGCGCGTCAGTCTGTTAGATTAAACTGTGGGAAGTCCTATGCTTTCAAAGCAGAATTTGTGAGTGGTGAAAACAATCCTTTTGCGGTGATTGGGTTTTCATATATACCAGCGTTATCGGTAGAAGGTGACCTGATGGCAAGAGCGGTCGATCTGGCCCAAAACAGCGATGCCGCTATCATTGTCGCCGGGTTATCCGATTCCTTTGAAAGCGAAGGTTATGACCGACCTGATATGAACCTGCCTGGAGGGCAGGAGGACTTGATCCGTGCTGTGGCAACTGTTAATCCAAATACTGTGGTCGTCGTCAATGCCGGTGCACCCGTTGCGATGCCATGGTCGGAAGATGTTGATGCCGTATTATTGTCCTATTATCCCGGACAGGAAGGCGGCCATGCCCTGGCGGATATTCTCTTTGGTGATGCTAATCCATCCGGGAAGCTGACGGTTTCTTATCCCAAGCGGATCGAGGATAACCCGGCTTATATTCATTATCCAGGTTGGAAGGATGTTCATTACGGAGAGGGAATCTTTGTGGGGTATCGATATTATGACACCAAGGACATTGACCCATTATTCCCGTTTGGTCATGGTCTTAGCTATTCAAGCTTTAAATTCAGCGATTTGGCATACCCTGATGAGGTAGAGAAAGGGGAGGATTTTGAAGTGTCTGTTATGGTTAAAAACATCGGTGATCTTGCAGGAAAAGAGGTTCTCCAACTTTATATCCGTGATGTGGAATCTACTTTAATTCGGCCTCAAAAAGAACTTAAAGGCTTTGAGAAGGTGTCATTGTCCCCAGGAGAATCGACGCAGGTAATCTTTAAGTTGACGCCACGTGCCCTATCGTTTTATGATCCCCATCAGAAGGCATGGGTAGCAGAACCGGGCACCTTTGAAATCCTGGTGGGCGCCAGTTCCCGGGACATCCGTTTGCAGGGGTTCTTTGACCTGGTTGAAGCAAAATAAAGACAAAATCCAGCATTAACACTTGTCAAGTTCATGGGATTTTCTTCTTTCCGTGAACTTTTTTGTTCAATGACGATACTTTGATGATCCACACCTATGCATGGGCTGGAAAAGGTTGGCCATTTCACCGGTAAGCACGCTACATTTCTGGGAGGCTTATCTTGTTGCGTTTTTCTGGTTGGGCGACCAGGGACGTTGATCGATGCTGGCATATGCTTTGATAGTAAAAGCGAGAGCTTTCTCAGCATCGGCCAGCATTTGATCAAATGCAGCTTCGAGGGGCGCATTTGTCCCTCGGATGTTCGCAACCACATCTGCTGCCCATTGGACGTAATCCTGCCGTCGTTTTAACGACCATCCATTGGGCGGCGAATGGAGGATATCCCGGCAATTGACCAGTTTGTCTGCCAGCTTAATAACCCTGGCTGCGAAGGTGAGATGCGATGCATGGACCACCTGACGCCTTTTACGTTCCATTTTTTCCAAAGATTTATCATCGGTAACTTCTAGGACGATTGATAGGACCCCTTTGCCAAATTGTTTTTCTATCTCAATTTCTTGGGTATCAGTGTCTTCAAGGGTGTCGTGAAGGATTGCGGCAACCAGAATTTGCGGATCTTTTATATCACCTGTTTGCCGGATAGCCCTGGCTGCGGCCAGTGGGTGGGTGACATAGGGTGATCCACGCTGATCTTTGCGAATTTGTCCCTGGTGTTTGCGGGTGGCAAAGATTGTGGCTTCTAATATGGTATCGAGGTCCAATGGTTGCACCATAATTTACAGTCAAACCAAATCCGAATTAGGAAAGAGGTGCAGCGGCTGCTGCACCCTGGTTATTTTGTTTTTGTTTGATTAATCGCGCAGCCTGATTTCAATGATGGCGCCGTTGGCAATTTTCCGCATTTCAAACTGGCTGCCATGACCTTTGATCAACTGCGAGAGTTGCCGGTGCCCATAGCTGCGGGGGTCAAAGCCAGGGTCAATCCGCCGTAGGGCAGTGCCGACCTCGGATAGGCGTGTCCATCCGTCATCATCAGGCCCGACCATATCGATGGCCTGGCTGACAAGTTCTACCAACTCCCGTTCCTGTGTGGTCAAATTATTGGTTTTCCGGCGCCCGGTTCCGCCACCGGAACGACTGCGGCGTTTTAAGTTTTCTGTGTAGATGAAAACATTGCAGGCGCTGACAAATGCACGAGGTGTTTTTTTCTCTCCAATACCCACAACAAGCTGGCCGCTTTCCCGGATGCGGGTGGCAAGCCGCGTGTAATCACTATCACTCGATATCAGGCAGAATCCGTCGACCTGGTCGGAATGGAGAATGTCCATCGCGTCTATAATCATTGCGCTGTCTGTGGCGTTTTTTCCCACTGTATAGCGAAACTGTTGAATAGGCTGGAAAGCATGGATGTTGAGGATATCTTTCCAGGAACTCATGTTGGGTGTTGTCCAGTCACCATAAACCCGGCGAATGGTCGCATTGCCATATTTTCCAGATTCCACCAGGATTTGCTCGATCATGGATGCCTGTGCATTGTCGCCATCGATCAGGATGGCAATCCGGTTTTCATTATCTTCTCGATCTTCGTTTTGTATTTGATTATTTCTTACCATAAATAAATTATACCTAATCTAATAAATATCCGGTTCAATTCTGCTAGATTAATAGTCATTTTTGATCCTCATGTTTTTTATTGGGGTGAATTGGGTTTGTATAAATGCATAATTTCGGCTGGTGCGCGCCTGTTTTGTAATAAATTGCACATTATTTGCATGGGGTGGTCGATGTGTCTGAAAAAATGCTGGTAGCCTTCACAAAGCAGGTTGAGACCTGTTTCGTCCCGGTTTTTGAGGCATCCGCCATGACAGATAAAGTGCACATCGCAATTCAGACAGGCCTGAGGTAGAGATGTTTTTTTGGCCTGGCCGAATTGGTATTGGCATTGGGAATCTACCAGTTTGACCAGGGAGGTTTCAGCGATATTGCCCAGCAAGTGATCTTTGTTCACAAAATGGTCACAGGCATACAGGTCGCCGTTATGTTCCAGCACCAGCGCTCGACCACAGGTTTCAGAAAACACGCACAAGCTGGCAGGCTGACCTGCCCACACACCTAAAGCAACATCGATAATCTGGATAAATACACTCCCAACATCTTTTTGCACCCATTCATTGAAGACAGAGGTTAAAAATTAGCCGTAGGCTTTGGCATCTACAGATCGTTTGGAGACAACCTGGGTTTCCTGGCTTTGCGAGTCCAATTCGCGTTGGATGATGGGGATAAATTGAATGAAGGTGGCGTCGACTTTATCTCTCAAGAACCGATAGACATCAAGAGGGTGGTCCTGATTTCCTTTATGGACACAGCATAAAATATTAAAGTCGACTTTGTGTTGCTTGAGTAATCGAGCCGCGCGCATCACAGAATCATATTTTTCCCGGCCTGAGTTGTTGCGGCGGTAAATATTATGAACAGCCGGCGGACCGTCCAGGCTGAGACCAATCAGGAAGTTGTTTTGTTTAAAGAATTGGCACCAGGCGGGGTTGATGGTGGTGCCATTGGTCTGTAAAGCATTAAGAATCTGCATGTTGGGTGGAGAAATGGATTTTTGCAAATCGACAGCGTTTTTAAAAAAATCCAGACCCATCAGGGTCGGTTCACCACCCTGCCAATTAATCGTGACCTGGTTGCCGGACTGCGCTTCGATCAACTGCCGGGTGAAATTCTCCAGCAATTCCAGGCTCATCCGGAAATCAGAATCGGGATAAAGCTTTGCTTTGGGCAGGTAGTAACAGTAATCGCAGGCCAGATTACAGATTGGCCCGCGTGGTTTAACCATGATATGGAAGGGTGTTTTTGCCTGTTGCACAGGTTAATCTTATCACATCTGTCAATCAGCTAATCCGGATGATGGCATTTTGCAGACGGAGTTTCATGGTTTCTTCGAGATGATTGATCGGTTTACTTCGCTGATCTTACTTTGTGAAGATTTTTGTGCGTTTTGTTTCAGCGAAAATTGTGCTTGGCGTAATATTTCTGGTGATATTCTTCTGCTTCATAGAATTCAAGGGCCGGGGCGATCTCTGTCACAATCGGGTAGCGATACTTACCAGAACTATTCAGCTCTTCTTTAATCTTTTCAGCGATTGTTTTTTGTTTTTCATCGTGATAGAAGATGGCGGATCGATATTGTTTTCCAACATTCGGTCCTTGCCTGTCCAACAAGGTGGGGTCGTGCAGGTCAAAAAAAGTTCTCACCAGTGCTTCATAACTGATGACATCAGGGTCAAAGGCGATTTGAACAACCTCGGCATGCCCAGTTTTATCGCTGCAAACCATTTGATAGGTCGGGTTTTTTACTTTACCGCCAGTGTAGCCAACCAGTGTGCTGATAACGCCCGGAGTTTTTTGGAAATTTGCCTCCACACCCCAGAAGCAGCCAGATGCAAAAGTGGCTTTGTGTGTTGACATGATTAATCATCCTGTTTGTTTTGAGAGAAAAAAATTAATGAAACCGAATTGATGCAGTAACGTGACCCTGTTGGCCGGGGGCCGTCGTCGAAGACATGTCCCAGGTGGGCATCACAGCGTGCACAGGTGACCTCAGTGCGCTGCATCCCAAAGCTAGTATCCTTGTGGTAGGCGATGTGTCCTTCATCAACAGGCTGGAAAAAACTTGGCCAGCCGGTGCCCGAGGTGAACTTGTGGTTGGATGAAAAAAGCGGCAGGTCGCAGCAAACGCAGTGGTAGACCCCTTCTTCTTTATTATCATAAAAGACTCCACAAAAGGGTCGTTCGGTGCCTTTTCTGCGGGTGATTTCGTATTGTTCCTGAGTGAGTTGCTGGCGCCATTCAGCGTCAGATTTTTGTATTTTTTGGATCATTTTGAGCTCCTGAATATCACTTGATGATTATTATGTTACCATTAATAAGATAAAAAAGATATAAATACACAATAATATTTTGTTGCCTATTTTTCTGAAATTATGAAAAAGAATAATGATGATAGGATGAGAGTTTCTAAGGAATTATTTATATTTTAGACCGATGGATAAGGAACTTTTTGTATGGATCATTAAATAAAAGATTTGTATCCCCTTAAAAAGCCGATGTGTCTCGGGCTGCAATGATGTTGGCTGATGCGTTTCAGGATGATCCTTTTTGGAATGCGGTTTTTTCAGATGCCACAGCAGAACAGAGCGAGGCAATTTATTCAACCCCTTTAGTATATGTGCTTACATATGGTGAGGTTTATGCGCCTTCAAGCAACCTGGAAGGTGTCGCTGCCTGGGTGCCTGGAAAATATTCAGAAATGTCTAATTGGCGAATGCTTCGCAGTGGCGCAATGCGGTATGGCATGAAAATGGGGAATCAAGTTGTTCAAAAAATCCAAACAGCCTTAAACTTCTTAGAAAACGATCACAAAGTGTATATGCAAAGAAAGTCTTTCCTTAATCTTCAAATTATTGGTGTCGCCAGACAACATCAAGGGCAGGGTTTTGGATGGATGCTTTTGGATGTCCTTATCATTGAGATCGAAGCTGAAAATAAGCCTCTGTATTTAGAAACTGAAACGGAAGACAATGTTCGTCTGTATGAAAGGTTTGGTTTCAGGGTTATCAAGAAAGTAGAGTTACCCTTGATCAACCTTCCGATGTGGGAAATGGTTAGAGAAGTTCCAAAATAAGATTGATGTAAAACTTAACCGGCCCAAACAATAGGCCATAACTATAGACCAAAACCACATACCCGCAAGACCGTCAGCGCAATTAACATATGCCCTTCTGATGTTGGGTGCACCCGGTCTGACGCCCAGAAGGAACTTGGTCGTGAAAGCATGGCCCAATCGAATGCAGGCTGGAGGTGAATGACAGGCAAGCTAAAGTCTTTACCAAGGGCGTCTATGACCAGCTGGTATTGAGCTAGTTTATTAAGAAAAGGATCTGAAGGATTTTTTTCAGCTAAAAATGGGGAAACAAGGTTAATTTGGGCATGTATTTTTTCTTGTGTTTCGTTGAGCAACTGGCGATAGGTTTTTTCGAAAGTGGATAGCGAAATGGTTTCATGGCCATTGCCTTCAAAATAACGCCAGACATCGTTGATGCCAATGTAGATGAAAAGCCAGTCTGGTTTTATTGTCATTACGTCTTGATCCCACCGGGTTTTTAAATCAGTGATCTGATTACCGCTGACGCCTTTGTTTATCACCGATAATTGCAGTTCCGGGTAACCAGCCTGCAAGAGGTGGTGGATATTGTGAACATAACCCGTTCCCAACCCATCAGGGCTGGCTTGATTTCGGTCACAATCGGTAATACTATCCCCAATAAATTCGATCGTGTCTTTGGCTTTGAAAACCAAGGTCATTTTTTGTTCCTTTTCTGTTGGTATTATCTCATTTATTATGTAACTATTCAGGCAGTCCTGCTGTTGAAGGTTGGGGGTCACCCCCCCAATTTCCCTTGAAGACTGAGTTGTTATTTATTATAAAAGAATTCTTTGCAGAGACCGTTGTCCTCTTTATCCTGTTATATTTTTTCTTGCCGGATGTGGGATTGATTGCTATGATTAATATACAAGCTAAAGAAAGGCACACACTGGTGTCGTGAGTATTGTTTAAATAGTGAAAGGCTAGCGTAATAATTATCAATGGGTGGGTTATCCTATTCTTGTCGTTATGAATAACGATTTCAGCTTAGAGGCTTTATCTCCAAAGTGAAGTAATTGAAGTTTGTGGATAACAGCCTCGGTGTTTTAGGGCTATAATTGAGTTTTGGCTTTATAAGCCGGTCCAGGGTTTATTATAAGAGTGTGGATGATTTTTTGAATAACAAATTAAAAAATATACTAAATTTATTATCTACCCGAATGGCCAATAATGGCAAGTTCGCGGCTATTGACCAGGGTGTGATTTCTTTAGCTAATTTCCTGGCGGCTATTCTTATATCCAGGTATGTTTCACCGACAGAACTGGGTATCTATGTGATTGGGTTTCTGGCCATTTTTCTAATCCGGGCAGTCCAAAATGGAATCATTGTTCAGCCGTTGAATACTTTTGGCGCTGTGAAATCGGATCAGGATTTTAAATCCTATTTTTCTGCCATGGTGATCCACCAGGTGATTCTGTCGATTGTCACGTCCGTGTCAGCAGCCATTTTGGGGACAGTGCTCATTTTTTTAGGCAATGAAAACATTGGCCCAGCAATATTTGTCTTATGGTTCAGTTTTATGACCTGGCAGATGCAGGAGTTTCTTCGGCGTGCTTTTTATACCCGTGGTGAGGTAGCAAAGGCTATTTGGATCAGCATAACGGCCAATTTTGTGAGACTTAGTTTGATTCTCCTTCTATCAAGCCAAAGCCAGATATCAGGGCGGACGGGTCTGAATGCCATAGGATGGGGTTCTTTATTTGCGACACTGGTTGGGGTCTCGTTAGCCAGGCATTATTTCACAAAACATGTTCAAAACCTGAGGGAAACATGGCAGGAGAACTGGCAATTTGGCAGGTGGATTCTTGGCGCCAGTGTGGCGGATTGGATGGTGGTTGATCTCTACCCCATCATGGTAGCCGGCATGATCAGTATTGCCGCAACGGGCATTTATCAAGCGCTGCAAAATCTGGTAGCGCCCATTCATGTGCTGCTGCGGGCAGTCGACACTTTTGCCACACCTATCCTGGCCAAGATATTTGATCAATCGGGCTTTGAAAAGGTCAACAAGAACTTAATATTAATCTATTTAATCTCTGGTGTTCCTGTTGTGATCTTACTTGTGGTTGTTATCTTGTTTACGCCCCAGCTCTTGCTTCTTATTAGTGGTGAAACCTATCTTCCTTATGCAGATGGCATTTATGTCATGGCTGTCTTTTATTTCTTTATTTATGTTAACCGTCCATTGCAAATCGCATTTCGGGCGATCAGGGAAGGAAAACAAATATTCCTTGCAAATATACTTGCAGCAATCAGCATGTTTTCAATAGGTTTTGTCATCATCAACCGTTGGGGGCACTACGGCGCCATGGGTGGCCAGGCACTCAATGCAATTATCATCAGCCTGGTTTTACTGATTGCCTGGTGTCGATATGCACACAGTGAGAGGTTTGTGAAGGCTGATGTTTGATGGATGTGAGGATTCTTCTGGTTGACAGGCGTAGTTTGAACAACATCCCCATGATTAAGCTTTCGGTTTGGTGATATTTAAAAGCCTGCGTATAATCAATTCCGGGTTTTTTTCTGCCCGCCAGCGAACCACAAACACCAGTAGGAACGCAGCCAATATCAGCTTGATATCAAATAACAGGTTGGCTTGCTCAATATAGACTAAATCCCAGGCCAGTTTTTCTTCAGGTGAGATCCCGTAGGAATCAGCTACCTGAGCCAACCCGGCCAATCCTGGCCGTACACGGTGTCTGGCGGCATAAGTGGGTGTTTCCTGCAGATATCCGTGAACGAGGACTGTGCGTTGGGGACGAGGGCCGACATAACTCATGTTTCCGATGAGGATGTTGATGAGTTGAGGTAGTTCATCCAAGGCTGTTTTTCTGAGGAATTGACCAAAGAATAAAACCCGTTCATCGTTCTCGTATCCTGAAATCGGACCGGTTTCTTTTTCAGCATTGGTGATCATAGATCTGAATTTGAGCTGTCTGTAATTGATCCCACCTCGGCCGACTGAATTCTTGACAAAAAACACTGGTCCGGGTTCCTCCCACCAGATCATGAAGATGATCAGCAGCCAGATTGGGAAAGAGATCAGGATTGATATCACCGCCAAAAGGATGTCCAAGAAACGTTTTAAAAAGGATTTCTTGGTATTAGAACCCATATAGGGCAAATGTGCCTTTAAAACCGCTTCTTCAATTTTTGGGGGAGGTGGCTCATTGTTTTCCCAAAATCCATTCATAAGATTTGAAGAGGCAAAGCACCCAATAAACCCAGCGGTTGTCATCAGAAGCAGGTGCAGAACAGTCTGCAGAGCGACCACATTAGATAAGGTTGTCAGCAAGAGAACCAGACCTATAGAGGTCGTCGCCAGGAAGGTGATTCGATATTGGGTACGATTTCCCTCAAAGAAGGTACTGACGAAATGGGTCAGTGAAAAACCAAGCAGGCCATAGGAAATAAATTCCATTACTAAGTAAAAGCTTCGCCCAGGATGCCCGATCATCAAGGCGGTATTATTTAATCTTAACCATATCGTCACGAACACAGCAAATGGCACTAATAAAATCCAAATGGCCGTTCGTAAATTGAAACTTGGTTTTGTTGATTTCATCAATCAATCCAGATGGTTAAATTGCGCAATTGGAGAAAAATCCGCTGAAGTTTTCCATTGATTTCATAAAGCCGTGTTTTACAGACCAGGGACATAGCTAATTTGTATCTTTCAGATGTCATTTTAGATGACATAGATAGCCAGTTTTCAGATGGAACAAAGGTATAATAAAATCCGATAGATATACCAGCACCAATTATAATCCTTCATCGCGGGTTAAAGAGAGGGGCGGTGTTGTGCCCACACCACACTTCCTGAATCACTTGCAGCCGGAGCAGTTGTATCTCATATTAGTTAAATAGAATCAGCAGCCCTGCTTACTTCGTACATACGCTGTCTGGGAATCAGGAAGAAGCAGTTTATGATAAAATGAATCGCATTTAGTTTCTTAAGCTTGGCAATGGGTTTATCCTTGAACCTGTAATTAATATGTCAGGGTATATCGAATGAAAAAATACAAAAATCTTTTCACATGGGTGAGCGAAAGCTTTGTTGTTCTATTGGGCTCATTGTTTGTCTTACTGCCAATCAGTCCAGCAAATGCAGCTTACTCATATCGTGATTCGGGGGTCTTTTTGTACATGGGCTGGCGCATATTGCATGGCGAAGTCCCCTATATTCATGTTTGGGATCATAAACCGCCGGTGATTTATTATCTCAATGCCCTGGGATTGGGGTTGGCAAACAACTCAGTATGGGGTGTTTGGGTGATTCAACTCCTTTTTCTGTTCACAGCCACATTCATCGGATACAAATTATTGAAAGGGTTATTTGGCCTTTACCCTGCAATCGTCAGCACATTCACCTGGTTGCTGGCCCTTGTATTTATTATTCAGGGCGGCAATCTAACCACAGCCTACACACTGCCCCTTCAATTTGGCGCTTTATTCTTGTTTTTTCTAAGCTTGCAGAAAACCAATCGGCTTGGGTATTTCCTTGCTATAGGGATTTTTGGTGGATTGGCGTTCTTTACCAAACAGACAGTGATCAGTATTTGGCTTGCCATCATCCTGATAACTTTATTTCAAGGGATTAAGCATAAGACAATTCGTCGATCCTTATTCCAGGTGATGATGATCATCGCCGGATACCTATTAATGGCAGTTATCTTCTTTGGATATTTTTATTATAGAGGTGCGCTTGGTGAATTCTGGGATGCAGCATTTCTGTATAACTTTGCATACTCGATCAGAAAAGTTAGCGGATTGAATGCCAGGTTGTTAAGTATCTTCAATCTTTCGAGTATCACCAAGACAGGGATTTTCCATCTTTCTGCCGTTGGGGTTGTTATATTTTTATTTTTGTTTCCAAAAAAGGTTTTAGATGCGCGGATCAAAACGGTGTTGTCAGCGGCTGTTATAGCACTACCGCTTGAAATTCTATTGATCAATGCGCCGGGAACCACATTCCCCCATTATTTCATGTCAATTTTTCCCATACTGGCATTATTTACTGGCTTATTATTTTATGTGGTCATGAATGCCATTGAACCTCTAAAGAAACAGGGTCTGCAGATAATCGGTTTAACCCTGCTCACCATAGGGTTATTATTTTCTGGGTCATTTATCGATTATCGAAATAATAATCGATCCCTGCAGGGGCGCATTAATGAGCCGGCCATTCAATATATTCTTGAGAGGACGGCACCTGATGATATGATCCTTGTGTGGGGTGCCGAGACGATGGTCAACTTTTATGCCCGTCGGGTTAGCCCAACACGATTTGTGTATCAGTACCCTTTATATCGAATTGAATACACGACAGAAGAGATGGTCACGGAATTTTTAGATGACATTATCGCTAATCAGCCGAAACTCATATTCAATTCCTGGGGAAAACATGCCCCGATCTTTGTCTTTCCTGTTGAAAATGAAGCGATCAATCAGAAACTGGACTATATAAAATCCATTTATGTTGTAGTTGATGGAGTAAACTCCTGGCAGGTATTTCAACTATCGGTTGATTAAGAAAAAAGGACAAATAACGGATTGATCTCATTTAACAATGAAACAATCAAAAACCTAGAATGAAGCAAATTAATACCATCCATAATCAAAGGAAATTGTTCCGGATGACTGCTGCCATAATCCTGGGATTTTTCTGGTCCTATAGTTTTGCGACCCGGATCGGTTTGTTTGCTGTGGTCCCTTTCTGGTTGAAGATCGTTCTAATCACCACGCTAACAGCTAATTTTTCATTGCTGGCATATTACCTTTTAGAGAATTTTTTCTTGAGGATTATAGATAAACGAAATCGGATCGGTATCCTGGTCGCATCATTGATGATTTGTGGCCTGATCTTTTTCCTGGCGCCTTACCAGCGGGTTCCTTTTCGCACCACACATCTTCTTGAGATCAGGCCGATTGAGTCCGAAACAATCATCCGCGCTATTTACTCGCCGGATGACAATTTAATTTCCAGGGATGCGTTTGTCCTTGGCGATGGTGTGGTGCCTTTCTCTGCAGAAGGTTTTCGAATCCCTCATGGTTCTTCTATTGTGTATCAGCGGGCCCATACCGGTAAGCTCACGGTATTTATGCAGGTCGATTCTGGTTCAGCCCAGTTCACCTGGGATGGTACAACCCACAGGATTGACGCAGATGAGGTGCCGGAGACGGGTCGATCTCGGATGAACGGGTGGCGTGTTTCGCAGGATTCAGACACTGGTGATATCATCGTGAGATTGCCGGGCAACACTTGGGGAAATCCTGATTTGTTATGGGCGTTCCTGGGCGGTCTGATGCCAGTGAGTGACTTTGTCGCCCTTAGTTCCGTGCTTGTTTGTTTGTTTTTAATTGGGGTTTCTCGATCTCAAGAAGGTTACCTGGGTTGGATTAAATCAGACCTTTCCAAAACCTGGATAGATGCGCTGGTATCTTTGAGCTTGTTGATGGTCTTATTTAATGCCGGCTTCCCAGAATTTATGCCTTTCTGGTTTTTGTTATTGTTTATGCCAGTTGTCTTCTACCTTTTCTATCAACAGGCACAATTTTTACGTAAAAGGGGTTTGGTAGATTGTGTTTATTTATCCAGGATAGAGCAAGCCGTTAACGCTACTAAATCCTTGATTATTTCTCTAAATCAAAACCGTTGGGTTTTCTGGGTACTGATCATCCTAGTTGGCATCCTGGGTAGCCTGACCCAACTGTCTCTAACCACACCCGGGATGAATATTTCAGGAGATTCGGTTCATTATATGGAAGGCGCAAGAAACCTGGCCATGGGCAGAGGGTATGTGCAGAACATCGCCGTTGGTGACCCGGTTCACATCACTGGTTTTGATCCAGGCTACTCGCTCTCCCTAGTCCCTGGTGTTTTGTTGGGACTGGATGCGCAAACTGCGGCTCGATTATTGAATCTTTTCCTGTTTTTTATGACGGTCCTCCTGGTAGGATGGATCATCTTTAAAACAACAGGGAAGGTTCTGCCGGCAGTGATCGCAAACCTTTTTCTGGTGATGTCGCCCATCATTTTCTCAATTTTTTCCTCCGTAATGAGTGAACCCTTGTTTATTGTCTTGTTATTAGGCACTTTTCTTGCGTGGTTTTACCAAATTGAAGATTCTGCACTTTGGAAAGTTATCCTGGCAGGTATGATGGCTACGTTGATGATAATCACAAGGTTTGCTGGGATTGTTTTTTTACCGGTACTGGCTGTCACGATCCTGTTTTTTAAGCAAGCTCCTGTGCTCAGACGCATTCGAGATACGTTCATTTTTGGGGCGATTGCCCTGGTGGGGCCAGCCATTTTTTATAT
>PWSY01000143.1 GCA_003563055.1 Anaerolineaceae bacterium | reverse complement strand
GGTGCTGTGGGCGGCAAATCTCAACCATCGCGGCGAAAGCATTCGCAAGCGATTAGCGGATCGCCGTGCAATTCGGCGCGGGCGGCGCAACCGCAAAACTCGTTATCGACAGGCGCGTTTTTTGAATCGCACAAGACCGCAAGGTTGGCTGGCGCCTTCACTAAAAAGCCGTGTGGTTAATGTCGAGAACTGGCTGAAGAAAATCATTGATCGCGCACCGATTGTTACCGTTGCTGTCGAGACAGCCCGTTTTGATATGCAGAAAATGCAAAATCCTGAAATTAGCGGTGTTGAATATCAGCAAGGATCGCTGGCGGGTTATGAACTGCGCGAATATCTGCTAGAGAAGTGGAACCGTACCTGCGCCTATTGTGGCGCACAGCATGTTCCGCTGGAAATTGAGCACATTGTGTCACGAAGCAAAGGCGGATCAGATCGTGTTAGTAATTTGACATTAGCCTGTCGTGACTGCAATCAAAAGAAAGGCAATCAACCGCTTGAAGTGTTTTTGGCGCATGATCCTAAGCGATTGGCGAGGATCAAAGCACACGCCAAAGCACCGCTGAAAGATGCGGCTGCCATCAATGCGATTCGCTATGCCATCGGCAACGCGCTCAAAAAATTTGGGCTTGCTGTCTCGTTTTGGTCAGGCGGTCGCACCAAAAAGAACCGCGTCAGTCAAGGGTACACTAAAGATCACTGGATTGATGCCGCTTGTGTTGGTGAAACGGGTGCAGAGGTGCATATTCCAGATGGGATGAGACCGCTGACCATCACTGCCACTGGCAGAGGACAACGCCAAGTCACTCGCACTGATCGTCATGGTTTTCCACGAGGCAAAGCCGGGCGCGTGAAGCGCGTCAACGGTTTTCAAACTGGCGATTTTGTGAAACTGATTCAACCAAAAGGCAAATATGCTGGAGTCCATGTCGGGCGTTTGGCTGGAATTCGGTCAACTGGAACATTCGATATTGCCGCTAATGTTGGCAAATTTTCAGCAAACTGGAAAAACTTTGTGTTAATTCAACGCGGAGATGGTTACGCTTATGCTTACGCCTGAAACAACGGTGCACGACGCATTGCAATGCGCAGGTGCTCGCGCTCCACTTCGTGACGCGACTCGCTGGCGAGTGCGGGTCGCTCGTCATCCATGACTCGCTCCAAAGAACCCCACCGCAAGCAAGCGACGGGGAACTGAACCCTTCGAGATTAAATCTGAGTAGCTAATGCCATGTTCAGCCGAGCCGATTGAGAAAAAGCAAAACCGGCTTCGGCTGGAGCACCGTGTTAGTCAGCCGTTTCCGATAGGCAGCTGGAACTATTTGTTAAATATTTATGTTTAATCAAGTAACCAGTCAAATACTTTTTTAACTCCATAACCTACTCCGACAGCGATTACCACTGGAGCGGCAACAGATGCTGCAGAGCCAGCAGCAACCGCTGACGCTATAACAGTACCAGTTGCTGCTGTACTTGTAACTGCACTTGCTGCTGTAACCCCTGCTGCTGCGCTTGCAGTGGTAGATATAGCTGACTTAGAAATAGCAGAGGTTGCCGCTGCTTCAGCTGTTTTTCTAGTAGCCTGTTGAGCAATTACGGATACAGCAGTTTCAGCCCCTTTTCTTTTTGCATATTCGTTAGCAAGAGTGGCTGTAACAGATGCAGCATTACTGACTTGAGAGCTGGTTTTGAAGCCGTTAAAGCACCAATTCACAAAATGCTCGCAATTATTAAATACGAGATTGTATGTGTCCTCTCCGAGCTTAGAAAATGCTCTTTCTACACGCTCCTCTGCATCATAGACAGAAACAAGATGGCTCTTGATGCTATAGCCATTACCCTGAGTGAACTCGTCAATTGCCGTTATTTCGATTGCTCCTTTGTCAAAAACTTGAGTGCCAAGGCTGGTGCTGTTGGCGTGCCATTGGGTGCGGTCTATCTGTCCGGTTCTGTTATGGGACTCTCTGCCGCCGGGATGACTTCCGGACTGGCGACACTCGGTATGGGGGGTATTCTCGGATTGTCGAGCATGGCTACCGGGATCGGGGCAGTGGTGATAATCGGGGTTGTCGCCTATAAGGGTATTAAGCATCTAACAGATTCTGGCGTGGATGAGGGGGACAAACGAAGAGAAATTCTTCTACAAGAAGTTATTCGTCAAAGCCAGCGTACCGTCAATATGGTTATTGAGGATATTAACTATCTCAGCAAAGAATTGTCTTCTGCATTAGCAGAAGAGCATGTCACTAAAGAAAAGCTTGACAAAGTGGTTGCGAAATTTTCCCAGTATATCCGTGCGTCTAAAGTGATAGGTGAGAAGGCTGAACAGGGCGAGGCGGATAAAGCGCGACTCAAGAGTCCAGAGTTTTTGAATGTTGAGCGCCTGAAGGCACTGACACAGGGTCATAATAAGCAAAAATACTTCGAACAGATCAAAGGGTTTTATCAGGAAGTGGTATTGCAGGAAGCAAAAGACGGTAAGATTGTTGATAAAAAGGTGCTCCGACTTGTCCATAGTAGCGATTCGATGGAGATGGAGCAACTTGGTCAAGCCTTTGAACTCATTGGTTACAATACGTTCCAAGGTGCGGCTCAAGGTGCGATCAAAGGCAAATTGGGTGAAATGGAATTTGATCAAACCCTTGATAAAGCCCAAGATGCGCTCAAAGGCACATTAAAAGGTGTGGGAAAAGCGCAAGACGCACTTAAAGGCAAATTAAAAGGGATGTTTTCCTGATGGCAAAACATAAGGATGCCACCGATGCGCTACTGGTACAAAAACATCAGCAATCAGGGGCACAAAAGAAACTCGCGGAAATTGATGAAGGTATTGCCCGGCTGCAAGATGTCCATAGTGCGAATTTGCAGGCACTGAACGATCTGGACGCGCAACTAGATGCCCTGATGCAGGCAGATGGCATTCAGTTTGATCCGAACGATCAAGTCTTGGATCCAGAAATAGAAGCCTTGTTGCAAGTAGACACTGCGAGAATCGAGTCAGCACAGCAGATTGGTCTTTTAGAAGTGGTAGACCCGGGGCAGGATGCGGACTGGAATCAGTATATAGCTTCAATCCACAACTATGCTGCCCAAAATGGTGTTGACCTGAGCGGTGATCCGTTCTCTCGTCTGATGACAGACTCGCAGCGCATCGCAGTAGAGCGGCGCATCGATGAGGATTTGACCTACAAAAACGCCAACTGTGATCGATACGATTACATGTTGGCTGTAATCTGCGGTATGGTCGCTGGCTTAATTGATGTACTGTTTGTGGGCTTGCCCGGGCAGGGAGCAATTGGGCAAGGCACTGACAAGGTGGTAGACGGTGCAGTGATGGGCTTTGCCAAGTTTCTCGGCTGGCCAGGAGCAAGAGCGGGGAGTGACCCAAAAGCGAGTGCTATAGGTTTTTTAGAGCGAAACTTCAAGGTCAACTACGATCAGACGCACAGTAATTCACTAGGATCTACGGGCACTGGCGGCATGGTCGATCATTTGACACCAAAGAATCACCATATCAAAAGCCTAGCCCACTCCCCCGATCCCATTGGCTTGGTGTTCTCGATAATCAACCAATTCACTAACACATCCACATTTGTTAGCAATGGTAAACTGATTACGATTGATACGGAAACATTTGAGCTGCATGGCTCGAACTTTCCTGCCAAAGTATTCTCAGGTTTTTACAATTGGTTTGGTCATCTTGCATCCGATGCGACTGGTTCTTCTGGCTCGCAAGGACGGGGATCTGGTATACCGATGCCGTTCTATTCGTCGCTGCAATTTCTGGACTTTGGTGCTTTTGGGCAGCACAGGGATACCTTCGCCAAGGTCGCAGTTAAGGTCTTCGAGCAAGGATACGACTTGCGGCACGGTTTAGCACTTGCGGTTCCCGTGTTAATTGGTGAACTGCTCACTCGCATTTCTTGGAGCTTCAAGCAAAGGTTATATCACCATAAGGAATGGGAAGATTGCATCCCGACGGGTAACAATCCAGAATTGAGGCGTATGCTGCTTGTTTCTCACGGGACATTATGCTTAGTCGATGGTGCTGACGCTGGGCTGCGTTCAGGTGGGGACATCGTAACCTTTATGTTGCGCTCTAATATCATTGCCTGGGCAAGATTTGGAACCTTGGCGATCAAGGAAATGAATGCTTGGTATCGCGCAGGAAAACTCGATATCGATGCTACCAATCAGTACCTAGATGCAGAGTACGAGAGACTTTTAAGACCTTGTTTGACTGTGCAATGAAGACCTGACCACCTGTGACTTGGTGTCACGCTACATTTGTCTCAGGTGGTTAGTAATGCGATTTTCTTCTAAAATTTTTTCGCAAAAATATAATGAGTATAGCCGTTTTATTCATTCATTGTTTTGCGTATTTTTTGTTCAGCTTTACTGTTCAACAAGGCTTCAATACGATTCAACTGAGCCTGCTGTTGCGCGACATGCTTACGCAACCAATGAACATCCGCAGCTTCCCCCTCGCCGGTTTCTAACTCATGCTTGGCACTTTGTTTTTGCATGACATCTAGTACAATACCGATCATCATATTCAGAAAAATAAAGGCATTGAAAAAAATAAAGGTCAAAAAATAGATCCAGCTATAGGGGTAATGCTCCATCGTAGGGTAAAGCACCGCTGTAGCCCAGCTTTCAAAAGTGGCTACCTGAAAGAGCGTGAGCATAGCCAGTGCAATATTTTCCCAAAGTTTTTCATCGACATCTTGGAACAAGAAAGTGCCAACCGCGCCATAAATATAGAAAATAATAAGCATAAGTAGCGCGACATAACTCGTGCGCGGCAGCGACTTAACCAAAGTTTCAAGAAGGATTCGCAGCTCAGGAATGATGGATACCAAGCGCAGCACCCGAAAAATTCGCAGCAAGCGCGCGACAAACACCAACTCGGCATTTTCTACTGGCAGCAAGCTGGCGGTAATGATCACAAAATCAAAAATGTTCCAACCTTTTTTAAAGAAATGGAGTATTTGTTTTTCGGCAGCAATACGAATAATAATTTCAGCTAAAAAGAAGAGTATGATGCCCCAGTCCAACCAATACATGATCCGCTCAAAACGGCTGGTTTGCTCAAAGGTTTTCATACCAATCAACAGCGCCGCTACAATAATAATACTGATAACAAGCGTTTCAAACAGTCTGCTGCTGCGTAGCTGTTCTAGGTGATCGCGCCAGTTGGATGCTTTTTCACTCATAGTGAAATTTGAGCCTCGTTTAGTAATCCTGTTAAAAAATAGTTTGGGCAGCAATCTCTCGCTCAAATCATCATAACAATTTGATTTTATTAAAAAATAAAGACAAGTTTCTCTTG
>PWSY01000084.1 GCA_003563055.1 Anaerolineaceae bacterium | reverse complement strand
TTCAAGAAAGATGGCACTTTACTGGCACGGGAAGTGGATGTCTTGAATGATGTCGGCGCTTATTCGGACCATGCCGTAGGCACCATGACCCATGCCGTCACCTATGCCCAAGGCCCTTATCGGATTTCCAATGTGTCTGCGCGCGGCCGGTCGATCTATACCAATAATCCAGACTGGGGCTGTATGCGTGGTTATGGGGCCTTACAAATAACCTTCGCTTATGAATCCCAGATGGATGAGATCGCTGAGAAGCTGGGCATGGATCCGGTCGAATTGCGGATGATGAACCTGTGCCAGGAAGGTGAGCCGTATATCACCGGGCAGCCGCTGCGAAATGTGACCATCCGCGAGACCATGGAAGCAGCCCTGACCGCCTCTGGCTACAAAGGCAAAAAAGGCAGGATGGGCCCTCGACGCGGGATTGGCATAGCCAATTCCATCTTGAATAGTGGCTTTCTCTCCTCCTCTGCCGTTTGCCGCCTGAACGAGGATGGTACTTTAAGCATCTTGACGGCAGTCGTTGATCTTGGCACAGGAACCCACACTGTGTTCCGACAGATTGCGGCTGAGACACTCAGTATGCCGGTAGAGAAGATCTCCGTCAGTGCGCAAGACTCGGATAACTCACCTTATGACACCGGTTCGATAGCCAGCCGGACAACCATGGATGGCGGCAATGCCGTCCGCTTAGCATGTGAAGATGTCCGCAACCAACTGCTGGAAATTGCTTCAGCCAGTCTGAGTTGCCCAATAGAAGACGTCCTGTTGAGCGAGGGGGTGGCTTATGATCGCAACCAGCTCGAAAATGTGCGCTCTTATGAGGCCCTGATCATGGAATCGCTTTTTGTCCGACATGGGCCAATTGTTGGACGGGGGGGCACCCTGCTGCGGGGACCCTTTGAACAGGAAGTGGGAGAAGGCTACTCAGAGCGGCCGGTGGGCACCTTTACTTTTGGCACCCACATCGCTGAAGTGGAGGTTGATGTGGACACAGGTAAAGTTAAAGTTCTCAATTACACCGCCTGTCATGATGTCGGCCGACTGATCCATCCGCAGGGTTACGAAGGTCAGGTTCAGGGAGGTTTGGTTCAGGGTATTGGTTACGGTCTATTTGAAGAGCTGCTTGTTGAGGACGGTGTCATAAAAAACCCCTCCTTTGTGGATTATCGCATCCCCACTGCACTCGATATCCCGCCCATTACGACGCTGGTCGTTGAACAATACGAAGACCTGGGGCCATTTGGTGCCAAAGGTTTTGCTGAGCAACCGATGATGGCGCCGATGCCGGCCATTGCCAATGCGATTTATGATGCCATCGGATTGAGAATGCGCACCATTCCAATAACATTAGAACGTTTATACCACTCACTCGAACAGAATGGGTGATACACATTATTAACCAAAACGATAAGGAGAAACTCATGGATAAAGAGCAAGTTTTAAAAGACCTCTGCGAAGCAGTTATTGAAGGTGATGACGTAAAAGCTGTTGAACTTTCAAATAAGGCGGTTGAACTGGGTCTGGCACCCCTAACCGTGGTGAAAGAAGCAATTCAACCAGCCATGGATATTGTCGGTGACAGGTTCCAGGAAGGAGAAGCTTTTCTACCGGAATTAATTGTTGCTGGTGATGCCGCCACAGCTTCATTGGATGTTTTGTTGGAACAGCTGTCTGGTGAAGATTCAGCGGCTGCGAAGAAGGGCACTGTTCTTCTGGGTGTGATGTTTGGTGACAACCACGATATCGGCAAGAACCTGGTTCAGGCAGTATTGTCAGCCAATGGCTTCAAGGTGATTGACCTGGGTGTCAATGTAGCGCCTAAAGCCTTTATTGAAGCTGCTGCCAAAGAGAATGCCGATATTATCGCTTCTTCAACTTTAATTACCACCTCGCTGCCTTACCAGAGAGAGATGATTGAGCTGCTAAAAGCGATGGGCAAACGAGAAGATTACTTCGTGATCTTGGGCGGTGGCCCGGTAACCCCTGAATGGACTCAAAAAATCGGCGCAGATGGCTATGGGCGGGATGCGAAAGATGCCGCTAACCTCTGTAATAAACTGGTTTCAGGCGACTATAAGCCAGGGCTCGATGAACCCATTATCGAAAACGCTCTGAAATCAAAATAGACTTGAAAATAATCAACTTATAGTTTAAGGAGTGATGTAATGCAAGGAAGACCAGATATTATTGAGATCCTTCGCCGCGCGCATACCGGTGAATACTGTTCACCTAAAGATTGGGATATTAAAAAAGTAAATAAATCCGTTCGAGAGGTGCTTCAGAAGTATCAGCTTGAAAAGACCTGTGATCAGGAAAATCCCATCAATACAGATTTTGATCTTGCCGACAAATTCTACCAAGCGGGTTTTGAGTTAGCGCTGCGATTGGGTTATTATGTTGAAGATACCGAAAGGATCATCACCGTATCCCAGGAAGAATTGGAAAATGCGATCAAATTTGCGCCATCTGAACTGTTTGTTGGTGAAGGGAAAGATGGCACCTGGATCAAAGCCCGCACGCCGGCAGATCCCTATCCGACAAAAGTGGCTGCCTCTTTGGGCATCACTGTCAGTGAAGACATTTACCTTGACCTGGTTACCGGCATCGCCAAGGAAAGAGAAATTGATATCCTTGAAGCTGGTTCGGTAACAACCGTCAAGGGGCAGGAAGTGCTCTCTGGTACGCCTTTTGAAACCATCATGGGCTGGGAACATGCCAAAATGCAGCGGGAAGCCCGACGGCGTGCCGGACGGCCTGGGATGGGTGCAATTGGCTCCATTTCGGCTGTGACGGAATTAGGCCAATTTGGTGCCTATGGCACACCCGGTGGTTTTCGCACCAGCGATCTGGCGTTAATTTTATTCCCCTCAGAGATGAAAGTTGACTATCGCACGCTGAATAAGGTCGTGCATACGTTGATTATGGGTGGGATGATCAAGGCTGATTCACCCAGCATGATTGGGGGCATGGCGGGCCCACCTGAAGGGGCTGTGGTCGCCAATGTTGCCTGTACGATCCTTTCCTATGCCATCCTGCAGAACCATGTGGGCGGCGGTGAGATTTATGATGTCCGTTATCTCTCCAATGTCAACCGAGAAGGGCTATGGGCATTGGCTATGGTCAACCAGGCTCTATCCCGTAATACGCACCTCTTGCTCCACAACATCGCCAATGAGGTTTCTGGGCCTGTGACCGACAAATTGCTCTATGAAATTGCTGCCGGTATGGCAACCCTGGCATGCTCTGGCGCTTCACTCTCCACCGGGCCTCGTACGGCTGGCGGAAAATTGAATGACTACATCACGCCATTGGAATGCCGCTTTGTCGCTGAGGTTGCTCATAAAACCTCTGCCATGGAACCGAAAGTCGTCAATGAGATCGTCAAAGAGCTGCTTCCTCTGTATGAGGCTGATATCAAGACTCCCGATGTTGGTCTGCCTTATCAGCGTGCTTATGACATGGCGACGCACACACCGACCAAGGAATGGGAAGACATTTACCGTCGGGTTAAAGATGAAGTCATCAGCATGGGTATTCCCCTGGACACCTTCTAAGCGCGAATTTGATTGCTGTCCGACTTAATGGACGAATGGGATCAATGCCTGTATTGCGACCAGATTGGAATCTGGAAATTACAGCAGAAAATGTGTTATTTGCCCAAGCAGCGGACTCGGCGGCCATAAGCCGTCGCAGTCCGCGCTTGGTAGATGTCGCCCATCGGGCTGCCCAACATGCCCTGACATTGATTGATCCGGTAGTCATCTACCGAGAAGTACCCGTAAAAAGTATCGAAAAGGAAAGGCTTTATTTAGAGGATAACAACAGCCTTTCTGGCCCCTTGATTCTGGAACATTTACAAAATGCAACTGTTGTGCTCGTCCTTATCTGTACCATCGGGGGTCGGTTAGAAGATCAGGCAACGAGCTTCAGCCGGGAGGATATCTCCTTCAGCTTTGCTCTGGATAGCGCGGGTTCCTTTGCTGTGGAATTATTGGCCAATCATGTTTGCCGCTACTTTGAAACTTTTTACAACCAGCGGGGAATGAAGACATCCATTCCCCTCAACCCGGGGATGATCGGATGGTCACTGCTTCCCGGACAAATCGAGGTGTTTCGTGTATTAGAAGGCATTAATTCAGAGGTTTCACTATCTGAGTCGGGGATGATGACGCCCCGCAAATCAGTCTCGATTGTACTGGGGGCAGGGGAGGAAATTTTACGTGTGGGCAGTCGCTGTGATTATTGCAGCTATCACGGCCGCTGTTTCTATAAAGATAAATCAGAGGCACATTCCTGTAAGCCCATCACCCAACTAGAAAGAATTGAATTATGACCACTTTATTACTCAAAAATATCGACCAGCTGGCTACCTTTAATCAACAACGTGACCAATACCATCAGGCCTGGGTATTGATCAGGCACAACCAAATTGAGGCGATTGGCGTTGGTAACAGGGACCTCCCGGATGCAGATCGTGCCTTGGATTTATCTGGCTACCTGGTGATGCCCGGGATGATTAACACCCACCACCACCTATTTCAAAGCTTGTTGAGAAATATCCCTTCGCTGCAGAATGTGTCTTTATTTAAATGGCTCCATACGATGTACCTGTTGATGAGTGAGGTCACCGATGAAGACCAGTATATGGCTGCGATGGTCAACCATGCTGAGTTATTGCTTTCGGGGTGTACAACAACTGTGGACCACGCCTATCTAAAGGTCAATGACATGCGGTTCGACACCAGTGTCGAAGCCGCTAAAGATATGGGTATTCGGTTTCATCTAGCCCGGGGCAGTTTTTCAATTGGGCAAAGCCAGGGTGGATTACCCCCTGACCACATCATTGAAAAGGAAGAGGATATTCTTGCTGATACAGAGCGGTTGATCAAAACCTATCATGACCCGCAACCTGGGGCGATGGTGAGAATTGATAATGCGCCCTGTTCGCCATTCTCGGTGACGATGGAACTGATGAAGGAAAGCATTGCCCTGGCGCGTCGCTATCAGATTGGCAATCACACCCATTTTGCTGAATCACCCGAAGATGAGGCTTATGTGCAAGAGACCTACGGCATGCGTTCCACAGAGCTGGCCCAGGAAATTGGGTGGGTCGGTGAGGATGTGTGGTTTGCCCATGGCGTCACACTCAGTGACTCTGATCTCGAGATCATGGGGAGAACGCGGACAGCCGTTGCCCACTGCCCCAATTCGAATATGTATACTGCTGCCGGGTGTTGCCCTGTGATGGATTTATTAAAAGTCGGCGCAACCGTCGGGGTGGCAGTGGATGGCAGTGCGGCCAATAATGCTTCCAACATGATCGATGAAGTCCGCAACA
>PWSY01000003.1 GCA_003563055.1 Anaerolineaceae bacterium | reverse complement strand
TCTGCATTATAGGCATAGGCAACCATTGGGTCACAATGACCCGTTTCAGGATCTGCCGGTGTAGTGGGGGGAGCGAAATGCTTATGTTCGATAACCGCAGGCCGTTCTTCATCCCGCCACTTTTTCAGAACGATATCTGCAGCTTCACGGATTGTATTACCAGCCATAAAGGTCATTCGAGAAGCTGACACAGCGCCTGTGTCACCAGCCAGGGTCGAGTCAGGTTCAAGGACTTCGATTTTGCTCAATGGTAGTCCTAGAGCTTCTGATGCCATTTGGGCAATCGCTGTATAAGTGCCCTGGCCGACTTCAGAAGCATTATGTTTCACCACAGCTTTCTCAATTTCAGCACCGCCATGCAGTTCAATGACCAGTTCGCATGTTTCCCGGAAACCATGTGAAAAACCGATGTTTTTATAACAACAAGCAAAACCAATGCCCCGTTTAATGTGGGGGTGTGCCGTTTCTGTTTGTTGTTTTTTCCGCCAAAGTCCCTCAGCTTGATCCCAACCAGCAGCCAGGGCGCATTGTTTGACGACTTCTTCAGCGCTTACGCCAGGTGGGTAGGGTGCGCCTACGGATTGTTTGGAGCCTTCATGAATTAAATTTCTCACCCGCAGTTCTACCGGATCCATGCCCAATGCTTCTGCCAGCTTGTTCATTTGGGCTTCAGCAACGAAAGCACCCTGTGGGCCGCCAAAACCACGAAATGCCGCCCTGGGTACGGTATTGGTGTAAACATCGGTGCAATCTACTTTAACATTGGGGATATCATAGGGCCCGGTGCAATTTAAAATCGCGACTGCAGAGACAACACTGGTTGTGCACTGATAGGCGCCGCCATCGGCAATCATATTCACTTCTGCAGCAATCACTTCACCCTCTTTTGTCGCACCCCATTTGGCATGAACATGATAGGGGTGACGTTTGCCATGACCTTTAATGGATTCTTCCCGATTCCAAACCACTTTGATTGGCCGATTGATCCCCCGCTGGTGCAGTCGCCAGGTAGCCAGAGCAAGGATGATTTGTACGGAATTATCTTCTCGACCGCCAAAAGCCCCACCAATGATGGGGTAGGTTACTCTGATCTGCTCCAGGGGAAGGTCAAGCGCATGGGCAATCTGAGCAAGGTCTTTGTGCACCCACTGGCCGGCAACAATCAAGCAAATTCTTCCTTCATCATCAATAAATGAAACACCTGCTTCGGTTTCGAGGTAAGCATGCTCCTGGACAGGTGTAACGTAATCGCTTTCGACAATCACATCTGCTTTGGCAAACGCATCTTCCACATCGCCTGTGCGTATTTTATGGGTGCTGAACACATTCGTTTCATATTGTGGATGAAGTCGAAATGAATCTGGCTTAAGCCCATCCTCAATTGTGGCGATGATTGGCAGGTCCTCATACTCGACCACGATCATTTTGCGAGCTTCTTCTGCGATTTCTTTTGATTCGGCCACCACAACTGCGACTTGGTCACCAACAAAACGCACGCGATCGCCGTAGGGGTTGGAAGAACCCGGTCCGCATAGTACGGGTTGGTCATTTAGGATATAACCATACTCATTAACGGGCACATCCTTAGCTGTGAACACAGCCACAACACCCTCGAGGGCCAATGCCGGTTGCGTATCAATGCTTTTGATGAGCGCATGGGGTCGATCTGAAAATAGGACCTTCATATGCAGCATGTCCGGGTAATTTAAATCGGACGCATACAGCGCTTTTCCAGTGACTTTATCACGCACATCGATTCTTTCGACTGATTTTCCGATTGATATTGTCATTTACTCCTCACTTTGTGCTGATAAGTTTCCATAAGGCCCATTATCAAGAAATTTCTCGGGCAGTATGGATCATTATCCTCATTTGTTTTCAATAATAACACTTTCAATTGCTTTGATAATCTTATAATAACCCGTGCATCGGCAAAGGTTACCAGTGATGGACTGGATGATGTCGTCCCGATCAGGTTGGGTTTTTTCTTGTAGCATTTTTGCACTTGACATCAGAAAACCTGGAGTACAGAAGCCGCATTGAACCGCGCCTTCTCGAATAAACGCTTCCTGAAGTGGATGGAATTGTCCGTTATTTGCCAGGCCCTCAATGGTCGTAATTTTTGCATTGTGGGCGCGTGGGGCAGGAATCAGACAGCTCATGACTGCCATACCGTTCAACCATATAGTACAGGCGCCACATTCTCCCTCACCACAGCCTTCTTTCGTACCCGTTAGACCACCTTCTTCCCTAATTAAGTGGAGCAGGCTCTTCTTGTGTCCTGAAGTAAATGTCTTTTTATCACCATTTATGGTGGTTTCAATCGGCGAGACACTTAATTGCGATTTGACAGGTGGCGTTATCGAATTTTTTGTTCGCAGGAGAACGGGGTTCCTGGGAGGTGCCTCAATTGGCTGATTGCCATCGCGAAGGCTGGTTAATGCCCTGGCTGTCAGTGATTTAATAATTGTTTTCCGATAGTTGGCTGACGAACGGATGTCGTCGATTGGGCTGGCAGCTGCTGCGGTAATTTCAGAAGCTCTTTGGATTATTTGATCATCTAGGCATTTGCCGATCAGATAATCCTGTGCCTGTTGGGCATGAATAATGGTTGGCGCAACCGCACCAAGCGTGATGGCTGCATTTTGGATCACATCACCCTCAAATGCCAGGATAATGGCGATATTGATCACAGAAATCGCCTGGGCCCTTCTTAATGCATTTTTCACAAAACTGCCTTTTTGCCTGTCCGAAATTGGTGAAAATGCGATGTCAATAAGTAATTCATCAGGTTGCATGACGGTTTTTCGAACACCCTTGAAAAATGATGCCAGGGGAACCACCCGTTCATTGTGAAAGGATTTTAAGGTGACTTCTGCATCCATTGCCATCAAAGGTGTGATGGTGTCGTTGGCAGGTGAAGCGGTGATCAAATTGCCTGCAATTGTGCCCATATTTCGGATTTGTGGCGAACCCACCAGCCAGCAGGCCTGCGCAAGTGGAAATGCATGTTCATGGATCAGGTTGGATGCCAAACAATCATTATGGGTGGCCAAAGGTCCAATATGGATTTTTCCATCAGCGCCTAAGGCAATTTCATTACAACCTTCAATTTTTGTAATATCAATAAGTGTTTCGACGTCTTTGCGGATATCCCGCTCAATTTCCAGCATCAGGTCTGTACCCCCTGCAATGATCCGTGCACGGCTGCCTTGCTCAGAAAGCATTTTCAATGCATCATTGAGATTGGATGCCACATAATAATTTTGCCACATAGGGAGTGCTCCTTTTATGATAATGGTATTTTTGGTAATGCTTTGTTATCAGGAAGTTCATCATTGTCCTTATTATCGCACCCAGAATAAATGACACCAAATGGTGTTAAGATAATAGGAATTATGCCATTGTATTATTTGTAACATCTTTATGTAATTTATGGACTGAAAAATGACTGACATTGTTTGATAGTCTATTTATGAATGGATAGTCGACTGACCAATTAAGCTCGATTACTGATTATAACATAAATGATTCTGGCTATTGGAAGTGATGTGAAAAGTATCACAATTTTGTGTTATAATGTTTCACAAGTCGTTTATAAATAAAGGTAGGTCGACTATCCATCATCATAGGATCGTAAGAAATGGATGTATTTTGAGAGCAATAGCGATTTTACTTATCGACCCGACGACAACTTCCACAGGAGAGAAACAATATGCCGTTGACTGAAAAACAAGCAAAATCAGAACAGGAAAAATTACATAACGCGATCTTGAAGGGAGATCGGGATGAAGGGGTGAAAGTTGCTGCGAAAAACCTCGATGCGGGCATTGCGCCACTAGATTATTTTGAGAAAGTTATTAACCCTGTTGTTCAGGAAATGGGAGAAAAATTTTCCCGCTTAGAAATTTTTCTACCGGAGTTGATGCGGACAGGTATGGTCGTGAAGGCTATCCAGGAGGAAGTGCTTGAGCCAGCCATCGTTGCAGATGGCACTTCTGATAATCAATCAGAAGCTGGGAGAATTGTGATCGGAACATGCCAGGGGGATATTCACGATATCGGGAAAAACATGGTTGCATTGATGCTGCAGGTGAATGGGTTTAAAGTAACGGACCTGGGTACCAATGTCACTGCTAAAGATTTTATCGATGCAGCAAAACGAGAGAAAGCGGATATTATCGCAATGTCAACGCTTTTAACAACTTCCATGCCTTTTATTCGGGATACGATTGAAATGATGGAAGGCTTGGGTATTCGAGATGACTATAAAGTCGTTGTCGGAGGAGCCCCCATAACGCAGCAGTGGGTAGATAAGAATAATATAGATGGATTTGGTGAAGACGCGGTTGACGCTGTCAAAGTCTGCCGTCGAATTCTCTCAGAGTAGAAGGGCAATTAATAATGAAGAATACAACACGTTTATTGGATATTCTTGACCTGTCTGGGTCAGGACCCATTGTGGAGGAATCAGAATGGGATATGATGCTTGTGCCGAATGCTGTTGCTAAAGTGCAGCAAGAATTTCAGATTGATTTTTCAGCTTTGGGTGATACCTTGGTGCCCTCTGATGATGATCTTGCTGATCGGGTGTATCAGGCTGGTTTTAATCTGGCAGCAGAGCTGGGCGCTTATTGTGTGAGCACTTCCAAGCGGATGCAATTCTCGAGAAATGAAATACTGAATGCCTTATCTTTGGCCCCTATTTCTGTGACTTATGGGGAAGGCCTCGATAAACATACCGAGGTCAAGCGGAAAATTGAGGATCCAACCAGGCTGACGATTAAAGGAGGGGGTGTTGGAACCCCAATACCTGAAGAATTATATCTGGCAGTACACCAATCCTATGCTCAGGAGCCCCTGGTCGATACCATGATCAACTGTACGCTAGAGACGGTTTATAATCGCGAGATTCGAAGCCGTACACCCTGGGAAATATTGGCCGGTTGGCATGAGGCAGAATTAACCCAGGCTGCGTGCAAGCGCGCCGGGCGCCCCGGGTTAGGCCTGGGATGTGTGGAAAATGCCGTCTCAGAAATTTCCGAACTCTCTGCTACTTCATATGGTGGTTTTAAACAGTCAGATTGGCATCACATCGCGATGATATCAGAGTTCAAGACCGATTACGGTTCACTGGATAAGTTGACCCATCTGGTTAGAACCGGAAGTATTATTCACGCCTTCTACAATACCATTTACGGTGGTTCTGTTGGCGGTAAAGAAGGTGTTGCGATAGCGATTGTGGCTGGTATGATCTTATTGCAGATGCTGTACATGACCAACACCCACTCGGTTTCACCCGCGCACCCCTTTTATGATAATGACACAACCCCCGAAATAATCCAGGCGATTAGCGTTGCCCATCAAGGTCTGGCGAG
>PWSY01000039.1 GCA_003563055.1 Anaerolineaceae bacterium | reverse complement strand
CCCCGGTTTGCTGCCGGGGCTGAACAAGCCATTTTGGGGATGGAGAAGAGATCAGGCTTTGACCGCCCGGGCTAACTGGACGCCCAGCTCGCGGGCACGGTCAAGGTCTGCGGCTTTTGGGCTGCCCAGGAAGCCAAACCCGCCGACCACCTCCCAGGCCATTTTTTCTGCCATGCGCTCGAAATCGGCCTGACCGCCGCCGCTCCAGGCGTAGCTGCCCAGATACGCGGCCTGCTTGAGGGTTACCCGTTTGCGATCGGCCATCCCGAGCACGTCCATCATGGTGGGGAACAAGCTGCCCTCATAGGTCGGGGCGGCCACCAGCACCCCCCGCTGGACCCACAAGTCCGGGAGGATGTAACTGGCATGGGTTTTGCGCACGTCGTGAACGGTCACCGGCACGCCCTCTGCAGCGATCCCCTCCAGGGCCGCGCTGAGGATGCGTTCCGTGTTGCGATACATGGTCCCCAGCAGGGCGGTCACCCCCACCTGGGCGGGGGCATGATAGTACTCTGACCAGGCTTTGTACAGGTGAATGATCCTGCCCGGGTCCTGGCGCCAGACCAGCCCATGCGAAGGGGCTACCACGTTGATCGGCATTTCCGCAAATTTTGCCATGGCTTTCAGAACTGATTTGCTGAAGGGCGCCACAATGTTGGCAAAATAGCGCAGGGCCTCGGCCTCGTAATAGCCCAGGTCCGAACAGGTATCATCAAATATCGCGCCGTCCAGGGCGCCATAACCGCCAAACCCGTCGCAGGAGAACAGCACCTGGTCTTCAACCAGGTAGGTCATCATCGTCTCAGGCCAGTGAACAAAGGGAGTGTAGACAAAGCGCAGGGTGCGCTTCCCGAGGGACAGTTCCTCACCGTTCGACAGCTGGGTGATCCTCTCCGTGATGCCGTAGAAGTCATTCAGCATGCGCACAGTCTTGGGCATGCCCAGGATTTGGGCTTTGGGCGCCAGGGCCAGCACGCGCTGCAAGGCGCCGCTGTGGTCGGGTTCCATGTGGTTGATAACAATATAATCCAGGTTGGGGATATCCACCAAAGCTGAAAGCTGGGCCAGGTAATCCTCGCTCAACATCTCCTTCGAGAGGTCAATCAGGGCGGTTTTTTCATCCCTGACCAGGTAAGCATTATAGGAAATGCCGCCGGCGCTGATGGGCCACAGGCCCTCAAACAGCTCGGTGACGCGGTCGTTGACCCCCACCCAGTACACCCCGGGTCGAATTTCAACTGGTTTCATCAATCCTCCTATTCCGACAATAATTGACGCACTTTTTCCAGCTGACCCTCGCTGCCCAGGTAAGCGTTTTTCTCGGCGATGAAATTGGCATATTCCGTCATAAAGATCTCGCCGGGCTTACGCAGGTCAAACACCTCAGGATGGTCGCGGAAAAGCTCGCGGTGGACGCGGGTCCAAACCAGACGGCCGTCGGTGTCGATGTTGATCTTGGTCACACCCAGCTCGGCTGCACGGGCAAACTGGTTGGCATCAACACCTTTGGCACCTTCGATCTTCCCGCCAGCAGCATTGATGCGCCGCACCTCTTCTTCAGGAACCGAGCTGGAGCCATGCATGACCAGGGGGAACCCGGGTAATTCCTTCTGGATCTCTGCCAGGACATCAAAATGAAGGGATTGCGACCCGGAGAACTTAAAAGCCCCGTGGCTGGTGCCGATGGCGACCGCAAGGGAATCGCAGCCGGAGCGTTGGACAAATTCTCTGGCTTGCTTGGGATCGGTCAATTTGGCATCGGCTTCATCCACTTTGATGTGTTCTTCGACCCCACCCAGCTGTCCCAGCTCGGCTTCCACCACAAGGCCCCTGGCATGGGCCGCATCCACCACGCGTTTGGTGATGCCGATATTCGTCTCAAAATCCTCGTGGCTGGCGTCAATCATCACCGAGCTGTAAAACCCCGATTCGATGCTGTCCATACAGGTCTCTTCATCCCCATGGTCCAGGTGGACGGCAAAAATTGCCTCTGGAAAAATTTCATCCGCACTGCGGATAAGCCCTTCCAGAAGGGCTTTATCGGTATAGGATCGAGCGCCTTTACTGAGCTGGATGATGAAGGGTGCGCTGGATTGCAGGTTACCCCGAAAGAGACCTACGGTCTGTTCCAGGTTGTTGATATTGTAAGCCCCAATCGCATATTTCCCGTAGGCAACTTCAAATAATTTTTTGGTTGTAACGATCATCTAATCTCCTTGTATGTGGTGCTTCAACTCATTAAGAAGTGCAAAGCATGTTATGAATTAGGTATTATTAACCAATTATACCTAGAATTGACCTGTCCAGACGATTTCGGATTGCCCCAGCTCACCATCCTGCCTTACTGCTGAGATTGCTTCAGTTCTTTCTCAATGGCAACCTGATACACACCCTGCCTTTAGGGCAATCGCAAAGTGCAAGCAAAAGCTGGAATAACAGAGATTGTGCGTTAACAGCCCTCATCCCCGGCCCTTCTCCCACCGGGCGAAGGGAGGCATCCCTCTCCTCCTTCAGGGGGAGAGGTTAGGTGAGGGGGTGTGAACAGCTTATGGAATGCTATTGGTAATAAAATGTGTGAATTTGCGATCACCCTACAACCCCCTGCCTTTCTTTTTCTGGCTGATATGGTTAGAATAGACTGTTAACTGTGTTACGCACTGCCAGAGGAGAAAAAATGACTCCCAGATTCCCCAATGACGAACAAAAACCCCTGATATTGATCCATCACGCCGCCACCAATGGGCATCATGCCCCGCCCGGGTCACTGGCAGCCCTGGAAAGCTGCCTTCAATCTGGCGCGGCCATCATCGAAATAGATGTGCTGCCCCTGTCGGACGGTAGTTTTGCGCTGCTGCATGACCAGGACCTTGCGGCTGACACCAACGGCGCAGGCAAGGCCCCCCAAAAGAAGCGGGAGGCTGTGGAAGGGTTATGCTATAAGGTGGATGGGAAAGTCAGCGATGAAAGGGTGGGGTTTTTAGAGGGCGCCATAGACCTGCTGAAAAGTTACCCCAATGGGGGTCGCCTGCAGATTGATCTGAAACCCTTCACCCCATTATCCCCACCGCTCTTGGCGCACTTCCAGACGTTGATCGACCCGGTTATGGATCGGGTGCAGGTTTCTTCCGTGGCAGACTGGGCTGTGCGCGCCCTGTCAGGCACTTTTCCAGACCTGGCACTGGGGTATGACCCCCTGCTGTACCTGGATGTCCTGGATCAGGAGCCGCGCTCCGACGATATCCCCCCTTTCAGGGTGGGCTCCTACGGCCTGCTGGATGACCATCCCTTATCCGCCTTTCAATGGGGGACGCCGGGCGATTATTTTGCTGCCCGGGCTGAAGCACTGCTGGTTCAAGCCCCGGTTGGCTGTGAATGGTTCATCCGCGCGGACCTGCTGATGCTGGCGTTGGAGGCCGGCTTTGAATGGATTGACTTCCTGCACAGAGCGGGGTCAAGTGTTGTGGCCTGGACCATCGACACAAACCAGCCAGGGCAAATCGAGCAGGCGAGGACCTTGGCCACAGTGGGTGTGGATAAGTTGACAAGCGATGCACCGTCACTATTGGCGGAGCACCTTCCCACCCCAGTCATTTATTAATCCCACTATCTAATTTTCGTGAATTATGTTATTATTTTGGTCACTCCAAGGATAAAGGTACAGGCTTATGAACTTCCTGATCACAGGCGGTGCTGGCTTCTTAGGCGCCGCGCTAAGCAATCGACTGTTTCGTCAGGGGCACCATGTGCGCGTTCTGGATGATCTTTCCACCGGCGATCCGGAGGTTCTTCATCCTGACATCCACTTCACCCGAGGCGATATCAATGACCGGCCTAAATTATGGACGCTGCTGCAAGAGATTGACTGCGTCTATCACCTGGCTGCCCGGGTTTCCGTGCCGGAATCGATTCTATTTCCCCGTGATTACAACGAGGTGAATGTGGGTGGTACTGCCACCCTGATGGAGGCGGTGCGTGATGCCGGGACTACCCGGGTTGTGCTGGCCTCTTCAGGCGCTATTTACGGCAACCAGGATGACCCAATGCTGTCAGAAGGTATGCCGCCCCACCCAAGCTCACCATATGCCGTCTCCAAGCTGGCCTCAGAATGGTATGTGCGCACCATCGGCGCCCTGTCAGGAGTCGAGACAATTTGCCTGCGAATTTTTAACGCTTACGGGCCCGGTCAGCGCATTCCTCCCGCCCACCCGCCCGTCATTCCCAATTTTATCCGCCAGGCGCTTCAAAATGGCACCCTCATATTCCATGGTGACGGCAATCAAACCCGTGATTATGTTTATGTCGATGATGTGGTCAACGCCATGGTGGCCTGTGCCACGGTGGATTATGTCAAAGAAAAAGTGATTAACGTTGGCAGCGGCGCTGAGACCAGCATCCGTGACCTGGCAAAATTGGTTAAAGAGATCGCTGGTGGCGACCCGGAAGAAGTCTATAACCCCCGCATTGGCAGCGGTGTCTCCCGGATGTGCGCTGACATCTCCCTGGCAAAGGAAAAATTAAATTACGTCCCGCTGATTCCCCTGGACATGGGACTGCGTTTAACACTTGAGCAAGATCCTCAATTTAAGAACGGCTCAAAATAGTAAATCACCCGATAAAAAGCTTATAAAAGAGGGTCCTCCTCTCTGCTTAAAACCCCGCGACCTGTTGAGCGGATTCTCGCAGCATGTAGAATTCATTTTAAAAATTTCTCAAACCAGTTATTAAAAAGCAAGGTGTAAACACCTCGAAAATAGCGGCAAAATTGAATGGATAAAGTTTTAATCTGGTTGTTGTATTAATGGTGTGACCACACCATACGCCCTTCGGGCTGGGTGCAGGAGACCGGACCACACCCTACGACTTTGCAATCGTTCTGCGCGACCTATTGAGTGGATTCTCGCAGACAGGATAATCTAGTAAAATAACACCATGTCCATCATGATGCGTGAGTTTTATGACCGCCCTGCACTTGAAGTAGCCCGTGACCTCCTGGGCTGTTGCCTGGTGCGGGTGCAGTCTGGAAGGCGATTAGCAGGCTTGATTGTGGAAACAGAGGCTTACCAGGGGGAAGATGATTTGGGCTGCCATGCTGCGGCAGGAAGAACCCCGCGCACCGCCGTCATGTACGGCCCGCCCGGTCATGCCTATGTTTATTTCACTTACGGCCTGCACTGGCTGTTAAACGCGGTTGCTGATCATGAGGGCACACCCGCAGCAGTGCTGATCCGCGCCATCCACCCCGTGCAGGGTAAGCCGCAAATGGCTGAGAATCGGCCGCACCTTGCTATGAAACCCGGGTGGACGGACGGGCCGGCCAAACTAACCCAAGCCCTGGCGGTCAAAGGCGAATTCAACCAGGTGGATCTTTGCAGTCGGGCCGGTTCTTTGTGGATCGAAGGGGGACCCCCGATCCAGGATGAGCATGTGGCTCGCACCTCCCGGGTGGGTTTGAATTCTGTTCCCGAACCCTGGGTGTCCATTCCCTGGCGTTTTGTAGTAAACCAGGGGGCTTTGGATGGATAAAGATATTCACCTCTATCAACAACTGTACACGATTCGGTGTTTCGAAAACCTCTTAATGGATCAATTTTCATCGGGGATTTTTCCTGGTACAACCCATACCTGCCTGGGACAGGAAGCCAATGCAGTAGGCGTCTTATCCCACCTGTGTGAACAGGATGTCGTGGTCAGCAACCACCGCTGCCATGGGCATTTTTTAGCCTATGGCGGTGATCCTGTGGCTCTGTTTGCAGAATTAATGGGCAAACCATCCGGCGTATGTGGGGGTGTGGGCGGTTCACAACACCTGCATTGGCAGAACTTTTATTCCAATGGAGTCCAGGGTGGCACCGTTGCCATGGCGACCGGGATGGCCCTGGCAGAAAAAAGAGCCGGCACACAGGCCATCGTGATTGACTTCCTGGGCGATGGCACGTTGGGGGAGGGGATTGTCTACGAATGCCTGAACATGGCATCGCTTTGGGCAGCGCCTATCCTGTACGTTTTGGAGAATAACCACATCGCCCAGACAACCCCGGTGGACCTGGCCCTGGCCGGCAGCATCACCAAACGCTTCGAGGCCTTCAACATCTCTGCATCCCATCTGGATAGCAGCGACATCCTGGAAATTTATCCACTGGCGGGTGAGCTGGTTGATAAAGTGCGCAAAGAGTCCAGGCCCCATGTCCTGATCATCGAATCAGCCCGACTCGGATCGCACTCAAAGGGTGATGATACGCGCCATCCAGAAGAACTTGATAGGTTATGGCGGTCGCGCGACCCGGTGGCCATCCAGACAGCCCGGCTGTCTGAAGCAGCGCTCAGGTCCGTCAACTGCCAGGTTGAGGCAGCCATCCAATCGGCTTTTGAGGCTGCCCTCGCGGTGGAAAGCAGGCGTGGATGATGGCTCAAAGACCTGCCACCGTCCTCGATTCCCTCAACCTGGGCCTCCGCCAGGCGCTAGAAGCAGACTCCCGGGTGATTTTGCTGGGGGAGGACATCCTCAGCCCTTACGGCGGCGCTTATAAGGTCAGCCGTGGGTTGTCAAAGGCTTTTCCCGACCAGGTTCTGACCACACCTATCTCTGAAGCGGGCATCACGGGCATTGCCGGCGGCATGGCATTACGCTCCATGCGGCCGGTGGTTGAGATCATGTTTGGCGATTTCACCACGCTGATCGCAGACCAGGTTATCAACCACATCGCCAAATTCAACAGGATGTACAACGGGCAGGTCACTGCCCCGGTCGTTATCCGGACGCCTATGGGCGGCCATCGCGGTTATGGGCCCACCCATTCCCAAACGCTTGACAAGCTTTTTTTAGGGGTGCCTGGGTTGACCGTTCTGGCGCCGATTAACCTGTCCGGGGCAGATCCGCTGGGCGTACCCGGCCGCCTGCTTTATGACTCAATCACAAAGGCCAATTCGCCTGTCCTGTTCATCGAGAATAAATTACAATATTTAATGAAACTATTAACCCCCACCGACCTGGGGGAGTTTGATATGGCGGACCTGTCCCCTGCGGGCAGCGGTCGATACCCATTCTATAAGTTTGCCTTGAAAGCAGCCCCGCCAGCCCGGATCACCCTGGCTGCCTACGGGTATATGGCTGCGCTTGCCCTGGAAGCCGTCCAGCAATTGGCTTATGAACATGAGGTCTTCTGTGAGCTGCTGGTACCGTCCCTCCTGGCCCCCTTTGAACTGGCGCCCATCATCCAATCTGTGAAAGGCACCACCCGCCTATTGACCATCGAGGAGGGCACGCTCACATCAGGGTGGGGGGCCGAGGTGCTTGCGATAACAGCTGCAGCGCTTGGGCCAGGGTTGCAGCGGACAGGGCGGTTGGCAGCCCAGGATTCTGTGATCCCCGTCGCGCCAGAGCTGGAAGCAGCCTGCCTGCCAGATACCGCGGACATCATCAACCAGGTGCGAGAAATGGTGCGAAGAACATGAATAAACTCATCCCCATCAAAATTCCGCTTTTGAACCCCAATGAACCGCAGGCCTTGCTGGTCGCGCTAGAGGCAGCGGAGGGTGAGCGGGTTGAAGCAGGTCAGGTTATCGCTGTCATTGAAACCACCAAATCCACTGGCGATGTACACACGGAAACGGATGGTTATCTGGTTGGCCTGCGATATCAGGAAGGTGATACGGTGCGGGCTGGTGACGCCCTGGCCTATGTGGGTGATTCCCCTGCGGCAAGCGATTCATCCCTGCCGCCATGGGCAGCAGGTCACCCTACTGATGTGGCCGACACCCCACCAGCAGGGTTGCGGATCACCGACCCTGCTCGAAAACTGGCCGTGGAAAAAGGGTTGAAGCTGGACTCGTTGCCCCGCGGCCCCCTGGTGACTATTCGGATGGTAGAAGAAGAACTGGCCCGAAGAGCACCGGTTCGGCCGGCGCAGGTCCCCGAAGGCGAAGACCGTCTGGTAATTTATGGCGCAGGAGGGCATGGCCGCTCACTGGCTGCCCTGGTACAGACAACTGGCAATTACAGCATCATGGGCTTATTGGATGACGGCTACGAGCCAGGACAAGAAGTTTTTGGTTTACCCATTTTGGGCGGGGGAGAAAAACTTCACCAACTTGCTATCGAGGGCATTCGCCTGGCAGTCAACGGTGTTGGTGGGATTGGTGATCTGCAGTCCCGGCTGAAGGTCTATGACCTCTTCCACCAGGCCGGCTTTCACTGCCCCACCGTAATTCACCCCACTGCCTTTCTGGAAGACAGCGCTTCCTTAGAAGATGCTGTCCAGGTCTACCCCCTGGCCTATGTTGGCACCCAAACACAGATTGGTTACGGCACCATCCTCAACACAGGTGCCATCGTCTCGCATAATGCCATCCTGGGTCCCTATGTCAACCTCTCCCCGGGCGCGACATTGGCCGGGGATGTTATTGTGGACGAATGTGTCTTAATTGGGATGGGCGCGACACTCAACCTGGGTGTTCACGTTGGCAAGCATGCCCGCATTGGGAACGGCGCGACGGTCAAGGCGGATGTGCCAGATGGCGGAATTGTTCCCGCCGGCACGATCTGGCCCCCACGGCATTCATAGCCCCCCAATGCTAACCCGATTGTTCACGGCGATCATCAGGAATTAGAAAGGTACGTCTTATTATGTTTGGAAAGAAGAGTACATCGCCCAAGGTTTCAACCACCACGCCTGTTGCGCGCGTGACCACGGTCCTGGGACCAGGCATCAGCTGGAAAGGGGACCTGCGGGGGAAAGGCGGTGTGCGGATTGAAGGTTCCCTCGAAGGAGAAATTGCCATTCGCGGTCTTGTCATTGTGGGCGAAACCGGACGGGTGACCGGTGAGGCCATCAAAGCCGACACAGTTATTGTGGCTGGCACTGTAAACGGGCATATCATCGCCGAAAAACTTGAGATTCGCGCCACCGGGCGTGTTTATGGCGATGTCAATACCGGCTCATTCTCAACCGATGAAGGCGCGTTCTTGCGCGGCAAGGTCACCATGGAAGACAGTGTGGACCTTTCTGATCTGCCCCCTGAAAAGGAGAATTTACAGACTGCACCAGAAAACGGTTCAGGCGATGGGCCAGAACCAGCCCAGGGGGAGGATTAAGCCATGCGGATGACCAATATGTTCAGCACAACCCTGCGGCAAACACCGGCAGATGCCGAAATCGCCAGCCATCAACTGCTTCTCAGGGCGGGTTTTATTCGCCAGCTGGGGGCGGGTATTTTTTCATATCTGCCGTTGGCGCACCTGGCTATGAATTGCATCGAAAACATCATGCGAGAAGAGATGAACGCCCTGGGCGGGCAGGAATTGACCATGCCTGTTGTGCACCCGGCGGATGTCTGGCAAGAGACGGGACGCTGGTCGCAGGTCGGCGACGAGATGGCACGTTTCAAAGACCGCTCTGGTCACCCTATGGTTTTAGCGATGACCCACGAGGAAGTGGTGGCTGACCTGGCCCGGCGGGAAATCCAATCCTATCGCCAGCTTCCCCAGTTAATCTACCATATACAGACCAAATTCCGTGATGATCCCCGGCCGCGAGCAGGGCTGATCCGGGTGCGTGAATTTACCATGTTAGACAGCTACAGCCTGGACCGCGACTGGGCCGGGCTGGATCACCAGTACCAGGCCCATTACCAGGCTTACTTCCGCATCTTCAACCGCTGCGGATTGCCTGTGCGCGCGGTGGGTTCTGATACGGGCATGATGGGCGGCAAAGAAGCCCACGAGTACATGTATCTGACACCTGCAGGTGAGGACACCCTCCTCTTTTGTGATACCTGTGATTCAGCCGCCAACCGGCAGGTGGCCAACTTTAGAAAACCTGTCCCCCAAAAGGAGGCATTAAGCGCTTTAGAGAAAGTCCCCACACCCGACGCATCATCTATCGCCGACCTGGCCGCCTATCTTGGCATCCCGGCCTCCCGCACCGCGAAAGCTGTTTTCTTGCGGGCGGAGATGGCTGAAGACCAACGCCCCTTGATGATCTTCGCTATGCTGCGGGGGGATATGGCGCTGAATGAAACTAAATTGGTCAACTGCCTGGCTGCTGCTGGCAGGGGGGCTATCACGGGTTTGCGGCCAGCCCTAGATGAAGAGATCGAAGCCCTGGGCGCCTGTCCGGGTTATGCATCGCCCATCGGAATCAACCGTGACAACGTCCTGGTAGTGGTGGACGACCTGCTGCCGCTGGCGCCCAACCTGGTTTCAGGGGCGAACGAAGAAGGCTTCCACCTGCTCAATACCAACATTGGTCGGGACTACACTGCAGACATCGTGGCGGATATCACCCTGGCCGAAGATGGGTACCCCTGTCCGAACTGCGAGGGAACGCTCCATTCCAGCCGGGGTGTTGAGGTTGGGAATATCTTTAAATTGGGTACACGTTATACAGAATCACTGGGAGCTACTTTCCTGGATGAGGCGGGTAAAGCTCAACCCCTCATCATGGGGTCATATGGGATTGGCGTTGGCAGGCTGCTGGCCTGTGTGGCCGAAGAATACCACGACGACCAAGGCCTGATTTGGCCAGTTTCCGTAGCCCCTTATCCGCTGCACCTGGTTGTCCTGGACAGCAAAGATGGTTCATCTGAACAAACAGCCGACCAGCTTTACCAGGCTTTACAAGACCAGGGGTTGGCGCCGCTCTTTGACGACCGGGATGAGCGAGCGGGGGTTAAATTCAACGATGCTGACCTGATTGGGCTGCCATTGCGGGTGACGGTGTCCGCCCGGTCAATGGCCAACGGCGGTCTGGAATTTAAACGGCGTGATCAACCAGACCGGTGGATCGTTCCCGTTGAAAATGCCATTCCCATCATCCAGTCGGAACTGGAAAATCTTCAGCAGGAAATGGAATCCCGTTTTATGACTAACCAGCCAGGCAGATGCCGTAATACTTCAACTGGTTCCCCAGGGGGGCATTGACATGCGGTTGGCGAGAAGCGGTGTTCAGCAGCAGCGTCGATGTCGAGGGTGAACCAGGCAATCGAGAACCTATCAAGTGATTACCCAAAGCACCCATTTTTATCTATTTCCAACCGTATTAGCAATAACAGGTTAAAGCGATGACGGTGCCATTAACAGGTAAACTGACAGAGGTGTTTCAATTCGGGTCAGAAAAAGCCGGGGTTCTGGATATATCAGGCAAACACTGGCCGGCGCCAGGCCAGTACCTGGCCTGCCAGAACCCTGCAGACCCTTCTGGCGCCCTGATCACCCCGCTGTTTAAAGTCATCGGCATCCATGACAGGCTGTGTGTGAGCCCCTTGCCGGCCAGGTGGCAACCCGGTGACGTTCTGGTGTTTCAACCTCCGCAGGGTCAGGGGTTTACCCTTCCTGCACACGTCCGTCGGATGGCACTGTTTGCTTTTGAAGTATCCCCGGCCCGTTTGTTAACACTCATCGAAATCGCCAGCACACAGAATGCTGATATTGCGCTTTTTTGCGAGCCTGCGCCTTCCAAAGACATCCTCCTTTCCATCCCTTCGATGATTGAAATTGCTGATAGTGCCTCCTTGCTGGGGAACCTGGACTGGCCAGAGTATCTGGCCATTGACCTGGCATGGCAAGATCTTGATCGGCTGTCTGCTTTGTTCGGGGATCAGGGCTCACGCTTGGAGGGCCAGGTCCTGCTGCGGACTGCGATGCCCTGCCGGGGCATGGGGGAGTGTGGCGTTTGCTCGGTAAAAACCCGTCGGGGGTGGCGGTTTGTGTGTTCACATGGCCCTGTATTCGATCTATCAGAGGTGCTGAATGTGGCTTGAAGATGCTGAAAGACTGCGTAAACAGGACCTGATGCTCAGATTGCCGATGGTCAACACGGCTGGTACGTTGGGCTTTGCGCCTAACCCGCGAAAAATGCCGTTTTTAGACAACTTGGGCGCATTCATCACCAACCCGATCAGCCGTCGGCGGCGGGCGCCTGCTGGAAACCGCTGTAGTCTGCCATTTGAGGGTGGTTTTTTACTCCATACCGGGCTGCAAAATCCCGGGATCAGCCGGGCCATAACCCTACATAAAGCCCGTTGGGCAGGCGCGCCGTTACCGGTGATCGTCCATCTGCTGGTGGAAACACCCGACACACTGGCCGAGATGGTGCGGAAGCTGGAAGGCCTGGAGAATATTTTAGCCATAGAGCTTGGTCTGCCACCCCTCTGCGACCCGGACACATTATCGGCGTTCGTCGAAGCGGCCTACGGTGAGCTGCCAGCGATTGTGTGCCTGGGCTTGGAGCAAACCCCTGCTTTGCTGGATACCCTGGAAAGGCTTGCGCCATCTGCCGTGCATATCACCCCGCCGCGTGGGGCGCTCCCGGAGGATGATGACCGAATCATCAGCGGTCGCTTGTTTGGGCCGGCCATTTACCCTATAATGTTGCATACAATAAGCGCCGTGGTAAAGACAGGCCTCCCGGTTATCAGCAGTGGCGGCGTTATGACCCGACAAGAGGTTGATGCTTTGTTGCATTTGGGGGTCATGGCTGTTGGTTTGGGAAGTGTGCTCTGGCATGTAGACCAGGGGTGTCTGTTTGTGAAATAACTTAACTTTCCCGATTTATCCACCTGTCAAACACGTTTCCACCGCAAGACCAGAGGTCTAGACCAATTTTGTCAGACAATTGACAAAAACGGATTTTTTGGTTAAAATAATAAATGTCTGACAAATTCCGTTCCCATCAACTCACCACCCAGGTGGAGGGAAATGTCTACCTTACTGATAAAGAGCATCCACACACTTGTCACCATGGACGAGCAGCGCCAGGAGCTTGACAACGCGTCCCTTTATATTGAGGACGGTTTCATCAAGGCAATTGGCGAGTCTCAAGTTATGCCCGAGACTGCCGATGAGGTTTTAGATCTTTCCGGTCATATCGTTTTTCCAGGTTTCGTCAACACCCACCATCATTTCTATCAAACCCTCACCCGTGCCGTCCCGAAAGTACAGGATGTTAATCTCTTTAACTGGTTGGTAGGCCTGTACCCCATCTGGGCGCGAATGACCCCCGAGGACATCCGCATATCCACTCAAACAGCTCTCGCAGAGCTGGCGCTCTCGGGCTGCACAACCGCGTCCGACCATCTCTACCTGTTCCCCAATGAGGCCAGACTTGACGATGAGATCCTCGCGGCGAGTGAAGTCGGATTGCGGCTGCACGCCTCGCGCGGCTCAATGAGTTTAGGCGAATCCAAAGGCGGGCTGCCCCCCGACAGTGTCGTCGACACAGAAGAACACATTTTACAAGACAGCCAGCGATTAATCGAGACTTATCACGACCCCAATCCGGGCGCCATGGTGCAAATCGTGCTGGCCCCCTGTTCACCCTTCAGCGTCACCGGCGAGCTGATGCGTCAATCGGCAGAACTGGCTCGTGAGTTCGGTGTTCACCTGCACACTCACCTGGCTGAGACCAAAGACGAGGAAGATTTTTGCATCGAGAAGTTTGGTCACCGCCCGGTGGCTTATATGCAGGAAGTGAGCTGGATCGGCGATGATGTCTGGTTTGCCCATAGCGTTCATGTTAACCAGGATGAAATCAACCTGTATGCCAGCACTGGGTGCGGTATTGCCCACTGCCCCAGCTCCAATATGCGCCTGGCCTCTGGCATTGCTCCTATCGTCGAAATGCTGACCAGGGGCGTCAAGGTCGGAATTGGTGTGGACGGTTCTGCCAGTAACGACAGCTCTCACCTGCTGGCAGAAGTCCGCCAGGCCATGCTGTTGGCGCGTTTAAACGCTGGGTTGGAAGGCGCTTCTCGCTCTGGAGAAGACGCGGCCCCATTAATGAGCGCCCGACAAGCCCTCGAGGTTGCGACCCGTGGCGGTGCAGCCGTATTGGGAAGAGAAGACATCGGTTCACTCGCTGTGGGAAAATGCGCTGATCTTTTCGCCATTGATCTCAATCGGCTGGACTATGCCGGCGCCTTACATGACCCGGTGGCAGCCGCCCTGTTCTGTGCGCCCCAGAAAGTGGACTTCAGCCTGGTTGGTGGACGAGTAATCGTTAAAGAGGGCATCTTAGCCACGGTCGATGTCCCTGAACTGGTCAGGAAACACAACCTGGCTGCTGAAAGACTGCTTAACGGCTGAAATACGATTTCATCAGCCCTTATCGACTCAAACAATGACCGGTGTTGCTGTTGAGCGGTATCCTAATAAAATAATAATCGTAACTACTCAGCATGCGAGGGAATAGGGGGGTGTGGTGTGGCGGCTTCGCCGCCACACCACACCCCCCTCCCTTCAGAAGCAGGGTTGCCTGAGTAGTTACCAATAATCAGGAAAAAGATATGATTGATGATCACTCAACATACCATCGCCTTCAAAACGATCTTTGCGATCTGATTCAGAACGCACCAAAGGGCACGAAATTACCCTCAGAACCAAAACTGGCTGAGGAACTGGGGGTCTCACGTGCGACCTTGCGGGAGGCGATGCGCACCTTCGAAAGCCAGGGGATGCTCAAGCGACAACAAGGCGTAGGCACCTTTGTCGTTGGCCCAAAAAGAGTGATCGAATCCGGGCTGGAAGTTTTAGAGAGCATCGAAACCCAGGCAGAAAAAATTGGCCTGGATGTCTCGATGGGTGAGTTCAAGGTCACGAACATCCAGGCGAATGACTCTTTAGCTGAAAAGTTCAACCAAAAAAAGGGCGATCCGCTGATCGAAATCCGGCGCGTCATTATGACCGATGAAGCCCCCGTCGCATATCTGGTGGATATATTGCCCGAGCACATTCTTGATTCAGAGACACTGGCGGTAAAATTCACCGGTTCTGTGCTGGATCTGCTTATCAAAATTGGTGACCCACCGCCTTTTACTTCCAAGACAGAAATCAGCGCCATTCATGCCCCCACAGACGTGGCAAAAGCTTTAAAGATACAGCGTGGCGACACCTTGCTGCTGCTTAAAGCACTCTTATTTAACGAAGTCGGAAATCCAATCGATTTTTCTCACAGCTATTTTCTCCCAGGATACTTCCGCCTTCACATCATTCGTAAAATAGGTGGTGTCAATTCTTGAACAGGCACCCCATTTTTAACAACCAATCTTTATTAACAAAAGGAGTTTAGTAACAATGCGTAGTTTTTTAGGTCGTGACATTCTTTCATTGAAGGATTTTGAACGCAATGAGTTTTTCCGTGTTTTTGAAATTGCTGAAGAACTCGAACCCATCGCCCGGAATCGGCAAAATTCCGATCTCTTGAAAGAGAAAACCCTGGTGACGGCGTTCTACCAGCCCAGCACCCGCACCCGCCTGGCTCATGAAGCAGGCATGATTCGACTGGGTGGACAGGTAACCGGTTTCGCCGATGCCAAAATGACCCGGGCTGGTGATTTCTACCAGGAATCGATCAAAGATACCGTCAAAATGCTCGAGTTCTATGGCGATGTGATCGTCATGCGTCACTTTCAACAGGGCGCGCCTCATGAAGCTGCCAAATGGGCCAGTATTCCCATTATCAACGGCGGTGACGGCTGGGGTGAGCACCCCACCCAGATTCTGACAGACTTCTACACCGTCTTTCAGGAAAAAGGTCGCCTGGATGGGCTCAAATGGCTGGCGGTTGGTGACATGCGCATGCGCACCATGCATTCCCTCGCCTATGGCCTGACCCAGTTCGATTGCCCGATCACCTTCGTCTCACCCCCCGAACTTTCCTTAACAGAAGAGATGAAGAAAGAGCTGAACGAGTATTGCCTGGACTTTAAAGAAGTTGAACACGTCGAACAGGCCATCGCCGATGCTGATGTGATTCTGGTTGAACCCGTGGTGCAACCCGACTATACCAAGTCTCGCGATGAGCGCGAAGGTGATGTTGGCTTAACCCCCTCCAACTACAAAATCACACGCGAATTGCTCGCTAACAAAGCAAAATCAGATGCTATCCTGCTGCACTCGCTGCCCCGCATGGATGAGATTCCACCTGATGTTGACATCACCAAATGGTCACGATACTGGCAGGAAGCCTTCAACGGCGTTGTTATGCGAATGGCGTTACTGGCTTTGATTCTCGGCGTAACCGAGTAATCTGGTTTGATTCGATAACCTCAATAGAACGGCCATCCCCAATAATCTTATTGGGGATGGCAAAATGAATACTAAAAGGAGTTTTATATGATCACCAATTTAAGAGGACGAAACCTGATCAGCGATTTGGACTTCACCAAAGAAGAAGTTGAAACCGTGATGGAGGTCGCCTTTGACTTAAAAATGCGACGTGCCCTGGGACAGCCCCATGCGTTATTAGATGATAAGGTCCTGGCCATGTTGTTTTTCTTCTCCAGCACCCGTACGCGCTGCAGCTTTGAAGCCGGGATGGCGCAACTGGGTGGACACGCAGCCTTTGTTGAATCCAAATCCACGCAAATTTCCCACGGTGACACCGAAAAAGAAATCGGCGAGATTCTTGGTCGGTATTTTGACGGCCTGGCTATTCGCCACTGCGACTGGGGTATCGGCAACCGCTACCTCAACCTGGTGGCAAGCGCATCACGCGTGCCCGTCCTCAACATGCAATGCGATTTTTATCACCCCCACCAATGCCTGGCTGACCTGATGACCATTTGGGAGAAAAAGGGTCGTGACTTACGCAATAAAAAGATGGTTGTGTCATGGGCTTATGCAGCCTCCTATGCCAAACCCATCTCGGTACCCCAATCGCTGATTCTGCAAATGCCGCGTTTTGGTTTGGATGTCACATTGGCACACCCACCAGAGTTCGAGTTGATGCCTGAAATCATGGAACAGGCCCAGGAGCAAGCCAGGAAGAACAACACCAAGTTTGAAGTCGTCCACAGCATGGAAGATGGCTTCACCGATGCAGACATCGTTTATGCAAAATCCTGGGGTCCCCTGGTGACCACCAGTGATCCTGAAGACATTAAAAAGGTCACCCAGAAATATGAGAGCTGGATCACCGACGAGGAAAAAATGACCCTGGCCAAGGAAGATGCTATCTATATGCACCCCCTTCCCGCTGACCGGAATATTGAAGTGACTGATGGCGTCATTGACGGCCCGCATTCTGTGGTGTTTGATGAAGCTGAAAATCGACTGCATGCACAAAAAGCCGTGATGGCACTCACCATGGCCTAAAATCAACTATTAATTTATACGGAGACTTATTAGTATGGAAAAAAAGGGAATTGCTGTCGTTGCCGTTGGCGGCAACGCATTAATCAAAGATAAAACACGACAGAGCGTGGAAGACCAGTACGATTGCGCTAGAGACACCATGAGCCACATCGTGGACATGATTGAAAAAGGCTGGGATGTCATCGTCAGCCATGGCAACGGGCCACAGGTTGGTTTCATCCTCCTCCGTTCTGAGATCGCCCGGGGACAACTGCACGAAATTCCCCTGGATTACTGCGGCGCAGATACCCAGGGCGCAATTGGCTATATGTTCCAGAACGCACTCTATAATGAGTTCAAGCGCCGCGGGATCGACAAGAAGGCCGCGACCATTGTTACACAGACCGTTGTTAACCGGAATGATCCCGCTTTTCAAAATCCCACCAAACCCATTGGCTCCTTTATGGATGAAGGAGAAGCAAAAAAGCGTGCGGATAACGAAGGCTGGTCTGTGGTGGAAGATGCCGGTCGGGGTTGGCGCCGAGTGGTCCCATCACCCCTCCCGGAACGAATCGTCGAAGCACCTGCCATTGAAAACCTGGTCAAGGCTGGCATCACCGTGGTTGCTGTAGGCGGAGGCGGTATCCCTGTGGTTGAAGATGAGAATGGCAAAATCCAGGGTGTTGAAGCGGTCATTGACAAAGATTTCAGCTCTTCGATCCTGGCGACAATGATCGATGCAGATTTGTTTGTGATCAGCACTGCGGTTGAAAGAGTTGCGCTCAACTTTAACAAACCCAATGAAACCAAGGTTGAACAGATGACAGTTGCAGAGGCCAAGCAGTATATCGAAGATGGCCATTTCGCCCCGGGCAGCATGCTGCCAAAAGTTCAGGCTATCATTAAATACCTGGAAAACGGCGGTAAAAAAGCCCTCATCACCGATCCAGAAAATATTGGCAATGCCTTAGAAGGTAAAACAGGCACTTGGATCGTTCCCTAAAGTTATGATCAAGGGCTGCTATAATCAAAATAGCAGCCCGTTTCTTAAGAAGCACCATTATCATCGATGGGATGACCTATGACACAAAAATTTTCACATTTCACCTGTTCGCTTTGCGGAACCGATTATGACCCTGAAGAAGTCACCTATACCTGCCCCAAGGATGGTGGCAACTTGAGTGTTATCCTGGATTACGATGCCATCAAAGCACAATTCACCCCGGAGAAATTCATGGATTTGCCCGAGGCTTCGCTCTGGCGTTATCTTAACCTGCTGCCGGTAGATGACCCGGGAGGCCTGGGGACGCCGCTGCGTCGGGCCGGATGGACACCCGTTTATAAACCCACCCGCCTGGCAAAAAAATTAGGCCTGGTACACCTGTGGGTAAAAGATGAAAGCCCTAACCCTACAGCATCATTCAAAGATCGCGCCAGTGCCATTGTGGTTGCCCGTGCCAGACAGATCGGCGCGGAAGTGACCGTTGCAGCCTCAACTGGTAATGCGGGTGCAGCCCTGGCTGGCATGGCTGCTGCAGTGGGGTCCAAGGCCGTCATCTTTGCACCCAAGACCGCACCTCCGGCAAAAATCGCCCAACTGATCGTGTTTGGCGCTCAGGTGT
>PWSY01000252.1 GCA_003563055.1 Anaerolineaceae bacterium | reverse complement strand
TGGGATGATTAAGACTTTTTCGCAGGACTTTAATAAAGCAATCACCGAGCTAAAGCCGCATGACCAAATTTGCCTGATCTATGATGATCAGCAAGACCTGTTTTATGTGGTCGCCCGATTCATTGGTGCTGGTTTATCAGCTAAGGAAAAGTGCCTCTACATCTACGATGAACACCAGCCTGACGAAATTCTTCAGCAGTTATCTCATCATGCCATTGATACCGCTTCAGCCATCCAATCAGGTGCATTGGCCTTAGTCAGCAGGCAAGATTTAAGAGGCAGCAGCCATCGACTAACGCCGGATGAAATGGTGCATTACTTACGTTCTGAACACAATAGATTGGCAAAAGAGGGATATTTCGCCTTAAGGATTATAGAAGAGATGGCATGGCTCTTGGAGCAACAAGTTACCACCCAAGAACTACTGCAATATGAAACACAGCTCTCTAAATTTTATAAAGCCCATCTGGCATCAGGGCTTTATCAATTTAATCGCCAGCATTTCAGCCCCGAGTTGCTAAAAGACATCCTCAAAACACACCGTCTGATTATTTATCAAAAGAATGTCTACAGCAACGCCTTTTACATCTCCCCTGAAAAATTCAACTCAGATCAGCAATCTACCTATGAAGTTGAAAGTCTTCTTTCAGGTCTAAAAACCTTAAAAAAATGGGAAAATGATTTCGTTTCGACCATGAAAGACCTGCGTTACCTCGTCGAAGTCAATAAAGCCATCAGCGGTACACTTGACCCAGATGAGCTGGGCAATGATATCCTGGATAGCATCATCAATCACATCAATGCATCAGCAGCCGCGATCCTGGTTGCGAACCCCGAAAGAAAAACCCTCTCATACCATCGCACAAGAGGTTTTTTAAGTGAGCATCGAGCAGAAAAAATGATCCTGAACCTGGATGAGTCACTGGTTGGCGAGGTTGTGCTTGCGGGCCAATCGTTCATCATACCTGACATCAAAAATAGTGATCGGCTGCCCGAGGGTGCATCGCTTGTAGAAGAGGATTTTGATGCGTATACGGCCCTCCTTCTAAAGACCAGAGAGAAATTCATCGGTGTTTTGGAGGTCTATCTAAAGGCGTCAAATGAAGACCAGCAAAGCTGGCTGCCTATTCTTGAGACGCTTGCCAGCCAGCTGGCAACCACCCTGGACAATGCCCAGACGTTTTCAGGCCTGCAAAAAAAGATCATTGAACTCACCCTGGCCTACGACAGCACCATTGCCAGATTGGCGCACGCCATGGAACTCCATGATCATGCCATCAGTCAATATACACAATCTGTGGCGGAGATGACGGAAAAGCTTGCGTCGACAATGGGCGCGAATGAGGAAGCATTAACTCATATCCGACGAGGTGCTTTATTACATTACATCTCAAAACTAAGCCTGCCTGAAAAAATCCTGCAAAAACCCGGGCCATTAACGGATAATGAATGGAAAATCATCCATCAACTCCCCAAAGTGGCCTATGAAATGTTTTCTGATATTGAATTATTGCAGCCGGCCCTTGACATTCCTTACTGTCACAATGAACGCTGGGATGGCAGCGGCTATCCACGCGGTCTGGCTGGCGAAGCGATCCCTCTGGCTGCCAGGCAATTTGCCATTGTAGATGTCTATCATGCACTCCTGACCGAACGCCCCTATCGCCCACCATGGGATAAAATAGATGTCATCGAATACATCCGCTCACTTTCCGGAAAACATTTTGATCCTGAAGTCGTCAAAGTATTTATCGAGATGATTGAAAAATGAAAGCTGAGCAACAGATGAAAGTTGTGATTTGCAAATGAAGAAATCAATTAAAACCAATCAAAAGAAAACGCTTTTTAAGTCTTTGAGCCTGGTTTTTCTAATCGTTTTCTTGGTGACGGTGGTGGTTGGCTTATTGGTTACCGGTTCTTCTGTTGCCCTTTTCACCAGCATTTCCAATTCAATTACATTAAATTTTGTGGCCGAAGAACCTTCTGCCCCCTCACTGCAGGCTAAATTGGACCATATCATTCAAAATGTCCAGGATAATGATGTTCTCCTTGGTGCCAATCATTTGTATCGACCAACCGGTGGAAACCCAGCTCATGCCTGGAGCATCCGGATTGAGGATTATCTACAAGAAAACGCGCCTGATGGGTTAAACAGGTATGGCTATCTTAATCCAGTATCCGGAAGTGGAAGGGTCATCAACCAGCCGGAAATACCCACAGAAGGTGTTTACTGGAACCCGGCTGTCTTCATCACGACAGCTGGCCGGCATACCAATCCCGAAAATGACCCCGACCCGCGTTTATGGGGAACCATGATCATTTTCAATACCGGGGTAGGTGAAAACACGGTGATCAACTATTTTGTCATCGATGAAAATGGAGGCGCAGGTACTGTTCAGGGATTTTATTTTTCAGATTATCAATAGGTCAATCACACCAGGTTGTTCTTCAATGCGAAAACAGCCACCTGGGTGCGGTTTTCGCACATCAGCTTCTGAATAATTTCGGTGATGATATTCCTGAGCCGCCCCTCAGAAACAAACAGCGCCTCTGCCATCTCTTTCGTGCTCTTTCCTTCAACAATCATGCGAATCACATCAAGATCTCGCTGCGACAACGCGATATGGACACCATCAATCATCAGGTGTCGGCCTTCTTCCGTATTATCAAATGCGCCAGCGCGACTCCTTAAAGCAGCATCACGAACATCCCGGTGGATTACTTCCATATCGGCATGAACGCTTTTTATGACTGCAACCAATTCTTGCTCCCCAATTGTTTTAAGCACATACCCATCTGCCCCATTGCTTAATGCTTTATGAACATCTTCATCTTCGCTGGATGAGGTAAGGATCAGAATTTTGATATCCTTGTTATGTGCTTTGATCTTTTTGGTTGCCTCAATGCCATCACAGTCTGGCATGTGAATGTCCATTAAAATCACGTCTGGATGGTGCTTCTCTGCCAATCCAATCGCCTGGTTTCCATCCCTGCCACTAGCCACAACATCAATCTCTTCACTTTTTTCGAGTAAATGGGACATCAGATCTAACAGTAACTGCTGATCATCAATTATTAATACTTTTATCATTTTTATCTCCTGGCAGATTTCAGGTGGTTTCTATTTTAGAACTGATGTTACTACTCAGCCAACCCTGCTGGTGAAGAGGTGGGGGGGTTGTGTGGCGGCTCCGCCGCCACACAACCCCCCCAATTCCCCTGCAGCCTGAGTAGTTACGAACTGATAAAAACATTAACCTCACTCAAAAACTGATCAACCGATGTTTCCAACGCACATAATAATATTAACACATTATCCAGTTGCATATTCCGGATACCGGCTTCAATTTGGATAAGGATATCCAACGCTTCACCTGCCTCCAAAGCAGCCACGAGGCCCTTTAATGTGTGCACATGTGTTTTTAATGACGAGAAATCCTCCTGTTCATAAGCTGATTTAATCTTTGGCATTAAAGTACGATAATGCCCGATAAATTTCATCACCAATTCCTGGAAAAATGCTGAATCACTGTGAACTTTTTGGTATAGTGCCTGAACACTTTCTTTGTGCATGCCCTGCCCCTGATTACCGACATCTACCCCCTTGGCAAAGATTTTCCGAACCAGATCGAGAACAATGTGAGGTTGAACCGGTTTGGTGATAAAGTAATCCATTCCAGCCTGCAGGCATTTCGCTTCATCTTCTGGCATAGCACTCGCGGTAACAGCAATAATCTTGCCATTGCCACCATTTTCATGCTGCTTGATCAATCTTGTTGCCTGATAACCGTCCATTTCTGGCATCTGGACATCCATGAAAACCAGATCAAAACCCGAATCCTTGCTTTTTTCAACCGCTTCCAGCCCATTAAAAGCCACTTCTGTGGTTAAACCCTCGGTCTCAAGAATTTTACACAGAAGCAATTGATTTATTTCACTGTCATCAACGACGAGTGCTCTTTTGTTTCCCATAATTAAAATCCTTACTCACTTTGTCATAACTTCACCAAATAAATTGCGTTCCTCTTTGATATTGCTGATCCTGGAAAGGAAACGAGGTTACCATTTAACCTGAGATTCTCTTAATAATTGGGTTCGTTTGAGCCAGGAGAACGGCAAGTCATCATTTAGAAGCTATCCTTCAGACGCCGTTCCAGGTGTGAAAATTGATTTTCCAACTTGTCAAGGTGTGTCTTCAAAGCCCCTAAATCCTCTTTTCTTGCTAAGGCTTCAATTTCTTGTGCAATGTCATGAACAGATTGCGAACTGATATTTGCTGCTGCCCCTTTGATGGCATGCGCCTGTCTCAACACCCCTTGAAAGTCTTCTCTGAGGACGAAATGTTTCAATAATTGTAATCTGTGGGGGGTATCTTCAAGATACGCGGCAATAATCCGCATGGCCAATTCCTCATCGTCCATCAGGCGCGTCAAGAATTCACGCCGATTGAAAATAGTTAGGTCGCTTTTTTCATTAACAGCTTGTGGGGGCATAAACGGCTTCCCTTTGGGCGCGTCACTTCTGGCCAATGGTAACCATTGATGCAATTTCTTTACCAGGAATTGCGGTTCGATAGGCTTTGAAACATAATCCGTCATACCAACCTCCAAGCATCTTTCTTTATCGCCATTCAAAGCATGGGCCGTCATTGCAATGATGGGTAGTTCAGCGTTCAATACATTTTTTTTCTTTTTACGAATACAGCGGGTTGCTTCCAGTCCGTCCATTACCGGCATTTGGACATCCATCAACACCAGGTCATAAGGGATTGTTCTCAGCGCATCCAGCGCTTCTTCACCATTGGAGACAGCATCTGCCTGTAATCCGATCTTCTTAATAATGCCTATAGCAACCTGTTGATTGGTGATGTTATCCTCGACAACGAGAATCTTATATGCTTGATCAAAAGATAATTGAGATAGCTCAAATCCACTTGTGGATGAGGCTGTCACCTGATGAGAAAACACCTGCTCTTCCCTGAACACATGATACTCATCATCACCCAACACAGAATCAAGCAGATTTTTTAAATCGGAATGCCGGATAGGCTTCATCAGGTACCCTTCAATACCAACCGATTCAAGATCATCGATGTCTTGCCGCTCTCCCAAAGAAGATAACATGACCAGTTTCGTTTTAAACAACAAATCATCTTCTTTTATTTTCCTTGCCAGTGTCACCCCATCCATGCCTGGCATTTGCATGTCCAGTATGGCAATATCAAAAGGATCGCCAAGGCGGGCCGCTTTCTTAAGCAGCTTCAATGCCTGGAATCCGTCAACAGCCTCATCCAAGCGCATTTGCCATGAGGCCAGGCGGATCTTTAGAATTTCTCTACTGGTGGTATTATCGTCCACAATCAGCGCATAGACATTTTCTAGGTTGGATGAATCAAACAGGGTATCATCATCCAATTGTTCCTGTCGCTTCAGGATAACCGTAAACCAAAATTCTGAACCTTCTCCAAACACACTATTAACGCCGATGGTGCCTTGCATCATCTCCACCAGTTGTTTGGAGATCGCCAAACCTAACCCGGTGCCGCCAAATTG
>PWSY01000192.1 GCA_003563055.1 Anaerolineaceae bacterium | reverse complement strand
TGGTGCGGGCATTTGCCGAAGCACTTCGTGATGGCCTGGCGGCATTCTTAGAAGATCCAGCGCCGGTGGTAGAGCATATCATCAGCATGAATGAAGACTTCATATTTGAAGTTGGCATTTTTGCAGCGGATGTGATGCGTGAGCTGACTGTGAGCGAAACGACCGACGAACTCGGTCTGGGCGCCATGGATGGCGCGGTATGGAGCGATGTTGCCAGCCGGATGTATGCTTGCGGCATCATCGATGTGGAAGTTGATGCAGATGCTATCTGGACCAATGATTTCCTACTTCCTTAGACGGTAATTTATTGGTAGTGGGATGATCCTGGATTTATCCAGGATCATCCCTAAGCACGATGAGTGATTGAAGAGTCTTGGGTGATTAAGATATGTGACAGGAAGCTTGATTGTTCATAAAAGGGTTAATATGGCGTTATCATTATATGAGGCATTATTTATAATTGTTTAGAACATGGCAACTTTTCTTTAATCATTTATTTATTCAAAGTAGGTAGAAATGGCTCATCCATCCAACAAAATAACCCGCAATGATGTTGCCGAACATGCAGGTGTTTCGCCGTCTACGGTTTCTTATGTGGTCAATAATGGGCCACGGCCTGTGTCGGCAGAGACGCGGGCTAAAGTGCTTCAGGCAATAGAGGCATTGGGGTACCGTCCAAATGCGGTTGCCCGGAATCTACGTCGGCAGAGAACTTCGACCGTTGGCTTGATCTTGCCAGACACATCCAACACTTATTTTGCAGAAGTCGCCAAGGGCATCGAATCCGTCGCTTATGATAATGATTATACGGTGGTCTTCTGTCACTCCGGCTACCAATTAGAACGTGAGTTATCCTATGTCGACCATCTGTATTCTGAACAGGTGGCAGGAATCATCATCATACCTGCGACCAGCAGTTTGGAATCGCTGGAGCGTTTACTACAATATCATATTCCCACCGTTTCGCTTGACCGTTATATTGAGGGTGTGGACGTTCCTTCAATTGTCGCAAAGAACTTTGAGGGTGGTTATCTTGCTGGTCAGCACCTGATCTCACTTGGTCATACACGGATTGGTTGTATTGCAAGGCCAGTGGATTTAAGCCATGCCCAGGATCGAATTAATGGTTGCTTGACAGCTTTGCAAGAGGCTGGCTTACCCCACAAGAAAAGCTGGATTGCTCGAGGTGGCTATACGATGGAAAATGGTCGTAAAGCGATGGAGACGCTTTTGGGTTTAGAGGATCCGCCCACAGCTGTATTTTGCTATAATGATATGATGGCCATAGGGGCATTAAAGGCTGCCCGTGAAATGGGTTTTCGGGTACCTGAAGATATTTCAGTGGTTGGGTTTGATGATATTGTAGAAGCTTCGTTTACCTCGCCAGCGCTGACCACCATCAACCAGGCAAAGTTCGACATGGGGCAGCAGGGAATGAAATTATTATTAAGCTTAATCAATGAACAACCAATGGAAGCGTTAGAAATTGTGTCGCCCTTAGATGTTGAACTGGTCATTCGAGAATCAACGGGCGTGGCACCACACAGGCATAAATAAAAAACCAGGTGAACGGTTTTTGGGTTATTTGGAATTGAAGAGAAAAAACGATATGATGAAAAAAATTATTGTCGGCAGTGATCAAATGGGATTTCCTCTAAAAGAAGCAGTGATTACGTACTTGAAGGATAATGGTAATGAAGTCCTGGATGTGGGCCCTTTTTCTGATGAGGATCCTGTTGATTACCCGGATTTTGCACAACTAGTCACTCAGAAAATCCAAACAGGGACAGGCGATTTTGGCATTGCTATTTGCGGCACAGGCATTGGCATGTCCATTGCAGCCAACAAGGTGCCGGGCGTGCGTGCGGCGCTTTGCCACGATGTTTATACGGCGCATCAAGCCCGAGCGCATAATGATGCCAATGTTTTATGTATGGGTGCCTGGGTTGTCTCTCCGCAACGTGTAGGCCTCATATTGGATGAATGGTTGAATACCGCTTATGACCAGGGCCGCCATCAGCCACGAATCCTCAAGCTGGAAACACCTCTGAAGGAGGCGAACACAGAGGAATATCCTGAATTTGCCCCGGGACATTTTCAGTTTGGTGTCGCACTCTCACCAAGAGAAACGGTTTTTGGCCCCATATTATTTGCTAGCCAGCTTGAAAAAGGATTGGAACAAGCTATGGACGCCGGGCTGGATGTTGTCGAAATAAGCCTGCGCAAACCAGGTGACCTGTCTCGTGATCATTTACATTCATTGCTCACACTTTATAATCTCAGATTGTCGGCCATTGCTACCGGGCAGTCCTGCCTTCACGATTCGATGTGTCTGGCATCAACAGATAAACAATCTGTCCAGGATGCAGTTAGCCGCTTAGAGGAACATATTCAATTTGCTTCTGAATTTGGTGCAGCTGTCATTATTGGGGGTGTTCGGGGTCGGTTGTCTGGCGATGCGGAAGCGCAGAGAGAACAACGGGCCAGAGCACTTGAAGCCATTCATCAATGTACGCAAACGGCTGTAGAGTATGGGGTCCAGTTGTTGCTTGAACCCATCAACCGTTATGAGACCAATTTCATCAACACGGCCGAAGAGGGTGTGGCATTGATTGAAGAAATGGGTAATCCTGAAGTCAAGCTCTTGTTAGACACATTTCATATGAATATCGAAGAGGCGAATATTGATGATACCCTGAATAAATTTTCGAACAACCTGGGGTATATCCATTTCGCCGACAGCAATCGCCTGGCGCCAGGCTGGGGTCATATCCCATACCATCAGGTGATGAAAACCTTGATAAAAGTCGGTTTTCGAGGTGTGATCTCAGCTGAAATATTGCCCTTGCCGGATGATGCCAGTGCGATGAGCCAGGCTGGTCTCTTTTTTAAGTCCCTCAAACCCAAATGAGTGCTTGCATGGGAAAAACACAATAGGATCATTAAAGGACAGGAAGAATAATGGGCCAAAAAAATCCAATCCCAGCAGTGATATTGGGAGGCGATCCTTTCAATCATCAATTTCGGTTTCTCTACAGGAAAGACCTGTGGTGGAAATTACACGATGAAGATTACTGCCTCCAGGTCATGCGTGCCGCCTATGATGGCGGTTGCAGGGCTTATGATCTTTCATTTCTTGAAAATGTGCAATTGTTTAAGCGTCTGTCTGTTGAAGTGAATGAACCGCTGGTGGGATTTGGTAACCCGACCTGGGAACAGGGTGTGATGTTTGAAGACCGTTTGATCTTTTTCATGCGAGATCGTATTATCCGCACCCTGGTTGAGCAAATATGGCCGCGACCCATCGCGAAATTGGTTGAAGAAAAACTCTCGCATGAAGACGTGCTGGTTTTTGGTTATGACCGGAGTGCACCGCTGCTTTCAGATGACGATATCGATGCAATTTATCTGGACGAATCCGCTTTCAGGGAGCGTCTTTCAATTTTCAAAGATTGCTGTCAATATATTTATTTTGGTGGCTCTGATGCCGATTACCTGGTCTCTTTAGGCCGGATGGATGTGGTTAAGCAAATGGCGGCCATTGTTCAATCGGAAGGGTTCACACCGCTCCTGTTGTGTCAATACCCTTCACTGGTTTTGCCCGCAGTGGTGACTGCTGGAATACAGATTGAGGGCTACACGGTACCTTTGAACAAGGAGTGGTCCTGGTTCGATCATCAAAGCTGCTTAGAAGTTGTACAGAAGACGGATAAACCGGTGATTGCTTTCATGGCGCTTTCCAGCAGTGCGTTAAAGAAAGATGTGCGTGGTGCGCTTTCCTGGTTATATCATTCTGCTGGTGTCAAATCGATCTTGTTTGGCACGGCTTCGCCCGAACATGCACGGGAAACGACACAAATTGCTTTAGAGGTTCACAATCCTAAACGGCAAGAACCAAGTGAAATGAATTATTGAGAAATATAATAGGTATTGGTAATAATTAGTAAAACTAAAAAAGGAGAAATACAATGCGTAAATTATTGATCAAGAATGGTTTAATTATAACCGTTGACGCTGAAGACCGTATCATTCGTGGGGGAAGCATCTACATCGAAGATAACATCATCAAAGAGATCGGGCCCGACAGCGAGGTGGGAGACAAGCCTGATGCAGAGGTGATTGACGCTCAAGGGAAAGTGGTTATACCGGGTTTTGTGAGCTGTCACAACCACCTCTACAGTGCAGTGGTGCGAAGCATACCCTATTCCGGCTTTGAATCACCGGACTTTTCGTTTGTGTCATGGATGGAGCGCTTTTGGCTGCCGTTATTAGAAGACCGGGTTGACCTGGAGCAATTGTATATTGGCACAAAAGCCAACCTTCTGGACCACATTCGCAGTGGTGTCACCACCACGACCGATACAGCCGAGGGCTCCTATGCCCTCCCGGGTGCGCTGGACGCGGTTGATCAGGCAGCTATTGAGACGGGAACACGGGCGGTATTGTCCTTTGAGACGACCGGGCGAATCAGTGAAGAGAATGCCGCGCTTGGTTTAGAAGAAAATGTGAAATTCATTAAAAAATGCCGTGAACGGGGTGGGCGTATCAGCGGACGTATTGGGGTGCATACGACTTACACCTGTTCGACGGAGTTATTACAAGAGGTGAAAAAGACGGCCGATGAGCTTGAAGCCGGTTATATGATGCATCACCTGGATGACCGCTATCACCATTTTGACACCACCCGCCGGTTTGGCAAACGGCCCACAGTCTACCTGGAGGACATTGGCTTCTTGAGCCCGAATCTAATATTGTTCCATTGCAGTTATATTGACCCTCTGGATGACCCGGCCATCTTCAAACAATACGATGTCAAGGTAGCGCATAACGCCGAGTCGAATGCGATTTTTAGTTTCTGGCCAAACATGATTCCATTGATGAAAGCTGGGGTTGTGGTTGGTTTGGGGACCGATGGGCAGACCTTCAACTTCTTTGAGGTTATGCGCACCGCCCAGATGATTCATCGCATCCGCTATGAGAATCCGGAAGTGATGCCGGACAATGAAATGCTGCGTATGGCGACGATTGAAGGGGCGAAGGTGCTCCAAAAAGAGGATGAGATTGGGTCGCTGGAAGTAGGTAAAAAAGCGGATGTGGTCTTGCTGAGCGATCGCTCAACAGTGCCGTTGTTTGAGCCCAATGTGAAGAGCTATATTGTTGGGACTTGTGAGCGGATAGATGTTAGCGGCGTGGTGATTGATGGTGAGATCATCATGAAGGACGGCGAATTTGTGAACCTGGATGAAGAAGAGGTGCGCGCAAAGTGCCATGAAACCGCTGTTAAACTCTGGAAACGAAATGACTGGCCAACCCCTTAACATGGGTCATGCTTTGATAGGAGGTAAGCGTTTTGCTGTAATAGCAAACGCTTACCTGACCCATTAATAATCCATGCAATCTAAATGGCCCAGTTTTATTCAATCAGTATAGCGGTGATGTGTATAAAAAGTTGTCAGCTTTGGTATCGTCATTTGGTGAATCAGAGAATATATGTCTGATCAATTTTTAACCCTGGTTACCGGTGCCAGTGAGGGTATTGGCAAAGCCATTTCTCTGAGCCTGTT
>PWSY01000031.1 GCA_003563055.1 Anaerolineaceae bacterium | reverse complement strand
CCAATGCCACCACCAGCACCGGTGATCAAAGCAACTTTTCCTGCAAGGATGTCTTGCTTTAGATTTGATTGTGTGAGAATGGGGTGGATGTCTGATATTAATTGGGTCATCATAACCTCATAATTTCGTGGGGACTAAGAAATATTAGGCCATCTTTTGAAAGCTGCTGCAATTTTTGGTTGTTACCTGTTTTATTTTACGCTAGCGCGCCATCACACTGAGCACTTTTGGCATGATCCGGAAGGGGAGGGGTGCGGCTGCGATCTGGTTGAAGGTGCCGGCCAGGAGCAGATCCAGGTCCTGGCAGTAGAACAGCCAGGATCCGGTGACTCCGGTATGGCCAATCACCGCCGGTATGGTGCGGAAGGGCGTTAAGAATCGAGGCAATTGGAGGCGCATCATGCCCAGTCCGTATTGAATCGGCCAGTTGGGGGATAAGGGCATCATGGAAGTTGGGAAGCCAAAGGTATGCCATTCCTGACGCATTTGGACTGCCGTTCCCGGGTTGTTGAAGGCATTCCCATTTATCAATGCACGCATAAAAACCAACAGGTCATCCAAGGTGCTGTTGACATCGCCCAAGGAGGATAGTAGCAAGGGCAGGTCCAAAGGCTCCTGATCAGCCCATATTAGCGCTGCGGATGGGGCTGATTCAAGGGGTTGGCTCCCTGGCAGGAAGGTGTGGGTCATGTTGAGAGGTTTGAAAAACATCTCCTGAAAGGCTTTATCGTGGTCCTTGCCGGTGATTGACCGGATGATGGCAATCAGAAGTTGGAAGTTGGTATCCGAATAGCGAACTCGAATCCTCTTTCTGTTAAGCGGCTGGGGTGGGAAGTGGGCGGTCAATTTTTCGCGGATATAGTCGGTGATTTTTTCGATTGACCAGAAGGTGTCCGCTTCCACTTGAAGGCGGTCAGCCAGTCTTGGTTGATCCTTGGGCTTGTCTTCAAAATAATCCGGAATCCCTGAAGAATGACCCAATAGGTGGCGCACGGTGATTTTGTGGGTGTGATCAACCCCATCCCTGGTTCGGTGGATGCCGTGAATGAGCTCTGCGGGCAGGTAATCCTGGATGGGCCGGTCAATTTCAACCCGGCCGTTTTCGTTAAGCTTCAATATTGCGGCTGCGATCATCAGCTTGGTGACGCTGGCGATATTGAAGGGTGTATTGGTTTCCATGGGCGTCCCGCCTGGATCTGCCTGACCCCTGGTATAACGCCAGGTGAATGTCCCATCCATCGTCTCTACAGCCGCGGCTGCGCTGTGGATGTTGCTGGCGTTGGTGGCGTTGTTAAAGAGGGTATCTAATGTTCGTTTTTTTTCGGTCGTGTTCTTTAGTGGCATGTTTTCCCTTAATTTAATGAAGATAGATGTTCACTTGACTCAGTTAAATATTACTTCAGATAAATGATGAATTGTACGGATATGGGGGCTGTTGTTATGACGCCGTTTTCCAACAGAAACGGTTCCCAGCCCCAAGTGTTGAGCAGTATCCAGGTTGGCGGGCGAATCGTCGATCAGTATACAGTTGCGGGGATTCTCCTGGATGAGCCTCAGGGCGATTTGGAAAGCTTCCGGTTCGGGCTTGCAATAAGGTGAGATGGCATAGATGTCAATGATTCGCTCAAAAAGATCGGCGATTTCCAAACTTTTCAAAACTCGGTCAGCATGGTCTGCATCGGCGTTGGTAAAGATAATTTTGCGCTGGGGTATCCTGTCAAAAATGCGTCTTAAGGATGGGTCAGGCGCCAGAACCGTCTCCAATGGCAGGTTATGGACATACGCTAAATAGGCGTCCATATCGACTGAGAACTCCTGTTGCAAACCCCTCAGGGTGGTGCCGTATTGTTCCCACAGCCTTGAGCGTAGTCTTTCCGCCTCTTGTGGTGAGAAATGCATCTCATCCAGCAGGAATTGATTGATGCGCATACGGATCATTTCCCAGATGCCGCTTGTGTGCGGGTAAAGGGTGTCGTCCAGGTCAATCAACAGGCAGTTCGTGGGATTGTGTTTGAAAGGGTTTGGTTTTTCAGCCATGGAAGGTCGGAAATGGATCTCGTCAGGAATTAATTTTATTGGGCAGCGTCGAAAACCAACACCGCTAAAAAGATCACCGGGATGAATAGCCCCACCATGATCCAATAGCTGGCCGGATGGGCTGTCCAAGCCCCACTGGGGAAGGTGCCCATCCCAAAGAGGATGGCAGAAGCTATTGCAATGGTTAAGGACAGAAAGCCCAATCGCCAGTCCATTTCTTTTTTGATGACGATTTGATAAGCAAAAAGGATGCCTGTGATGATGGCCACCAGGTCTACCGCCGCCAATCCCATTAAAAATGGCATGGTTTGTGGGTGCCATCCCCCGGGCGGTGGGAGGATTGGAAAGGGTGTGCCCTGCTGAAAAAATAATATAAATCCAGCCCGGGCCAGGGTCAGCAGGTGCAGGCATTGTAACAGGCCGTAGTAGCCGGATAAGGTGCGAAGGATTCTTTTATTCTTGTGAGGCAGAATCGTTTTCATGGGTTTGGGTCCTGAGTTTATGATGCTGATGACTTGTTGAGATGTATTATAACCCTATTGGGTGATTTGCCTTTGTCCAGCCGCATATAAGAGCCACTCACCAGAGCCACTCATCAGAGCCACTCACCAGAGCCATTCGCCTGAGACATTTACAACTTGATCAAAGCCAGGGCGACCCAGTCCGCATCGCTCAGGCGTTCAAGTTGTTTGAAGCCTGCTTTTTCCGTAGCCTCAACAATCATTGGTTCCTGGTGATCCAGAATACCGGATAGGATCAGGGTGCCATTTTGATCCACCAGGTCTGCAAGACCCTGCCCCAACAGGCGGATGATGATCGCCGCCAGGATATTGACCAAAACCAGGGCGGCGTTTTTAATCTGAAAGCGGCCGGTGAGGATTTCTTCCACAGACCCCTTGCCCACCTCGAGTTTATTCATCTCAATGTCATTAAGCTGGGCGTTTTCCAGGGTGGAGATGAGGGCCTGTTCGCTTAAATCCGCCCCCAGGGCATAGCTTGCGCCCATTTTAATGGCCGCGATGGAAAGAATCCCTGAACCACAACCAATGTCGATCATCCTCTCTCCGGTGACCAGGTGGCGTTCCATCAACTGCAAGCACAACTGTGTTGAGGGATGGGTGCCTGTACCAAAGGCCATGGCCGGGTTGATGCGCACGATGTGCCTGGTCTCACCCACTTTAGGTGTTTTCCAGGCAGGCATAATCAGCAAGCTGTCACCAATTGGGATGGGGGAATAATGTTCTTTCCAGGCTGCCATCCAGTTTTCATCACGCACAGGTGTGTACTGGGCTTCGGGGAAGGGCGAGATCTGCCTCAGGTGCCACAGTGCCTCTTCCAGCTTGTGGCGTTTTTCTTCCAGCCCGTCATCCACAGACAGGTATCCGGACACCTGCAAGCCTCCTGAAGGCTCGTATTCCTGGGTTCTAGGGTTGAATGTGGTTTCGGTTTCGATGACCACCCCATTATCAACAAAACGCCCCAGCACTTCTGCCAGGGCTTCAGCAATCTCGCCATTTGTTTTAATGTTTACCGCTAACCAGCGCACGTCATTTTTTTGATCAACCACCAAATACCTCCTTCAGTTTATCAAAAAAGCTCTGGTTTTGGATGTTGATATTGGGGTCCATGGTTTCTGCCAGCTCTTCAAACATTTCCCGTTGTTCGGTGGTCAGCCGGGTGGGAATTTCCACGGACACGGTCACCAGCTGGTCGCCTGTGCCGGACCCGCGCAAGTGAGGAATGCCTTTGCCGCGTAACCGGAATATTTTTCCGGGTTGTGTGCCCGGTGGGATTCGAAGATCGACATCCCCGTTTAACGTAGGGATATGAATTTCATCCCCGAGGACTGCCTGGGCAATGTTAATATCCAGGTCGAGCAGGATGTCATCTCCCTGGCGGCGGAAATATGTATGTTTCTCAACATCGATTTCCAGGTAGAAATTACCCCGGGGGCCGCCATTATTACCGGGCTGTCCTTCCCCGGCCAGGCGAATTTGCACACCTTTTGAGACGCCTGGCGGGATGGACACGAGTTTGCTGATGGTCTTGCGTTTCAGACCACGGCCGTCACAGGAGGGGCAGGGGGTCTCGATCACTTCCCCGCGTCCAGAACAGCGTGGGCAGGTAACCACCTGGACCATGGAACCGAGCAGTGTTTGATGCATCTGGCGGACTTCGCCCTGGCCATTGCATTGGGGGCAGGTGTTGGGCGTGGTGCCAGGTTTTGCGCCGGAACCATTACATTCCTGGCAAGTTTCATCACGGGTGATATTAACTTCTTTTTCAACGCCAAAAGCGGCTTCTTCAAAGGTTAACTTGATCCGACTGGAGAGGTCAGCACCCCGGCGAGGGGCGTTACGTGAGCGCCTACCCCCCATGCCACCAAAACCACCAAAGCCAAATATACCCTCCAGGATGTCTGAAAGGTCAATATTGGTGAAATCTGGCATCCCCTGGGTGTTGACACCGGCGTGGCCAAAGCGGTCATAGGCGGCGCGTTTTTCAGTGTCTGACAGAATCGCATAGGCTTCGTTGATTTCTTTAAATTTCTCTTCTGCATCCGGATCTTTGCTAACATCCGGGTGGTACTGGCGCGCCATGCGACGGAAGGCCGCTTTTAATTCGTCATCTCTAGCGCCTCTCGAGACGCCCAGTACCTCGTAATAATCTCGTTTTGCCATCTTTTATCTTACTCTTTTTGATCGGTTCATCCCTGAGTTATTGTTTAATCCGGTTCAGTCTACTCAGGATTATGGAACATGTCAAATTAGAAGGTCAGGTGCCCAATCTGGGGGGCACTTGATTGGTCTGAATAATTCTTCTCTATACTCATACTTGTTTGAACTCACCATCGACGACATCTTCGTCTTCTGGATCCGCACCATCTCCTGCTGTCTTACCATCGTCTGAACCTGGCTCTGACCCCTGGTCGGGTGCCTGTTCGCCTTGAGCGGCGGCCTGTCCCAGTTGCTGCAGAATTTCTGTCAGCTCATCCGTCGCTTTATTGATCTTATCCATGTTGTCGTTCTCGACGGCCTCGCGTACTTTTCCGGCGGCATCTTCGACTTTGGCCTGCATGTCTGCCGGGACTTTGTCACCCAGGTCTTTGAGGGTCTTTTCCGCCGAATAGACCATGTTGTCAGCCCGGTTTTTGGCTTCAACCAGCTCTCGTCGTTGGCGGTCTTCTTCTGAATGTTGTTCCGCTTCCTGGCGCATTTTCTCAACTTCATCTTCACTCAACCCCGAGGATGCGGTGATGGTGATATTCTGGCTGCGTCCGGTGGCTTTATCCTGGGCGGTAACTTCTAAAATACCATTGGCGTTGATGTCGAAGGTCACCTCGATCTGTGGAACGCCGCGAGGCGCAGGCGGGATGCCGTCCAAAATAAATTTCCCCAGAGATTTATTATTGGCTGCCATGGGGCGTTCACCCTGGAGTACGTGGATTTCAACCTGGGTCTGGGAATCGCTGGCGGTGGAAAATACCTGACTTTCACGGGTGGGGATGGTTGTGTTGCGTTTGATCAATGGGGTTGCAACACCACCCATGGTTTCAACAGATAATGAGAGCGGGGTCACATCCAAGAGGAGGATATCTTTTACTTCCCCGCCGAGCACCCCCGCCTGGATGGCAGCACCAATGGCAACCACCTCATCGGGATTAACGCCTTTATGGGGCTCTTTGTTGAACAAGTTTTTAACTTCCGATTGAATTCTGGGGACACGGGTCATACCGCCGACCAGCACGATCTCGTTGATGTCGTTTTTGCTCAGGTTGGCATCATTCAGCGCTTGTTTGACAGGCTTGAGGCTGCGTTCGATCAGGTCCTCGGTCAGTTGTTCAAGCTTTGAACGGGTCAGGGTCAACACGAGATGCTTTGGGCCGGATGCGTCTGCGGTGATATAGGGCAGGTTGATTTCTGATTGCATGGTCGTGGAGAGTTCAATTTTGGCTTTTTCGGCTGCTTCTTTCAAACGCTGAAGTGACTGGCGGTCATTGCGCAGGTCAATCCCGTGTTCTTTTTTGAAATCGTCAGCGATATAGTCGATGATGCGCTGGTCAAAATCATCACCACCCAGGAAGGTGTCCCCACTGGTTGAACGCACCTGGAACACACCTTCGCCAACATCCAAAATTGAGATGTCGAAAGTGCCGCCGCCCAGGTCATAGACCGCGATGACCTCGTTTTTCTTCTTGTCAAGGCCATAAGCCAGTGACGAAGCTGTCGGTTCATTGATGATACGCAGCACTTCCAGGCCGGCGATTTTGCCAGCATCCTTGGTGGCATTTCGTTGGGCATCATTGAAATAAGCCGGCACGGTGATGACCGCCTGGGTGACGGGTTCACCCAGATAGGCTTCTGCATCCCGTTTAATCTTTGATAGGATCATGGCAGAGATCTCGGGCGGCGAATATTCTTTGCCGCCTAAAACCACCCGCAAGTCCCCGTTGGGGGCTTTGCTGACACTGTACGGCACCAGTTTGATGGCGCGCTGGACATCCGGGTCATCATATTTTCTTCCCATGAACCGCTTGATAGAAAAGATTGTGTTTTCTGAGTTGGTGATGGCCTGGTTACGGGCAACACGTCCAACCAACCGCTCACCATTTTTGTTGACAGCGACAACAGATGGAACGAGCCGTTCACCTTCTGCGGATGGAATCACAACAGGTTCACCACCAATCATGACAGCTGCAGCAGAGTTTGTTGTTCCAAGATCGATACCAATGATTTTTCCCATAATATTATGCCTCCATTTTTCTATTGAGCGACCCGTACCATGGCGGGTCGAATGATACGGTCAGAAATTCGATAACCAGGCTGGATGACCGCTATGATTTGGCCCTCGCCAAATTCTGGGTGTTCTTCCTGGGTGATGGCCTCATGGATGTTAGGGTCAAATTCATCACCCGGGTTGACATCCATACGCGTCACCCCCTGGTTTTTAAGCTGGTTGAGTAATTTTTGGTGGATCAGTTCTATGCCGTTGATCCAGCTGGCCAACTCTTTATTATTGGGTGCATTGTTGAGGGCGCGTTCAATGTCATCTGCTACCCCCAAGAATATTTTGAGGATGCTGGTCATGGCATCCTGATGAGACCGGGCTGAATCACGCTGGACCCGCTTCTTATAATTATCGAAGTCAGCCCGGGTTCGCAGCCAGCCTTCTTTTTGGGCTTCAATTTCTGCCTGGAGCGAGTTGATTTCTTTTTCTAATGAGTCATACTCATCAAAGGTCAGCGCGACCATCGCCTGGCTGTTGTCGGTTTCGTCATCTCCCTTGGGTGGGTCATTTGTGTGGGCCTTTGATGTATTATCTTTTTCTTGTTCCGAGTTTTCTTGTTGATGTTTGTTCATAAATTTCTCCAAATCAATGATTGCCGAAGTAAAAAGGATGGGACTGGTTAGACGGCCAATGATTCAGCGACAAGATCACTGAGGACATTGGCGACAAACTGCACGGTAGAAATGGTGCGGTCGTAGGGCATTCGGATGGGGCCCAAAACACCAAGCGATCCAGTCAGGGTTTTGGGGTCACCATAACGGGCAAGGATCATTGAGCATTGTCGTAATTCTTCCCAGGTGCCCTCGCCTCCGATCAAAACCTGGATACCGCCCACGTCAGTGTTCATCACTGTGCTGGCCAATAAGCTTTGCAGCAGAGAGGGTTCTTGTAAAATGTGCAGGGCCTGGCGTGCCTCGTCCGATTCAGAAAACTCTGGTTCAGAGAGCATATGGGTCATTCCATCCAGATATATTTCACCCGTAGCAGATTCTTCAATGAGTGCCATCTCTGCAAGAAGAATGTCCAGGATTTCTTGCCCGAGCGGACCCAATTGTCCACGTAGCCTGGCGATATTCTCAGCAGTGCACCGAACGCACAGGTCCGATAGTTGGCCGGCAATTTGAGACAGGCGTTCCTGGGTGACGGGCTCCGGCATCGAGATGAATTGCTGGCGTATCTCACCGCCCATCAGAACCAGGACCATCAGCACTTGCCGTCCGCGTGTAGCAATCAATTCCATGTGCTTGAAAACCGCCCTTTCCGAATGGGGAGCGGTCACCAAAGATGCCATCTGGGACTGGTTGGCAAGCACAGAGACAGCCAGTTTGAGCCATTGTTCGACATCCTGGCGAGATTGGTAAAATTGATGGGTTATCGTGCGGCGCGTATTTGTGGGGAGGTCGCTTTTGCCGACAAGGTTCCCGACGAAGAATCGATAGCCTTCCTCGGTTGGCACCCGACCGGCTGAGGTGTGGGGCTGTCTTAACAGGTTGCAGTCAGTCAGCGCAGCCATCTCATTGCGCACGGTGGCAGAGCTCATGGCCAGGTTATATTTGTCCACCAGGCTGTTGGAGCCCACGGGCTGGGCCGTGCGAATATGCTCGTGGATTATGAGGGTCAGGATCAGTTTTTGTCGGTCTGTTAAGTTCATTGGTATCTCTGTTTAAAATTTAGCACTCTCATTCGGAGAGTGCTAAAATAGCACAAACTTAATGGTACCATGCCCAAAAAAGAGCGTCAAGAAATGCTGGGCAGGACGGGTGTTAATGTTTTATTAGAAATTGCACGCACACTGATCAAACAAGGGGGTGCCATCTGGTCCCTGTAATTATTCGCAATAAATGATTGTCAGGCCTGCTGAGGTGATGCCATCATCTAATGAAAACTGCCTGCACACGGCTGAGGCCATATCTTGGCAGGTATGGATTGGTACGGGGGCTGAAAGATTTCACTTGCCAGGAAGCGACGGTCGTTTCACCTTTCTTCCTTGCTGGGAGGAAAGAGGGGGTGGTCATTTACTGTCGATTCAAGACCACCCGAAATATTTTCCGGTCAATACCCCCGAATTTGTATTTATATGCTTCATCCCCGCGCATGAAGTCGAATTCTTTGATGCCACTTTCGTTGGACCATTCCAGCAGGTATGTGAGCAGCACCCACCCCGGCGAAAAATCTCTGAAATCCCATTCCCAGCCTGAATTATAGAGCCACAGGCGGTGATTGTACTTAAACGACATGTTGGCGGCGGCCTTTTTCCCGTCCAGCGTGAAGAAGGCCAGCTGAAGCCATCCGTTTTTAAAAGCCGTTTGCGCGGTGTGGTGAATATGCTCGACCATAGCATCGGTCAGAAAGTCGCGTTTGTTGGGATCCTGTGCCATGATATCGATGAACGCTTGGGTTTCAGCCTGTAATTGCGCTTCATCTTCCACAAAATAAAAATTTGCCTGTGCCAGGCTTTGTTCCACATTGCGCATTTTCCGGCGGACCTCGTGCCTTTGTTTTTTAACGATGCTGGCCAGGTATTGTGAAAAATCACCGGGCAAAGGGATATACGGTGCAGGTTGTAAAAAAATTTGCTTGTGTTCCCAACCCCGTTGATGTGCCTCTGACTCCAGGGTCTCCAACGAGGGAGAGTCTTCCAGGATATTGTAGAGATCCAGAAGCTCCCATGGTGGAATCTCTTCTGAACTTATTAGGAAGTCTATCAATCCACTGAGAAACTGTGGCAGGTCATCCGGCTTGACGATAAAATCCAGAAAGTCTGAAACCTCAATGGCGCCTACAAACATCAACGCTTGTTTTCCGAGGATGTTTTCGGCATGGAAAAGAGGCGCGACCCCAACCAACCGGTCTTCACGGAAAGCAGCAATGAGGACCAATTCGCTGTCTTCGGGCCATTCACCCCCGCCAAGTGTTTGCCACCAGGTGTGCAGGTATTGATACGTGAGAAATGGTACATGACTTGCACACTGATTAAGGATATGATTCCAGTCATCTTGGTGACTTGCCAGCATTTCGAAGGTATTGTATCTTTTAAAATCCATAGAAAATATTATACCGTAGGAAAAGCCTGTGTATAATAAAGTAGTAGACCCATATTGACCAATGGTCAGGTGCCCATGTATGATTTAAATTTATTCCCCATATCGGGTAATCAGGAACAGCCGTTCCACAAGCTTATAGGATTTCAGGCAGCAGAACCACTCAGACGACCGGTGCGCAGTCGGGCGGAAGATCGATTGATTGTGTATTTTTCGATTAAGGAAGAGGCACAAGCACCAGTGGCGGTTCAACAATCCTGGTTAGATCGATTGATGCATACTTTTTACAAAACCAGCGGATCGGTGACATCTGCCTTGCGCTCATTGATTGAAACCTTGAACCTTACACTGATGGAACAGAATCTGAAGTCAGCCCAGGAGGGAGCCATGATGACGGGCGCAATCAACCTTGTGGCTGTGCATCGCCGTCATCTTTATTTTGCCCAGAGCGGACTGACCCACGCTTTTACAATCACACACCAGGGATTACAGCACTTCTATGACAGCAGCCAGATGGACAGGGGTTTGGGTCTCAGCCGGACACCCACCATCCGTTATTTTCAGGCTGACCTGGGAACGGGTGGGTATCTTATTATGGCAGATACACCGCTTAAAACCTGGACGGAGTTGCAGTTACTTTCCGATGGGTACCCCAATCTTGAGCAGTTACGTCGCAGGTTACTCAACCAGGCGCCGCCTGATTTTCGATTGGGACTGGTGCAGATTGTCCCTGGTGACGGTCACATTCACACTATTCAGCCCACCGCCCACCCGGTTGCATCCGATGGCCTGGCTGAGCCTGCAGCCCAACCCCAAGATGATGATCTTAAACCGGAAATTGACATCCCCAAGCCAGGTAGTCCGGATGAACATCTCAAAGACGATACCCAGGAGGTGGTTGTCCAGCCAACTGGGGGTGCTTCTTATGAAGGGCTGGAAGCTGAGGGCCAAAAGCACGACGTTGGGTCCCAATCAAGACCTGAAACCCATAAACCAGGTGAAAAACGAGACATGTCTCAACCCGGGCATGAAGCACGCGCCAGCGCTCAAACACCCAGCGGGCGCGCTGACTTTCGGCCAGAGCCGGGCCGGGTATCTGAAAAGAAACAAAAGGCGACTACCGCAGACGACACAGGGTTTAAGCCACAATGGGCATTGGTTCAGAGCCTGAGCATTGAAGGCTTGACGAAATTCTTTGCATGGTGGCGAAGAATTCGTGAAAAGGCCTCTGGAGTTGTTAACCACCTGATTGCACGCTGGTTGCCCGAAGGTGGGGATGGATTATCCAAGCCATCTCGAGGGACTTATTTATTGATCGCGGTGATTGTCCCTTTGCTGGTGGTAGCCTTTTCGGTTGGTATCTACCTTTCTCGAGGTAGAGCGATGCAATATCAGTACTATTTTGATCAGGCAGCGATTGCGTCTCAATCTGCATCTGCTTTGGATGACCCAATAATTGCCCGCCAGGAGTGGATAGACACGCTGAACTACCTTGACCAGGCCGCAGCCTTTCGAGAAACCGATGAGCTGGAGCAACTTCGAAAAGAGGCACAGATAGCCTTAGATTACCTGGATGGCGCTATCAGGGTATCCTTTCACCCTGCGATCATGGGTGCCTTAAGTCCAGAAATCAATATTACCCGGATAGTCTCCTACGGGCCTGATTTATATCTCCTGGATGCAGCTGGGGGACGTGTGATCCACGCCACTCGCGAAAGTCAGGGATATACGGTTAATGATCGTTTTGTGTGTGCGTCAGGCAATTTTGGTGGGGGACGGATTGAGCCACTGGTGGATATGGTCTCATTACCGATTAATAATCCCTACCAGGCCCATTTGCTGGTGATTGATTCTACTGGCACTGTGGCCTATTGTGCCCCGGGAATGGATCCAGTCGTCCAAAGATTGCCTTCAGCACAGGGCAGCACGGGAGAGATAACCCGGATTGCATTTGAGAATAATCACCTTTTTGCACTTAATCCAACGGCCAATACGATCCGCGTTTATAAATCAACCAATGGACGGTTCCTGGATGCCCCTTTTGACTTTTTTGAGCGAGAGAATTTTAATGGGAAGCCCGATATCACGGCGATCATTGACCTGGCTGTGAACGGGGCGGAATTATACCTTTTACGGGCGGATGGCCAGATGGTTGACTGTGTTTCCACTGGCTTGCCTGGTAACCCGTTGATCTGTGAGAAGCCGGTTTTTGAAGATGGAAGGCCCGGAAAAGATGGGCAACCGGTGGTGATGCCAGAATCAAGTTATGTATCCTTGCTTTATACACCTCCCCCAGATCCTGCGATCAGCATCCTGGATGCGACCCATGCGGATATCTACCGGTTTTCGCTACGGTTCCGGCTCCATCAGCGTGTGCGCTCTGAATTGGGTGATTATGAGGTTGATTCCCCCCTGGCGACCGGGTTTACGATTGGCATTGATCGGATTGGCTTCATCGCCTTTGGGCACCAGGTATTTTATGGTTATGTGGATTGAAGAAATAATTACCTGATAATAGAGAATTTATAGTCGGTATTTATTGATACCGGTCATTATTTTTATAATCGCGTATTTCAAGACAGAGAGAAAAAACGCATTGCAGCAGCAGATGATCCGGATGAAAGAATCGCTCCAGGCTGGCTGATTAAACCTGAATTGGGACAGAGGGTGTTTTCATTTGGGTGCATTTTTGTGCACCATTGCAGGATGAGGCATTGGATCAATTATGGCGGGTGATTGGTAGAGATACTCACCTGGCTATTGCTCATATTTAAATTATATGACCTCTGACAGGCGTAGGCATGGACACCCGGCACTTGTGGCGTTTTAGCTTTGTGATTAATGTTACAATTGTGATTTGAATAGACCTAATACTGGATGAGGAGACTTATGGCACAAGCAGATCCCCGAATAGAGACGCTGCGTGAGAAACGCGCCCAGGCCCATCAGGGTGGTGGCCAAGACCGGATTGACCGTCAGCACGCAAAAGGGAAATTGACCGCCCGTGAAAGGCTGGATTTGTTACTGGACCAGGGTAGTTTTATCGAATTGGAGCCTTTTGCAACCCGCCAAAATGACCTCGAGTCAAAAGCTATTTTGGGTGATGGTGTGGTCACCGGGTATGGGACCGTCGACGGGCGTATCGTTTATGTCTATGCCCAGGATTTCACCGTCAATGGGGGTGCCCTGGGTGAAATGCATAGCCGGAAGATTTGCCGGGTGATGGATCTGGCAGCAGCAAATGGCAGCCCAATTATCGGTTTGATTGATTCGGGGGGGGCTCGGATCCAGGAAGGGGTTAAGAGCCTGGGAGGGTATGCGGAGATCTTTAAACGTAACGCTCAGTATTCTGGTGTGGTGCCGCAGATCAGCCTGATCCTGGGGCCTTGCGCTGGAGGGGCCGCTTATTCGCCTGCATTAACCGACATGATCATCATGGTTGACAAGCAGTCTTTTATGTTCCTGACCGGGCCGCAGGTGATTAAGACGGTGACTGGGGAAGAGACGGATTTTGAATCCCTGGGGGGCGCGCAGGTTCATCTGAACGTGAGTGGTACTGCGCATCTGGTTACCAAAGATGAGCAGTCTTCGCTGAAATTAGCCCGCGCCGTGCTGGGCTATTTGCCTGCCAACAATGTCGAAAATGCACCAACTAAAGACAGCGGAGATGATCCCCACAGGGTGACAGGGGCTTTGAACAGCTTGGTGCCGGTTGACCCCAGCACACCCTACAGTATGCACACCGTCATCGAAGCAGTGGTAGACCAGGGTTCTTTCCTTGAATTACAGGCTGGTTACGCCCAGAACGCGGTTGTGGGCCTGGCACGGCTGGAAGGTAGACCGGTTGGCATCATTGCCCAGGAACCAAGTGTCATGGCGGGCGTGATTGATATTGACGCTGCCGATAAAATCTGCCGGACGGTGCGATTCTGTGATGCATTTAACCTGCCATTGGTGACATTTGTAGATTCACCTGGCTTTTTGCCCGGTGTGGGGCAGGAACATCGCGGCATCATTCGCCATGGGGCAAAAGTCCTGTTTGCTTATTCTGAGGCAAACGTGCCCAAGGTGAGTGTTGTCACCCGCAAAGCCTATGGCGGGGCTTATGTGGTCATGAGCAGCAAGTATCTGGGAACCGATATTAACTACGCTTGGCCAAGCGCTGAGATCGCTGTGATGGGGGCGGAGGGTGCCACCAATATCCTTTATCGAAAAGAGCTTGCCCAGGCAGAGGCCCCTGAAGCAGAGCGGGTACGACTTGAAGCGGCATACCGGGAGCAGTATTTGACCCCTTACGCCGCTGCCCATGCGGGTTATGTGGATGATGTGATCGAACCGGCAGAAACACGACCGATGATCATCAAAGCGCTCAGGGCCATCCAGAATAAATCGGAACAACATCCACCCCGTAAGCACGGCAATATGCCGGTTTGAGAGGTGACTTATGAGTCAAATTCAACAAGGTGTCTTGATAACATTGATTGGAATGGGCCTGGTATTTGCGGTGATCATTTTCCTGTGGGGGGTGATGGCTTTATTGGTGCGTGTGACCACGAATAATAAACCAGAGATGATTAAGGCCGTTGCAGAAAGGGAGATTGTGGCTGAGATCGCCACAGTTGAAATGCAGCGACAGGCTGTTGCTGCAGCAGTCGCGATGGCTAGGGCGATTTCTGATGACCACATTCGTCACCCGGTACTGGCTGATACGGGTGACCTGAGTCCCTGGCAAAGCGCCCACCGCGCCCGACAACTCAACCCAAAAAATGTCCGAGGATGAACCGATGAAAATTAGCGTTGTTATTGATAATCAAACTTATCTGGTTGATATTGAGGATATCCATGCACGCCCAGTGATTGCTTCAATCGAGGGTAACCGCTATGAGGTATGGCTTGAAAAAGATACAGCCTCATCCGAAGCAGATCAAACTGCACAAAAAGCAGGGCCTGTCCCTGTCGTGGTAGGGCCCACACAAACAGGCGCGGCGCTTGCTGGGCCGTCAGACAACAGGGATGCCAAAAATGTGGTTTCCCCTTTACCTGGTGTGATCGTTGAGGTTATGGTTGATCCTGGGGAGACGGTTTCACACGGGCAGGAGCTGTGTATATTGGAAGCGATGAAAATGAAGAACGCGATTCGCGCCAACCGTGACGGGGTCATCGCTTCGATCAATGTCGTTGTCGGCGACCAGGTTGATCATGGCCAGGTCATGATGACTTATGAAGCATAAGGGAGCGGACTGATGGATTTTTCTTTCGTATTGGAAGAGCTCACCCAGGGCATCACAGGTTTCACCTGGGGCAACGGAGTCATGATCCTGGTCGGTATATTGCTGATCACCCTGGCGGTGGTCAAAGAATACGAGCCTGTCTTGCTGCTGCCGATAGGCTTTGGTTGCATTATGGCGAACCTGGGCATGTCTGCCGAATCCGGTTTTATGAAGGTGATCTACGATGCCGGGATTGCCACGGATTTATTCCCGCTATTGATTTTTGTGGGTGTTGGCGCAATGATTGATTTCAGTCCTTTGCTGGCGCAGCCACGGACGGTGTTGCTAGGAGCAGCAGGGCAGTTTGGTATCTATGGGGCACTCTTATTAGCCTTGCTGTTGGGCTTCCCCATGAATGAAGCGGCTTCGATTGGCGCGATTGGGGCCATTGACGGCCCCACCGCTATCTTTGTGGGTAGTCGACTTGCCCCTCACCTGCTCGCGCCGATAACCGTTGCTGCTTATTCGTATATGAGTCTGATACCAATTATCCAACCGCCTATCATGAAACTGCTCACCACCCGTAAAGAGCGCTTAATCCGCATGGCGTATATGCCCAAACCGGTGTCCAGGCTGACTCTGGTGGTCTTCCCGATTTTTGTTACCCTGGTGGTCAGCCTGGTGGCTTTGGATGCAGCCCCGTTGATTGCTTCATTGATGCTCGGGAATTTACTGCGCGAAAGCCTGGTCGTGGATCGACTGAGCAAAACCGCTCAAAATGAGATCATCAATATCGCCACATTATTCCTGGCGCTGGCCATCGGCGCTACCATGAAAGCTGATTCTTTTTTGAACCTGCAAACGCTGATGATCCTTGGACTGGGCCTGATAGCTTTTATTTTGGACACTGTTGCAGGGGTACTGTTTGGAAAATTAATGGCATTATTGACTGGGGGCAAAGTCAACCCATTGATCGGCGCCTGCGGGATCAGCGCATTCCCGATGGCCGCTCGGCTTTCCGCCAAAATGGCACAGGATGAGGATTTTGAGAACTTTGTGCTGATGCACGCTATGGGTGCCAATACCGCCGGTCAGCTCGGCAGTGTTATTGCCGGCGGCATGTTGCTGGCCCTGGTATCTGGGTTTCTCTAAGGCCATTACCAAATTTTCTCTTTTGTCACCCCAATCAGAGCTGTTCCACAGAACAGCTCTGATTCTTTTATGGATCAAACAACACAGGCATCCCGCAATGTCAGGGTTTGGGCATCTGCATCCAAAAGCACCTCACCGCCGACTGGCAGCACGGTGTTTGGGCAGTTGTGTCCAAAATCATTCATCTTCAGAATAGGGAAGGTGTATGCGTGGGTGACCTCCAGCAGGATGTCCTCCATATAAGGGCCAGGTTTTTCATTGCGCTGCATGCTGTCGATATAGCCCACAATGACTCCCTGAATTTGGTCAAACAACCCCATTTGCTGTAGTTGGTGGAAGGCAGTGTGGCAGGATTGGGGAGATATTTCATAGGCCTCAACAAACAAAATCGCGTTGTGAAAATTGGGCCAAAACGGTGTCCCGGCTAATTTGAGCAGACAACGAATATTTCCACCCAGGAGCTTCCCCTGGGCCTGTCCACCCCGAACGCTTTTGCGGGATTGGTTGGCAGGGTAGGGGCCTGTTTGGCCTTGCATCAGGAGGCGGATAAATTCCTTGCGCTCATATTCCGTCAGGTTGTTCCCGAAGCCCCATAATATGTCATTGCCGTGAAAAGTTATCAGGCCGGTTTGATGGTGGATGGCGTTCAACAGCACGGTGATGTCACTGAGCCCGAGAAAAATCTTTGGGTTTTGGCGGATCAAGTCCCACTTGATCAAAGAGAGGGGGGCATTGGCTGTATCGCCCCCTTGTGCGCAAATAATGACCTTTACATCCAGGTCGGCGAACATGCTGTTGATATCATCCGCTTTTTCTTCAGGTGTGGCAGCATATCCGAGTGTATTGGAAAATAGGTGGGAGCTGAGTTTGATTTTGAAGCCCATCTCCTCTAGGTAGGCGCAACCCAGCCGCAATTTTTCTTCTTGTCCGGGCATGATCGGGTCAGATGGGGCGATCACACCAATTGTGTCGCCAGGCGATAGTCTTGCCGGGATCTTAAGGGTTGTTAACAGGGAAAAGTCCTCATTGGCAATAATCCGCGCAGGTGATCAGCTTTTCTTTGCGAGCTCTTTGGGCTTCCAGAAACCGACCATCTCTCCCATCGTATCGAGGGACAGGTCCTGCCAATCGTCAATTGCCAGCACCAAATGGCCCAATCCTGCCGTGGGGAGTGACTCTATCTCGCCATCAAGGATCTGTAATAAGGCTTCAAGACCCGGGTTATGTCCGACGATCATGACAGTATCATGATCATTGCTGATGGTGTTCAATAAATGGACGAAATCTTGTGGTTCCCCCATGTATAACGCATCAGAGAAAATCACTTGTTCTTGGTAATCAAGCTTATCAACGATGATTTCTGCTGTTTGCCTGGCGCGGGTGGCTGTTGATGAAAGGATCAGGTCTGGTTCCAGATTGTTTTTCTTGATTTCTTTGGCAATGCGTTTGGTGTCTTTAGTGCCACGTTTTTTAAGTGGGCGTTCATGATCACTCAGGTTCTCATCTTTCCAGCTTGATTTTCCATGACGCATCAACAAGAGAGTCTTCATTATAATTGCTCCTATTTTTCTCTAGCCATGATAATAAATGACTGATAAAAACATCATATCACATAATCGCGTTAAAGTGAGATTAACCTTCAGGATGAATAAATCGTAACTACTCAGGCAGCCCTACTTACCTTGCAGACTGAGCAGTTACAATAAATCTAACTAATTACCCATCGGGTATGTTGCGGTGGCTTCGATGGCTGTGCGAATATGGTCGATGTTTACTTCAGTTGGCAGGGTGCAATCGGCACCCAGGATCAGGTTTTTGGGTCCAAAGTCATCGATGATCTCATGAACCCTGTGGGTGATCGCTTTTTGATCACCTTCCACAATCACACCCTGGTTATCCATGCCGCCCAGAATAGTGCGATCGAAAAGCTTTTTGCCGGCGGTCAGGGGAATATTTTGCGGTGCAGTGGCTGCCCAATTAACCACAGTGCCCGGATAATTGCTGTAAAGATGCAAGCGGACATTGTCGCGGCAAATATGAAGAATATTCAATTCGCCTTTGTCTTTGACGGCATTTAATACGGTCAGGTCATGGGGTTTGATAAAGTCCAGAAATTCATATTCTTCAAAACGGTCCGCTTCACCGCCCTGGGCGGAGAAATAGATTCCATCTGCACCGACTTCCAGGCAAGCCAGGGCGAATTCCGCCAGACTCTCTGCGATGGTGCCCAGGCCGATATTGACCGAAACCGGGTCTGCTTTAAGGTGTTCTGTGACCAAGCGATTGGCGGCGTGGTTACCTGAGGAAAAGGGATTGAAGATCGTGGTTGTTGTCAGGCACGTCCCAGCTAATTCGTCGGTGATCATTTTGATCTCATCCAATTGTTCCTGGTAGAAACTGCTTTCAAGGGGAGCGGGCCTGATTTTTCGCCAATCAGCCGGGTTTTTTATGGGTGTCACAACCCGATAGGGGTGCTCGTTCATAATCTTTAGAAAATCCGGGTCAGCCTGGCGAAAAAATTCCAAGTGCGCCTGGACAGATTCTTCGCCATGTGCCTGGCTTGTCGGGAAGTGAAACCAGAAACTGGCTGGCACCCGATCTGGCAGTTTCCCTTCAAGGGCAGCGCGAACTCGTTGGATTTTGTTCATTCTTGTCACTCCTTTATTGATCTTGTCATCATCACTTAAACGCTGAACTGCGGGTTATTATACCCGCAGCTCAGCAACTCACCATTAAAGGAGATGACTGCTCAACAAATCTTATAAGCGGTTGCCAGTCATATGATTGATTATCCCAGAACAGGCCAAAAATGCCAGGATTTGTACAATGTATAAAGGGCTTCCCTGCTTATGGCTGCATGTCACACTATTAGACAAGAACATCATGGTGATTTCTTCCATTTTACAATTTAAGGCAGGTTATAATGATCAAGTGATCGAATTTATTAAATTATTTAAGCCTGTTGACGAAACTGCTGTCATGAGATCGAATAATGTTTCCATGCTGGCCGAGTATTT
>PWSY01000210.1 GCA_003563055.1 Anaerolineaceae bacterium | reverse complement strand
GTCGTTCGACGCGCTGTTGAATGCCGTCCAGCGGGGGGTACCCAGACCGCCCTGGATTTCCTGGGTGATATACTCACGGTCGACCAGGTAGTTCATGGCCTCGCGGATGGCGGGTACGGCAAAGGGGTTCAAAGTATATTCACCCTCTTCCCACACCGGCCCGGTGGGGTTGAAGCTGAACTCATTATAGGAGCCCGAGGAGCGCCAGTAATCGATATTGGGGGCTGCTTCAATTTTTGCAACCGCTTCAGGACTGGCAACGGTATAGAAATACGCGTCAATTTCCTCAACCTCAAGGCGGGTGATGGCTGCATCCGTGCTGGGTTCTTCGATCACAACGATCGTGTCGAACCAGCCGCCCGTACGATCAATCACCACAGGTTCAGGTTCAGGTTCTGGTTCAGGTTCAGGCGCCACATCCGGTTCATCAACATCAACCGGCACTTCAACGGGGACTTCTACCTCAACCTCCTTGACAACCTCAACCGTTTCAACAACGGTCACGGTTTCAGTCACAGGTTCACAGGCGGTGAGCACCATGCTCACTGCGATGAGAAGACTTAGAAATAAAAAGGTATAACGTTTCATTTTTTTCTCCTCCATAACAAAAAATTTGTCAGGATACTAGTGAATAAAAATATTTTGGGAAAACTGTTGTGATTTCACTCAATCGGTGTGCACCACCTCCTTTTATTTTTACTGGTGACATTCTGCCTTACTCAGTTGACAAACTATTAAACAGGTGTCATAAAAGATAGGTTAAATATACCCGATATCGCACCTATTTTGTACCAAAATATAGCATACTAATGGTTTTCCGTCAAGAACGCGCTTTAATTATCGGCACCATAACCAGTGATGCTTCCACATTTTTGCGCCAGACAGTTAACCAATCACCATATGCGAGGTCCACCTTAAAATTATAACACAATTCTAAGCGCGTTTTAAGAAAACACGGTTTTATGTCAGGGCAATCGCAAAGTCGTAGCGTGCGGTGTGGGGGGTTGCCTGAGTAGTTACGCACGTTTTAAGAATACACGGTTTTATCTTTTCAAGGGCAAGGGGTGCCTGTCATGATTGATTCAATCAACTGGACCATTGAACGATCGTTTCCAGTCAGTTGAAAGTCGCAGCCGGTAACCGGAACAACCACCACATCAGGGCGGGCGAATAAAGGAACCGACGGCAGGGTCGATAGGAAAGCTTTTTCCGCCTGGATTAAACCTTCCGCTCTTTCATCTGGCAGGGCAAAGGCGGCATCCAAGCAGGCCCGGTCATAACCCTCATCTGCTAAACCGGCGATATTGGTCCCGATCCACGCATTATCTGCTGTGGGTATCCGCCAGCTCTGGTAGAGACTGCAGTCCGGCTCCCACATCGGCTGCCAGGTAAGCAAAGCCAGGTCAAATGCCCTTCCAAAGAGCGGGCCATCCGGCCCAGGTGCATAAAGCTGATTGGCTGGCAGTTCCCGCAGGTTAACCTCAATTCCACAGCTGCCTAAAGAGCTGCGAACAATCTCCGCCAGGTCCTGATGAAAGCCAGATTGGTCAACCAAAAGTTCCAGGCTCAGTGGTCTGCCGTTCTGCACTGTGGCAATATTCAAGGCCTGCAAGGGCGTTTCAGGGTCATTGCCATGATCGATCCACCCTGCCTCTTCCAGTAGACCACGGCCCACCTGCGGGTCAAACACAATTTGGTCTTGCGCTGACAACTGGGACTGGATCGGGGAGATAAAACTTGGCCACAGGGAACCCAGATTGTGGATGGTGACCGCCAGCATACCCTCGCGGTCCAGGCACTGGGCAAAACCCTGCCTGGTGAGTGCATTGCTGAAAAAATCTGTTCGCTCATTTAATACCGGGTTGAAAAATGTGTCAAATGAAGCCGGTTGAATGCCAAAAACAAGCTGGGTCCAGGTCCCGCCAGGGATGACCAGTAACTCAAAGCCTTCATCATCCACCACGCTCTGCAGCAGCGATGGGTCGCCCTCAATGCCAAAGGAGGGGTCCAGCAAGTCACAATCGCCGGATTGGATGGCTTGCCAGGCTGCGCCAGCCCCACCTTCGATTGCTTTGATGTTCAGTTCGTCCAGAATGGGCCGATCGTCACCCGCCACCCCTGAACCATCATAATATGGGTTGGGTTCAAAGCGAAACATGCCGCCCTCGCGGGAAACAAGGGCATAGGGGCCATAGCTGAGGGGGGCGTTGGCCAGCCGCGCGTCCTGCGCCAGATCTGTCCAGCTCTCAAGACCGCTGAACAGATGCGATGGCAGCGGAGGCCAGAAGAATAACCCAAAATCCGCAGAAGTGAAGCCCGGTCGCCCGACCCATCTGAGGGTGTGTTCACCCGTGGCTGTATAGGCCTGGGTGCGCCCCTCTGCCCACTGCAACCCTGGCGCCTCAGGTGATGATGCCAGTTGATAGCTAAAGACCGAGTCCTGGGCGGTCAGCGGTGCTCCGTCAGACCAGGTGAGGTTATCCCTGAGGGTGAAATCGATCACCATACGATCCATCTCCAGCGGCGCTTCACCATCCCAGGTAATGGCACAATCCGACTGCCGGCAGCCGCTGGGGCGGACCAGAATACCCGCCTGGACCGTGACCAATTCGCCTTTTGCATCCACAACGGTCTGCCCTCGTTGAAGCGTTAAAGATTCAAGCCGCACATCACCATTTGATAAAGCAGGGACACTGTCCAATATCACCGGCACCAACTCATCATTCTCATAGGCAAACGGACTTTCCTGTAACATGGCCAGGGTCAAGGTTTTGGCCGTGTTATGGCGCCCATCATATACGAAAAGGCTTCCAGGGAGTTCGACCGTACACACAGTGAAGGTCACCCGGGGCACAGCAGTGGCGGTTGCGGATGGCTCAGGCTCAGGTAAGAGCACAACTGGGGTGGGGGTGCTGTCTTCCCGAGTCGACTCCTCAATGGCCGCACTGCAGGCAGAAAGGAGAATGGAAACAAGAAATAAGAAACCAATAATTTTTTTCATAATGCGTTCCTATTAATCAAAAGTAGCGTACCTTTAGCTTGGTGACCATGCCTGGCCGCCAGGTTCTTCAAAATCATCCGACCTTTCCGACTGTTCATCCTCATCACCAAAACGCATGCGAAGGTAGGAATGATAACGCTCAGGGGTCACCTCTCCTGTGCTTACGGCGGCCTGAATCGCACAACCTGGTTCGTGGGTGTGGGTGCAGTCACTGAATTGACAACCTGAGACCAGGTCACGCAATTCAATGAAGTAAGCGTCCAATTCCTCTGGCTCGATATCCCACAATGCCAATGAGCGGATCCCGGGTGTGTCAGCCACAAAGCCGCCGATATCCAAAGGGAATAATTCACGCACATGGGTGGTGTGTCGGCCCTTTGAAGTTGCCTCACTGACCTGACGAACATGCAATCCCAGTTCCGGTTGGATAGCATTTAACAAACTGGATTTTCCCACACCAGACGGCCCGGCCAGGGCAGAAATTTTATCTTTTAATTGACCTTGGAGGGCATCCACGCCCTGGCCGGTATGGGCTGAAGTGTACAGCACCCTGTAACCCAATTTCTCATACAGGCCAAAACTCGCGCTGGCTTTTTCTTGGTCAACAAGGTCGACTTTATTGGCTACAATCAGCGCTTGAATCTGCTGTTTTTCGGCGATTACCAGAAAACGATCCAGCATTCGCAAATGGGGCTCAGGCTCAGCACAGGCAAAAACGATCACGATCTGATCGGGGTTGGCCAGCAAAATCTGCCGGAAATCACGCTTGATCCCAGTGCGCACCCGCGAAATCAGCGCGTCCCGTTCATGGATCGAGTCAATCGTCCCGGTGCCGTCATCACTGAGAGAGACCGTGACCCGGTCACCAACTGCCACAATATCCCCCTCAATATCACCCTGTTTCAAGCGTCCGCGCAAACGACATACATGCTCGCCTCTCTCAGTCTTCACCATCAGGAAACCTGACTGGGCTCTGATCACAATGCCATCCAGGGAGTCTTTCAAACCAATCTACTCCTCAGTCTCTTCAACGGGGTCCTCTTCACCGTCCCATCCTTCTGGCGTTTCTGTTGGGGGTGGTGGAATTGTCGGTATGGGTGTATCAGTGGGGATGGGCGTGGGTGACGCCACCACATAAGGCCTGGCCTCCCAGCTAAAGACACGGCCGGCATCCGTATAATTTGAAAAATACAATGAAACCGCTCTGCGAAAGACCGGTGCAGCCATCTCAGACCCTTCACCAGCATTCTCCAGGATCACCACCACGGCAATGTCTGGCCGATCGGGGTTATTCACCTGGGTATAGCCAGCAAACCAGGCATGGGCCCCACCAAAGGGATTCTCGGCCGTTCCAGTTTTTCCGTAAGCGCGGTAGCGCATCGTTCCAAGCGGAATCTGGGCGGTGCCCCTGGCATTGACAATCACCTCGCGCATGGCATCCTGGATGATGACCAGTTTTTCATCTGAAACAGGCACTGTACCGATCACTTCTGGTGTAAAAGTGTAAGTAGGTGCACCTTCTTCCGGCCCAATTTGTTCGACCAGGGCTGGCCGATAAAGCGTTCCGCCATTGCCCACAGCGGCCGTCAAATTAGCCACCTGCAGGGGGGTCACCAGCATCTCCCCCTGGCCGATGGCCAGCTGAGTATTTAACTCACAGGAAGCCACCTGGGCGGGGATATTGCCGGGCTGTTCTGCTATCTCGACGCCTGTTTCCTGCCCCAGACCAAAACCACGAGCCATTTCAGCGATCGCATCGCCCTTCCCTTCTAACCAAAACTGCTCGCCAATATGGTAAAACCAGGGGTTGCAAGAGCGCATCAGCCCACCTGGCAGGTTCAGGTCACCACTGGGCGGGCGCTCCTTTTCATAAGTCCAGTCAAATAGCTCATTGCCGCACACCACAATTGAATGCCCACAATAAAGTTCTGTCTGTGAGTCAAAAACTTCTGATTCCAAAGCCGCCGCCATGGTCACAATTTTAAACACCGAACCCAGGGGATATTGACCATTCGTTGCCCGATTAAACACAGGGTCGTTAGGCTGGACATAGGGGTTGGGGGCATGAATGAAGTTCTGGTTATTGATGTCAAATAAATTAGGATCAAACTGTGGGTTGGATACCATCGATAAAATTCTCCCGGTGTCGATTTCCATCACCACAATTGCACCTCTGAAATTGCCCAGTGATTGCTGTAACAGGAATTGCAGCCTGGGGTCGATGGTTGTGGTAATCGACTGACCCGGTGTCGCAGCCCTTTCAGCCAGCCGGGTGACAATCTGCCCATCAGCATTCTTTAAGTACAGGGAACCGCCTCGTTCCCCGGACAGTTCATTTTCAAAGCTAAATTCCAGGCCAGTGCTGCCAAAGCGCTCATTAGGAGAATAGCCCTGGCGAAGATAACGATCGATCTCCTCTTGCGAGATATAGGTGAGGTGCCCTATAGCCTGGGGTGCAATGCCCCCATCATAATAAAACCGTGATGTGTAATAATTTAGGTAAACACCGCTAAGCGTACTCAACGCGCTCATATTGTTTTCAACAGCAGCTTGGGTCGTTTCACCTAATGGGACGTAATTATTGGGCAGCGCATTATCGACGATTTCCATAATTTCATCCGCTTCGTAGATGGTTAAGCGAGCCATGGTACCGTAAAACAAACTCAGTAAATTCTGATCAAGATTGGCTGGAATAAAACCAATAGCCACAGCGTCTTCTTGAGCCGCGATAGGGAACCCATTATTGGCGTAAATATTTCCTCGAGGTGTGGTCTGACGTACAATTTCGAGCGCATTGCCACCCTCCAGATCAGGCAATACCACACCTTCGTGCCATTGAAGACGCCACTCTCCGGCTTCACGAACCAGTGTAATATCAAACTCACGGGTAAAGGTGCCAAACAGGTTGGTGTTGTAGTTCACCTGCACCCTGGCCGTGGCAAAGCCCGGGTTGACAACTGTGCCGAGCAGCGTGTACTCAACCCCCGATTCCATCTTCAGGGTCATTGCGTTGGCTGTCTCACGGTAGCGGGTTGAAAAATCCTCTTCTGTGACCGAATTGCGCACATCGGCAGTAATCAAGTTGTACATGGATACATAATCATCCACCTGCCAGGCGCGCATAAACACCCCAATCGCAGCTTCCACATCGGGGGCAGGGGTGACATGTACCTGCGGGCCTGGCAGGGTGGCGGTTGCAGTGGGAACTTCTTCTACCTCAATCACATCAGGTGCTTGTGAGCAGCCCATCATCGCCATCACCAAGATCAGGATCAATATTATTTGTGCATTTCTCATATAAAACTCCAACAATGCAGGCCTGGGCCATGCAAACCTGTGCCATGCGGGCATATGCCACTTGTGCATTGGTCAACGTGATATCATCGCCTGATTATACTGTGTCAATCCTCGAATGGGGACTCTTCCACTTCTGTGGGGGTCGCCTGCCAGGGCACATAAGGCTGTTCTTCCCACGGCATTAAACCACCAGGGTCTTCATAGTCTGAAAAATAAAGGGAGACAACCCGCCTGAAAACGGGCGCTGCCATGGCTGATCCCTCACCACTATTTTCAATAATAACTGCCACAGCAATGTCCGGCCGTTGGGGGTCTCCCTGGCGCGTATATCCCGCAAACCAGGCATGCGATTTACCAGTAGGAGTCTCCGCTGTACCCGTTTTCCCGGAAACAGGGATAGCAAGCCCATCCATAGCCCAATAACCAGTCCCCCGCGGCTCTTCTACGACCATGCGCAGTGCCTCTTGTACCGCCTTCAGGGTTTCTGAAGATATCGGCAGCTCCCCGCGTGGATCAGGTGTAAAAAGATAAGTCGCCTCACCTGAAGCTGGTTGAATGCGCTCTACAAGGCCTGGTCGAAAGATGGTTCCACCGTTGGCCAGCGCAGCAAAAAATGTAGCTACCTGCAGAGGCGTTACCAAAACTTCCCCTTGGCCAATGGCTATCTGGGCGTTATTCACGCAGGTTCCGGCAGTCTCCGGGATATTACCAGGGGCTTCAGGAATATCAATCCCCCGTCTTGAGCCCAATCCGAACCCAAATGCCATCTCTGATAATAAATTTTCCATCCCTTGTGTAAAAAGGGTTTCTCCTATCCGGTAAAACCAGGGGTTGCACGAGCGCATTAAGCCTTCCAGCAGGTTGAGGTCCCCGCTGGCTGGGGCGCCGTAGCCCAGGGTCCAGTCAACCAGCGTCACGCTGTCACACACCCACAGGGTATGACCACAATATAAATTCGAGCCCGCCTGGTAGATGTTGGCCTCTAAAGCAGCAGACATCGACACGACTTTGAAAACCGACCCGAGGGGGTATTGTCCCTGGGTGGCCCGATTGAGGAGGGGTTGGTCGGCGTCTGCAAAATAGGACTCCAGCAGACTGCGGTCTATCTCTGTCAAATCAAACGCGTTCGGGTCAAAATGTGGGTTTGAAATCATCGCCAACACCCGACCAGTGTCCACTTCCATCACCACCACGGCCCCACGATGATCGCCAAGGGATTCTTGCAACCGCATCTGTAAGGTCTTATCCAGCGTGGTATGAAGCGATTGCCCGGGTTCTGGCTCACTGGACGCCAATAAGGTCTGAATGGCGCCAGTGGGGCTGACGACATATAAAGAGCCGCCCCGCTGGCCAGATAATTCTTGTTCAAAAGTCAATTCCAGCCCGGTGGCGCCGATGCGCTCATCCTGCCGGTAGCCCAACCGAAGATAATCTTCAAGCGTCTCCTCGGGGATGAACAACATATACCCCAACACATGGGGCGCGACCCCGCCACCAATATAAAACCGGGAGCGGAATTCATCAATCCGTACGCCGCTTAACATCTGCAGAGAGTCCATATAGGGCATCACAGATGCCATAGAGAGGGTGATCACGGGCAGGTACCAATCATCGGGGGTACCATCAACCAGCCTGGCCAGGCTCTCCGGGGTATAAAAGCTGATCTCTGCCAGGGCTTCGTAAAGCCCCTCGGCCTGTTCAGGGTCAATCTCACCCGGGACAAGCCCCACCGCAATCGCATTTTCATAGGCTGCCAGCGGGCTACCATCGCGATCAAAAATCCGTCCGCGGGCGGGAATCTTGTGCACAAATTCCAGCCTGTTACCATCACGCAGCTCGGGCAAGATCAAACCCCGTTCCCACTGAATCCGCCAACCGTCTATTTCCTGAGAAAGGCTGACCACGATGTCTCGAGTGAGCGTGCCCAACAAACGGGTGTGATAAGTCACCCGGCAGGCAACTCCGGCATGTCTTTCCGCAGCCATACCCGACAGGAGATGGAAGTCGATGCTTTCTAATGACATGCTGGTGGCCGCTTGCCGATATGAGTCTTCAAATACCTCAAAGGCGATGGCATCCTGGCTCAGGGTTGACAGAGCCTCGTACATGGCCGCATAATCTTCCCCCTGCCAGGCGAGTAAAAAAGATGTCACAACGGACTGGGCTGCGGCTGCCTGGGCAACATCACCAGACGCTGTGGCCAAATCAGAAGCCGTTTGAAGGGGTGCGGGATCACAGGCCGCAATCAAACTCATGATGATGAAGATCAACAGGATTCGGTTTCGTCCACAGCGCCGGTGTTGCGTCATCAAGTTCGCCTCATTTTTTCCCCAGGATGGTCGAAAAAACTGGGCAATCATAGTCAAGTAAAGCCTGGCAACGAGCAGGTAAATCAGGCGGGAAATCAAACCCAAATTGTTCCAACCCAACCGCTAAATGGCACAGCGGCAATCCCATAACAGATGCGTAACACCCCATCAATCCTTCCACGGGCTGAAATTTCTTGTGCTGGATGGCGTAGGCCCCGGCTTTATCCAATGGATCACCTGAGCGAATATAGGCCTCAATCTCAGCATCAGAATAGGATCGCATCGGGACATCGGTGCAACACACATCATCATAGGGCAACTTGGTCTCAGGACTCCTGACCACAATGCCGGTATAAACCTGGTGTGTTCGCCCGCGCAACCGCCGCAACATGAGGCGCGCATCATCTACATCAACTGGCTTGCCCAGCAAGACACCCCCATCCACTACAATTGTGTCAGCGGCGACAACCAAACTTTCTTTGATGGGTAAAATGGTATTTGCTTTTTCAAGAGCCAGCCGCGACACATATTCACCGCTGCGCTCGCCGGGCAGATGGCCTTCATCAATATCTGCTGGCGTAACCTCGAAAGGGCACCCAAACAAGGCCAGAAGTTCCTTTCGGCGGGGCGAATTGGATGCAAGGATCAATTTTCTCATTGCAGGGATTCTAACACATCCTCCTGGCTTGTTCTACACCAGGGCGGGATGATTATGTCCTTAACACATGAATGGTTACCATCATATTGAAAACCACAGCTGTAAAGGACCAGGGTCGTCGACAAAGCAGATCAGCCGCACAGGAGGTGTTTTCTATTTTCGTGACTGCGACGCGAGTTTTTAATGATTTTAGGCCTGGAATCCTTCAAGCATTTGCCCATTTCACAATTTCAGCCAGGTGCTCTGGGCTGGTTCCACAGCAGCCGCCCACAATTTGAGCACCAGCTTGCAACCAAACCGGCACCAGGGCCCCCATTTCCCCGGGTGTGACAGAATAAGTGGGCAGGCCCTCTGCATCTGTCTCAGGCATCCCTGCATTGGGTTTAAACCAGATCGGCTTTTCAGTAATATCCTGCAGTTGAGTCAGAGCATCCTGGTTATCATTCAAGCTGCGTCCGCAATTGATCCCCAGGACATCCACATCCATCGCGCCAATAATCTCGGCAACATCTTCCGGTTTTGTGCCCATCATCGTCCGCACACCCCGGTCATAGCTGAAGGAACAAACCAATGGTATTTCAGGGTCGACCGCTCTGACCCCTCTGACAGCAGCGCCAGCCTCATTGATGTCAAACTGGGTTTCAACAACGATCAAATCCACGCCGCCCTCACACAGTAGCCGGGCCTGGTCCCTGAAATCAGCTTCGGCATCTTCGATAGATATTGTCCCCAATGGCGCCAACATTTCACCAATCGGGCCAATAGAACCGGCCACGAGGACATCGTTTCCCTCTGCTGCCCGTTGTGTGATCTCAATGGCTTTCCTGTTTATTTCTGTGAAAGACTCCCCAAGACTTGCAGCTGTCAGTCGGTGTTGGGTCGCACCAAAGGTACAGGTCAATATAATATCTGAACCAGCATTAATAAAAGCTTTGTTAAGGGCTTGAATCCCATCCGGGTTTTCGAGCACCCAAATTTCAGCAGGTGCGCCTACTGGCAATCCCATCCGCTGAAGATTGGTGCCCGTAGCACCATCGGAAACTAAAATGTCACCCGCAGCCAAGCGTGTCAGAAAACCTTTTTTTGCCATAAACACCTCCTTGGATCGATTCAGCTTATCACAGCCATCAATAAAAATTACAAAAATTAGCGCTCAATCACCCTCACGCCGGATTTGAAATTGATCAAAATCGCGTGCCACATGAACATCAGGAAAAACCGATTGGGCTTCTTTCAGCACATCACGCTCTCGATAACGTCTGGAGAGATGGGTCAAATATAGGTGCCCCACACCCGTCGTTTTTGCCAACTCTGCAGCCTGCTTCGCTGTCAGGTGATCATATTTTCGAGCCAGTGTGTGCTCTTCCTCAATATAGGTCGCTTCGATCACCAGGGCATCTGCACCCTGGACATGGTGATGCAGATTTTCAGGTCTGCCCGTATCACCAATAACCACCAGCGTCGTACCCTTTTGCTCTTCTCCCAGCACCTGATCGGGTTCAATTATCCTGCCATCCGGCAATACCCCCTGCTTGCCATTGACCAGGTCACGACGCCATGTGCCAGGCGGAATGTTTAACGCTTCCGCTGCTTCTGGCAAAAAAGGCCGCCGGCTGTGTTCCTCAAATCGATAGCCCAGGGAATGTGAACCGCGGTGATCCACCGAAAAAGCCTTGATTGAAAACCGGTCTGTCTCAAAAAAGATCCCCGGGCCAATTTCGTGAAGCACAACTGGGGGTGTTCCATGGTAACCCCGTAAAACCACCCCAAAGATCAGGTCGTGTACCCGATCCAGTGTATGCTGGGTGCCGTAAATGTCGATCACTTCCATAACATCCCAGCGTAAAAAGGTGGAGACAAGACCACCAAGCCCCAAAATGTGATCGAGGTGTCCATGAGTTAATAGAATTTGGTTCAAGCGTTTAAAACCAACACCAGAGCGTAGTATTTGCCGCTGAGTTCCCTCACCACAATCGATTAAAAAACGAAATTCTTCATGCTGAACAAGTAATGAAGACAGGCCTCTATGCACTGAAGGTGCAGAGGCCGATGTACCCAGAAATATGATATCAAACAAGGGTTTGGCCTAAAAAGCTCCGGAATTAATCAGAACCAAAGCCAGCAATCATCCGCATTAAGCCCAACACACCCAACCCAACCTGGATCCCCTCTCCAGGGGACAACTTGGGTTTTTCATTTTCGCTTTCCGCCCGTTTGACCAATAAATATGCCGAAACAGCGCCAGACAGCGCACCAATCACTGTTCCAAAAATGATGGTTTTTGTCTTCCAGTTGTTATTCATTAATTGATCCTTTTTACTAATGTATTGAATGGTTATTTTCAGTCAGCAAGATTAAAGCGCAGCTTTATTTGAACAATCAACTCAATTTTTTCGGTATCAGGTTTTATTTTCGTACCAGGCCAAACACCGATGAAAAGAAAGTCGCCAAACCGGCCCGAAAGCTTTTTACGGCAAAAAATGGGGTCACAATTTTATTCATCCATTTCTTAACATATATGGACATCAGGTTGGCATATTGCTGTACCAGGAGCGAGTACGTGGGAATTATGTTAAGTGCTTTAGCCATCAGGTAAACCATCCCAGCCAGCACCACGGTGAGGGCAAGCGCCACAGGTAAGACGGGTAGAATTAACCAAATCAGGGATGCGTCCGCCCATTGGGACACAATCCCACCTGCCTCTGTATGGACAGTGCGTAATATCACCATCACAGCTGCCGCCAAGATCAGCAAGCATCCGAAAATAATGGGCAGTAAGATTTGCCAGAAGCGTTGCTTCTGATGGCGCTGGTAACTCTCGCTCTTAGGAAAATCAGACGGAAGGTTGAAAGATTTTGTATCCATAATATCTATTTTAACATGAGTTGGATAATTAACCCAAACACATCTGACACAGAATACAAGAACCATCCAACACTTCGCTAGCAGCCAATGACATCTATAAGCTTGAGAAGGGGCCCGGCCCAAGTGAGGCTCTTTAAGAACACCCAGCAGGGGATTTTTTCAAAGGCCTTCATTAATTGATTTTTTATTGTATAATTACCATCTACAAGTAAGCTAAACAGCTTACAGATAATTAATAATTTATTCATCTGCCACCTGAAAAGGTAGCGGCTGCGTTCAAGTTATCAAAGCGTACCGTACGAAAATTTTTCGCCGGCAACCTGCCTGGCATTGAACATCATTAATGACATCGATTTTGATTTCCAAGGCAAAGGGCTGTTAGAAATAATATTATCAATAGTCTGCCAACATCAAAATGAGGTCAATAATCAAGTACAGGATAGATATGGTTTATCATCTCATAATACTGGTTCATAAAACAGACCCTTTGGGTTTAAATCTGGAATGTTAACCCGGTTATAGAAATCTATCTTTTACTTAAACAACGCCAATAAGGGACACTTGCTAATGCGACGGCTGCAGCCGCTCTGGTAGAGCTGCAGCTGTCTTTGTTTTTAAGAGAGAAGCAATGGAACAGGAAATAACTGCCATCAAAGCACAAAAAAGCAACCGTCAACGAGTGAATATTTACCTGGACGGTGAATTTGCTTTTGGGCTTTCACGTTTTGTGGCTGCATGGCTGGAACCTGGAAGAAAGTTGACCGAGGCTGAAATCGTCAAGCTCCAAGAGGAAGACACATACGAGATCGCCTTTCAAAAAGCACTTCAATTTATCAGCCACCGACCAAGGTCCATCCAGGAAACCCGAGCCCGTCTATATAAAAAAGGTTTTGGTGACCAGGTGGTCGAATCTACATTGGATAAACTGATTGAGAAAAATTGGCTGGACGATTTCAATTTTTCCCGTCAATGGATAGAGAACAGAAATATGTTCCGTCCTCGCAGCAAGCGCCTCTTAGCCTACGAACTTCGGCTTAAAGGGGTGCCAGATGACATCATAACTCGCGCGCTGGAAGACTTTTCTGGTGACGAAAACGAATTGGCCTACCAAGCAGGTATTAAAAAAGCAAAACAAACCTGTCATCAATCCAAAACCGATTTCCTAAAAAAGGTAGGCGGTTTTTTAAGCCGGCGGGGCTTTCACTACGGCATCGTCAAGCCAACAGTGGAACGCTTGTGGGATGAGTTCGCATCACCTGACGAAGCGTGCCCGGATTAAACAGAAAATATGGAGTGAAAATAATTATGAACCCAATCATAGCAATAGTAATCGCCATAGCAGGATTAGGCCTGGGCGGTTTGATCGGTTACCTGATCAAACAATCACAGGTACAAAATAAGCTTCGGGAGCAAAACCTGAAAGCAGACCACATCATCACTGAAGCCAAAGAAAGAGCCCGCGAAATTGAAATTGAGGCGAAGGATAATGCCCTTAAGATCACGCAAAAAACCGAGGAAGAACTGAACCGCCGTCGTATTGAGCTTAATAAAGAAGATGACCGACTTCAAAAACGACGTGAGGAATTAGACCTTCGGCTTGAAAAATATGAGGAAAGGGAGTTGCGTCTCAATAAACGCCAATCAAGCATCGACAAACGGGCAAATGAGGTCGACCAACTACACAGTCAGATCGTTGAAGAACTACAACGGGTTTCTGAAATGACCCGGGATGAAGCACGGCAGGTCTTGCTCGTAGAAACAGAAAAAGAAGCCCGTGCCGATATGGCCCGGATCATTCGCCAGATCGAAGGTGAGGCCCGAGAAAAAGGAAACGCTCGAGCGAGGGAATTGATCGCCGATGCCATCCAACGGGTTGCGTCCGAAAAGGTCGCTGAGGTGACCACGTCTGTGGTCAACCTGCCAAACGAAGAGATGAAAGGTCGAATTGTAGGACGAAATGGTCGCAACATCCGGGCCTTCGAACAGATTTCCGGGGTGGATGTCATTGTTGACGACACACCCGAGGCCGTGACCGTCTCTTGCTTCGATTCAGTCCGTCGAGAAATTGCCCGTCGGGCCCTTTCACGACTCGTGGTCGATGGCCGCATCCATCCAGCTAATATTGAGAAATTCATCAATGAAGAAAAAGATCAAATGGATGTGGATATCATTGAGGCTGGTGAGCAAGCCGCTTATGATGCAGGTGTGGCAGGTCTGCACACCGAGATCTTCAAAAAACTGGGGCGCTTAAAATTCAGGACCTCCTATGGGCAAAATCAGCTTTCTCATGCTGTAGAAACAGCAAAAATCGCCAGCGTCATTGCTGCTGAATTAGGCGCTGATGTTGAAGTCGCCAAGGCCGGGGCGTTACTGCACGACCTGGGTAAAGCCATGGATCATAATACTGAAGGCACCCACGCCCAGATCGGGGCTGAATTTGCACTAAGACATCATGTCAACAAAAAGGTTGTCAATATCATCGCTGCACATCACCACGAAATCGAACAGGACTCAGTCGAAGCGGTGATCGTAGAAGCCGCAGATGCCATCTCAGGCGCCCGGCCAGGCGCCCGGCGTGAAGACCTCGAACAATACATTAAACGGCTGCGTGCATTGGAAAACATCGCTAACGGCCACAAGGGCGTGGATCGCAGCTATGCGATCCAGGCAGGTCGAGAGGTGCGCATCATCGTCAAACCCAATGAGATCGATGACGTCGAAGCCAACCGTATGGCAAAGAATATTGCCCAGCAAATTGAAGAAACCATGCAATATCCAGGTCAAATCCGCATCACGGTCATTCGCGAGAGCCGGGCCACCGAATACGCCAAATAAGATTTTGTTAAAAAAGAAAAGCTGCCCCTAAATTCGGGCAGCTTTTTTTGTTCCGCCTTTTTACTGGCTTATCCATTCACAGGCAATTAAAGAAATGGATTGTGCTCACGTTCATGGCCAACGGTACTTTCAAGCCCATGACCGGGCAGCAAGCGGGTTTGATCTGGCAAGGACAGCACCTGGTCTCGAATACTGTCAAGCAATTGAGGCATATCACCTCCTTCAAGGTCTGTTCGCCCGATACCCTGGTGAAAAATCACATCTCCACAGAATAAGACCGCCAGGGCTTCGCAATAAAACATCACATGCCCCTCACTGTGACCGGGGGCATACCGTACCTCAACCACAGGCGGTTGGCCCTGAACGAGTGGCACCATCATCCCGTGTGCAAAGTGAATTGTCACCGGCGGCGGTTGGGGGATGGACAGGCCAAACTTGCCTGCGCCCCCCGCTATCTGGTACCAACCCTGGTCAGCTGGGTGCAGGCCTATTTGAGGTGGCAGGTCCAATGCCCGGGCAATTTCTCCCGCGCCTGCAATATGGTCAAAATGTGCATGGGTCAACCACACCTGCCCAAGCGACCAGCCCATCTTTTCTACACGTGCCAGCACGACCTGACTGTCAAAGCTTGGATCAATCACCACTGCTGCGCCACTAGAATCATCGCCCAATAAATAGACATTGTTTTCCATCGGCCCAAGCGTCAAACGCACAACTTCAAGTTTCATCTCTCACCTCCACGCAATCATCATTAATTTATCCGAGCGACCTTCACATGCCTATTACGGAAAGCAAAGCGAAAGCTCACCAACAGGGTTACAAATAGCGCCGCCAAACTGACCGGGAAAATGGATATCGGTCGCCAGTCATACAGTATCCCAGCAAGTACTGGGGCAACCATCAAAGCCAGCGCGTTCAGTGATTCGACCAAACCAAAAGCCAGACCCACCTCTCGATCGCGAATAATCGGCCTGACCAAAGCCACAGTCATTGCCCGGCACAGGCGATACCCACCAAGGAACACATAGGCCAATCGATACCACAGGACACCCGCACCCTGCCAGAGCAAGAAAGCAAACAGCATCAAAGCGATCTGTCCAATGATTAAAGCAAGCCCTACCGGCAGATGACCAAAGACCAGCATTAACACCACGCTGCCCAGGGCGCCCAACGAACCAAGCTGACCAATCTGGCTGAGGGATAACCCCCGCTCATTCTGTAAGAAATTGGCTGCCAGGGGTTGCGGGAGGGTCAAAGCGAGCATCACCAGGAAGATCATCACCAGCATTCCGATAAACTGCCTGTTTCGCAGTAAATGAACTTCTCCCGCCATTGGTGTGATGTCCTCAACGGGCTGATTCCGGGCCAACAAGACGATCAGTGTCGACAGGGTGAAAATCACACCAGCACCATAATAAACCATTCGCAGGTTAAACATCTCGCCTAAAACCCCACCCACAATCGGGCCCAGGACACCACCGACATTATAAGCGGCTGAGACAAAGCTGACCGCCCTGCCAACCGACCACTTGCCGCGTGCCCCCTGTACATAAGCATTGAGCGGCGCCATCACAGACGAGGTGACCCCATAAAGCAATAAACCGATCACAAAAACGCCCAGGCTGGGGGCCAGTGCCATCACCCAGGTGGCAATCACACCACAGATCCACGAAAACCGCATCAGCGGACGACGCCCAATCCTGTCCGCCAGGTACCCGGAGGGAATCTGCGCAACAGTCATCACCAGGCCGCTCATCCCCAGAATGGAACCAATCATAATTGGATCAGCGCCAAATGCCTGGATATAAAGGGGCATAAAAATATAAAACATGCCTTCACCAAGGCCCCAGGTGAGCATTGATGCAGAAACAATTTTCAGATCACGAGTCATGACTTTCCCTCAACCCATGTAATCTTCGATGGGCAAAACCTGGCGGGGCAGGTCCGTCAGACTCTTTAAACCCTCCTTGGTGATCACCACATCATCTTCAATCCGAATACCGCCTTTGCCTGGCAGGTAAATCCCAGGCTCAATGGTGAATGTCATACCAGGCAACAGGGCCTGCTCATTTTCTGTAAAAATATAGGGCGGCTCGTGGGCCTCCATCCCCAGCCCATGACCGGTGCGATGGATAAATGCATCTCCATAGCCCGCAGCTGCAATCACAGATCGGGCAGCCAGGTCAACATCACCGGCAGCCACCCCGGGCTTCCCGGCTGCGCGTCCTGCCCGATTGGCTGCCAGGACAATGTTCCCAATCTTGACCAGCTCCGGGTCCACTTCGCCATAGGTGAAGGTACGGGTGATATCAGAAAAATAGCCTTCATAACTGGCACCCCAGTCAACCAGCAGCAAGTCCCCCGGCTTTAGGGCGCGCTCCGTCGGTTGGGCATGGGGGTTGGCGCTGTTTTCGCCTATAGCTACAATCGGAGTGAATGGCAGAGTCGGGTCAGATCCAGCCCGCAATAGCTGGATGACAAGCTCATTGGCAATCGCCTTCTCCGTCATTCTCCCCTGTAAAGTGTTTAATGTGGCCAACAGAGCCGCCTGGGCAATCTGTGCAGCTTGTTTCATCCGGCTAACTTCCTGCGAAGTTTTAATCCATCGCAATTTCCCCATCACCTGGCTGGCATCTATCACAGTCATACCTGGCAGTGATCCCTGAAGAAATGACAGCTCAAGAAACCGCATTCGGGTTGGCTCAACACCAAGATTTCCTCGATGAAGTTCCAGCCTTTCAACAGCTCGCTCGAAGACAGCAGGCCAAGTGGCAGGGTCATCTCCATAAGTGAAAGCCGGTAATTTGGCTGGATCACCTGTCAATTTTCCTTTCTCAAGTTCTGGCAAGACCATCGCAATCCTCCCGGCCTGTGTGATGATGAACAGCACCGGTCGTTCCATGAGATGAAAATTTAACCCTGTCAGGTAAGTCAGTGACGGCCCCGGATTCAACGCCACGCCAGCAAGTCCAAACTTCTCCAATAAACCTACCAGCTTCTTCAAACGAATAGTCATCGACAGGCCTCCTTCAATCCATTTATGCCAGCAATAATGGCGTTTATTATATCCCAAGCAGCCTTCCACACGCGCTTGACACTTTAATCATTGGTAATATAATTTAGATAGAAATAGTCGAATTTATTAGGAGAATGAATGTCCATTTGCTTGTGTCTGTGGCGGGGTCAGTAACCACCGCTCAGACTTAAAAAACGATATTTTAAGGCCAGTCGAACTGGGCGGCGGACAGCCCCGCAACTTCACAGATCTTGCGGTATGAGGCTTACACCGCCTTTTTAAGTTAACCCGACTGGCTTTGTGCTTCACATTACACAGATTATTGCCAAGTAAGCCAACAAATTATTTTGGAGAAAGATAATGAAAATTTATAATAACATCACCGAACTGATCGGCAATACCCCCCTGGTGCGCTTAAACCGACTCGGGGAAGCAGCCGTTGCAGACATTGTATTGAAACTTGAGTATTTCAACCCAGCCCACAGCGTCAAAGACCGCATCGGAGTCGCCATGGTCAATGCTGCAGAAGATGCTGGTATACTGACGCCTAAGAGCATCATCGTGGAACCGACCAGCGGTAACACTGGCATTGCCCTGGCTTTCACTGCCGCAGCCAGGGGGTACCGCTGTGTGATCATCATGCCAGAAAAGGTCAGCTACGAACGTAAGATGATGATGAAGGTGCTCGGCGCCGAACTGATCCTGACACCGGCAGAAGATGGGATGGATGGTGCAATTGCCAGGGCTGAAGCTCTGATCGACTCAGACCCACGCTATGTCTTGCTCAACCAGTTTGAAAACCCTGCTAACCCAGACATCCATCGTCAGACAACTGCTAAAGAGATCTGGGCTGACACAGACGGAACGGTCGACTTTCTTGTGGCCGGGGTTGGCACCGGTGGCACAATCACCGGCGTTGGCGAAGGATTAAAGGCTCTCAAACCGCAGATTCAGGTAATCGCTGTCGAACCACAGGCCGCACCGGTTCTCTCTGGCGGCGAGAAAGGGCCCCATCCCATCATGGGCATCGGCGCGGGGTTCATCCCGCCTGTGTTGAACACATCGATATATGATGAGATCATCCAGGTTACTGGTGAAGATTCCTTCGTCACAGCCCGCAAGCTGGCCACACAAGAGGGATTGCCGGTCGGCATTTCAGCCGGGGCTGTTGTATGGGCCGCATTACAGGTCGCCAAACGCGTTGAAAATGAAGGCAAATTGATCGTTGTGATCATCCCTTCATTCGCTGAACGGTACCTGAGCACACCCCTCTTTGATGATCTTCGAGAATAGGCAGG
>PWSY01000190.1 GCA_003563055.1 Anaerolineaceae bacterium | reverse complement strand
GGTGGCCTGGGCTGTAAGGGGACTTAGGACCAGCCACGTCGGGCTGATCTCAGCGGAGGACTTGCATGACATGATCACCGGTGACACCGGTTTTGTACTGCTGGACGTGCGAGCACCGCTTGAGTATGCGGATGCCCATATCAAAGGCGCCATCAATATCCCGGTGGCCGAGCTGCGCACCCGCCACCACGAGCTGGACAAGGACAAAATGACCGTCCTTATCTGCAGCTCGGGAAATCGCTCCGCGCTCGGCGCGAGCATTCTCAAGCAGCATGGATTCGACGATGTCCATAATGTCGCCGGAGGATTGACTGGCTATAGCGCTGCCGGGTACATCCGGGAGTGCCAGGTTTGTGTCAATCCACATGGCTCCAGATTCTTCACGAACTATATCGAAGTTAATAAACACTGGGATACAAAATAAACAAAGGAGGTAATCTGATGGAATTCTTAACAACAGTACGCTGGTCCCCTTATGCAGTTGGAGTTGGCATCGGCATCTTGAGCTGGTTCACCTTTCTCATCTCCAGAAAACCGCTCGCATGTTCAACCAGCTTTGCCAGAGCCAGCGGCATGATTGCAAAACTATTTTCGGGGAAAAAGGTGGATCTACAGCCTTACTACCAGAAGATAGGGCTTGGTGTGGACTGGCAATGGATGCTGGTGGTGGGCGTTATCTTCGGCTCGCTGATTTCGGCGCTGCTATCCGGTGATTTTCGCTGGCAGTGGGTTCCTTCGCTCTGGTCAGCCGCATTTGGCGCCAACACATTACTGCGCGTCATCGTGGCGCTGGCCGGCGGCATTTGCATCGGTTTTGGTGCGCGATGGGCAGGCGGATGCACCAGCGGGCATGGTATCAGCGGAACGCTCCAGCTTGCCGTTTCAAGCTGGATTTCCGCCATTTGTTTTTTCATTGGCGGCATTCTGACGGCGCACATTATCTTCACTTTAATCGGTTAACAGGAGGGCAACATGCAAACAAACAAATTCATGGATGAACGGAAACAGACATCCGTACCAAAGAAAGAAATATCGCCCCTGCTTTGGGGATTGGCGTTCGGTATTTTGTTCGGCTTCTTACTTCAAAAAGGCGGCGCGACAAAATATGACGTGATTGTCGGGCAACTGCTGCTGACCGATTTCACTGTCCTAAAAATCATGCTTTCTGCTGTTTTGATCGGAATGATTGGGATTTATGCGATGAAAACCCTGGGTTGGGTGGAACTTTATCCTAAATCAGGCTCTGCGGGCAAGAACATTATTGGCGGTTTGATTTTTGGGGTAGGTTTTGCGGTGTTGGGCTATTGTCCCGGCACCATTGCGGGTGCAATCGGTAATGGTGCACTGGACGCCCTGGTCGGAGGACTGGTGGGAATTATTATCGGTTCCGGGCTTTTTGCCGCACTATACCCGCGACTCACTCAGGGCATTCTGAAGAAGGGTGATTTTGGCGACCTGACCTTCCCGCGCTTGTTCAAAGTCAATGATTGGGTGATCGTCATCCCCGCTGCAACGCTCATTTTTATCTTGTTGTATTGGCTGGAGCAGGCCGGTTTGTAGCATCCAAGATGAAGAGGAGACGGTTCTATTTATTGACGGGAATTCTATGGTCAAACGGCCTAATTGGCCAGCCAGGTAACGAGAGCTGGAAAGAGATAGTTGTGAATGCTCGTGGTAGACAGGAGCATGTCTTGTCATCCATATCCCCTTTAAATTAGGGGCTCAACGCCCAGTTTGACAACAAAGTTTGAAATAGGTACACACAGCAAATGACTCATAAGGAGATGCAGTATGAAAGCTAAAAATACGACGGATTCCCCCATTTACCTTGCCCTGAATATGTCTAAAGTTTTAAACAATGAAGAAAGTTTCAATCTGATGGACAAAGTGGGCCCCCGGGTATGTATTACCACTGCCACACACCCGGGATTTGTCGGTTTTATGGCTAATATCCAAACAGGCATTTTACCTCTTGCAGGTAGATTTGGGGGAGGTAACATTCACATGGAAGAGACCCTCAACCCTCTCCGCAACTATCAGTACACCATGTGGAAACATTGGCAAGATCATGACGAATTTCATGAACAACAATTCGACCGGATCTTCGAGCTATGTATCAGTTGCCTGAAGATGGTGGTAGAAGGCCCATGGGAGCCAGTTTACAGCGTTGTCAAAGCACAAATGGCCCCGGTTCGTTCTATGGGGCAAATCGCTGATCTTGGTAACGAATTTATAAAGCAAAATGATTTTATCCGCTTTGCCACACCACAACGCTGTGTTGCCATTGGTGAACATACGGTGGTTCCAGGTAGAGAAAAGGCTTTTGAAGAAGGCGCAATCAAAACAATGGAAGCCTTGTCTGACTCAACGGGTTTTCTCGGGTACATGATTTTAAAACAAATCGGGGTCTGCGCATTGGGCAGCTTTATGCTTGATCCGGTGGCAATGGCAGAAACGCTGCAGACACTCGGAGCCAACCCACCAAGGAACCCGAAACCACTATTTAAAACACTGGATGCCGTGCCAAGCCCGCCTGAATACCTCATTCACAGTGAGTGGGACACGACGGAAATGGCTCAGTTGGGTTTCGCAAAAGTTCTGGTGAACCATAATATTAGAAAAATACATGATGAGGGCGTTATGGCCCATCTTATCCAGGGACCCTACATCATGTTTTTTCAACCAATTATGGAAGAATCTGGCTGGAGGTCCTTTTTGTAATGATTAAAAGCAGAAATTCACTCACCATCCTTCAACTCAACGATAGCCATGCCTACTTTGACCTTCACCAGGAGATGTTCTGGCAGGGCGGTCAGGCAGTTTATCGTCCCGCAGGAGGGTATGCCCGTATTGCCACACTCGTAAAGAAGATTCGCGCCGCGAACCAGGGGCGCACGCTCTTTTGCGACTGCGGCGATACCCTTCATGGCACCTATCCCACCCAGAAGACGCAGGGAGAGGCTTTGATCCCTATCTTGAATGACTTGGGTCTCGATGCCATGACGGCCCACTGGGAATTTTCTTATGGTCCAGAGACATTCAAGCAGCGCGCAGCAAAACTCAGCTATCCGATGCTGGCAATCAACGTGTACAATCAGGCAACCAATGAGCGGATCTTTCCACCATATAGCATTAAGGAAATCGGCGGGATACGGATCGGTATCGTGGGCATCGCCTCCAATATTATCGATAAGACCATGCCGCCTTCCTTCAGTACAGGGCTCTACTTCACCCTGGGTCGAGAAGAACTTCCTTCCACCATCAATGTTCTGCACACCCAGGAGAAGGTAGACCTGGTCGTCCTAATCTCCCACCTCGGGTTTCCTCAAGATATGAAGCTGGTGTCGGAGGTACAGGGTATCGATGTTTGCCTGAGCGGCCACACCCATCACCGCTTGCATAAACCTGTCCTCCAGGGGAAAACGTTGATCATACAATCGGGCTGCCATGGATCTTTCCTGGGCCGCTTGGATCTGGAAATTGAGGGAGGACGTGTCGCCGACTACCGGCACCAACTGATAGAGGTAGAAGCCAAAATAGATCCCGACCCCGAAGTAGCTGACCTTGTCCACCAGGCGCTCGCGCCTTATCAAGAAGAATTATCCATGGTGATGGGTGAAACGGCTACAGCGCTCAACCGAGCGACCATGCTGGAAACGACGATGGACAATTTCCTCTTGCAGGCAATTTTGGAAAGCACGGGCGCACAAATGGCATTCTCGAATGGTTGGCGCTATGGCGCACCAATCATTCCCGGAGAGGTGACGATGAATGACCTCTACAACATGATCCCAATGAACCCGCCGATCTCAACGGTCGAGCTGACGGGCGAGGAAATTGTTGCGATGCTGGAGGAGAATCTGGAGCGAACGTTTGCATGCGATCCGTACGACCAGATGGGTGGTTATGTCAAACGCAGTCTCGGCCTCAATGCCTATATCAAGATCGAAAATCCAACCGGACAGCGCGTGCAGCAAGTGTTTGCAGGAGACAAACCACTGCAACCCGAACGCCATTACCCCACGGCATTTGTCACCGAACAGGGCGTTGCGCGGAAGTACGGTCGCAATCGCCAACAGCATACTGAGCGAAGCATTGAGGCGCTGAGGGCATATCTGGCCAGGCACCGCTCGCTGCACGCAGAACTACGGGGCACGTTCGTCGCGGTATAGGGTATTCGCGTTATCGCTTTGCAAAACCAAGGTGCTCAAAAGGAATTTCAATCTCCTCAGTTCTCGCCGGTCTTTATTACCCCTGGAGAGAAGCGGAACCCGCACCCTCTTTTGGTGGGGGCTGAAGCGAAGCGGAGAAGGGCCTTACCGAGCGAGGGGTTTGACCGCAAGGTCTCCAATGGAACAATAAGCGGATCTACATCAACTCCAGCTTCGGCCGGTACTGCAGCGCTTCCGCCAGGTGCACCTGGGTGATCGCTTCAGACCCCGCCAGGTCGGCAATCGTGCGGCTCAACTTCAGCACCCGGTGATAAGCCCTTGCGGTCAGCTGCAGCTGGCGCATGGCGGTCTTCATCAAAGCCTGGCAGGCTTCATCTAAAACACAATACTGACGGATCTGGGTCGGGCGCATATCGGCATTAGACGCAATCCCTAAATCAGCAAACCGCCCTCGCTGGCGCTGGCGCGCCGCCTCCACCCGGGCACGCACCTCAGCCGATGTCTCTCCCGGGCGCATGTCGCGCAGCTTGGCAAATTCGACCCGCGGCACCTGCATGTGGATGTCGATGCGGTCCATCAAAGGACCGGAGATGCGCTTCTGGTAGCGCGTTACCCCAGAGGAAGAACAGGTGCACGGACGAGTAGGATCATTAAAATAACCACAGGGGCAGGGGTTCATGGCTGCGGCCAGCTGGAAATTGGCCGGGAAGGTCAGCGAGCCCTGGGCGCGGCTGATCGTGACCACCTTATCCTCCAATGGCTGGCGCAGCACCTCCAGCACCTTTGAGCTGAACTCGGGCAGCTCATCCAGGAACAGTACCCCGCGGTGCGCCAGGCTGATCTCACCCGGGTGCGGCCAGTTGCCCCCGCCCACCAGCCCAGCATGGCTGATGGTATGGTGCGGTGCACGAAACGGGCGAGCGCGGATCAAGGGCACATCTGAGGGCAGCATATCCGCCACACTGTAGATGCGGGTCACGTCCAGTTCCTCGTCGATCGTCATCGCCGGCAAAATCGAGGGCAGGGCGCGTGCCATCAGCGTCTTGCCCGCGCCGGGTGGCCCGATCATCATCAGGTTATGCCCGCCAGCAGCTGCCACTTCCAGGGCACGCTTGACGTGCTCCTGCCCTTTGATCTCACTGAAGTCCGTCTCCACCAGTATCTCCGTCGGGTCATGCTCAGGCGGTTCCGCCGGGGTCAGTGGCATAATCCCTGTAAGATGGTCATAGAGTGCGTTCAAGGTCGGCGCGGGGATGACGGTGATATCCGGAATCAGCGCGGCTTCCGGTGCATCCACCTGTGGGACAATCACGGTTTGGTAGCCCTCCTGGCGTGCCAGCGCGGCCATGGGTAGGACGCCCTTCACATGGCGGACGCCCCCATCCAGCGAAAGCTCCCCGATGATGAGCGTGTTTTCTACTGTTTCCGGGTCGAGCTGGTTGGTAGCGAT
>PWSY01000142.1 GCA_003563055.1 Anaerolineaceae bacterium | reverse complement strand
GTCAGGGCGGGGATATCTGCCAGCAGCGCCTCGATGGTGCCATCGGGCAGAAGGCCAAAAGCCTCGTCGGTGGGTGCAAAGACGGTGAAGGGGCCTTCGCCAGCCAGGGTCTCGGCCAGGTCAGCTTCTACGACTGCTGTCAACAGGGTCTCAAAACGGCCATCTGCAATGGCAATGTCAACAATGCTTGCAGTTTCCTGTTCAGGTTCATCGATTGTGTCCTCAGGGGGCGCTGCAGGTAATGTCGGTTCGGGTTCAGGTGCCGCAGGGGCACAGGCTGCCAAAACCAGTGCCAAGGCTAACAGTATTGAAAGTGATAAAAACAACTTCTTTTTAAACATTGAAAACTCCTTACCTGTATATTGTTTGTATAACTGTTGGCTATTATATATCCATTCACCTGTGATTTATACCGTTTGTATAACCTTGCATTCTTTTCTGTTTAATTGGCCTTATGAGAAAAGTGATGTATACTCGAAATGATATGCCCGATTTGGAAGACCGATTACGTACGCATGATCTTGGATTCTTAAGGATTGTGGCGGATTTGTGGGGGTTGGATCTGGATGCGCCTGATGCTCGAAGCTTCCTGCCCAAACTAACCCGAGCCTTATTGCATCAGGGGCTGGTGCAAGAGGTTGTTGAATCCTTACCCGATGAGGCACGCCAGGCTATGGATATTCTGGTGTTGCGGTCCGGTTTGATGCCATGGAGTCGGTTTATACGTTCTTTTGGCGGTTTACGTGACGTCGGTCCAGGTAAGCGCGATCGTGAGAAACCCTATCTTGAACCCATTTCGTCAACCGAAATCCTTTGGTACCGGGGGTTGATCGGCCGAGATTTCTTGCGTCGAGAGGGAGAATTGCAAGAATGTGCCTACATTCCCGATGACTTGATGGAACTACTACCGCCTGTGCTCCCTACGGGACCACAGCCACCTGGAAGACCTGCATCACCCGGGGAGACGAGCTTTGTTATACTAACTTCAGACCGTGTGTTGGACCACACCAGCACGCTGCTGGCTGCATTGCGGTTGGAAGATCCTGGTCGTTCACCAGGTTTAAAATCCTGGCAACCGCCGTTTGATGTGGTCTATGCGCTGCTGGCATCGATGAAACTGATCACCTCCAGCGAGCAACCTGTGGCAGAAGATGCGCGCCCATTTCTTGAAATGAGTCGGGCAGAATCCCTGGCCTGGCTGGTACGCGGCTGGCGGGAATCCACCTTGTTCAATGAATTGCGATTGGTGCCCGGGTTGGTATGTGAAGGCGCTTGGAGCAACGAACCCCAAAAAGCGCGATCACGAGTGTTGGCCCATCTCAGTGAGCTCCCTGAAGACACCTGGTGGCATTTGGAGTCCTTCGTAAAGGCGATCTATGAACGAGAACCAGATTTTCAGCGTCCGGCAGGTGATTATGAAACTTGGTTAATCCGTGATGCCGAAACCGGTGAATCCTTGTTGGGCGAAAAGCATTGGGAGCAGGTTGATGGCGCTTTGGTAAGGTATCTCATCACCGGGCCGATGCATTGGCTTGGATTGATAGACCTGGCTGCGCCGTCTGAAGGTGCGCCCATTTGCGCATTCCGTTTTTCATCCTGGTCTTCTACATTGTTAATGGGCCAGCCGATTGAAGATGCATCAGTTGAAGATCAACCCCTGGAAGCTTTCTCCGATGGCACCATAACGGCCAGTAACTTCACCCCCCGGATTGCCCGCTACCAGGTTTCAAGGTTCTGTCTTTGGGTGGATGAAAGTGAAGATAAATATACCTATCGACTTACGCCTACATCGCTGAGTGCCGCTGCAGATCAGGGATTAAAAATGATCCACCTCGAAACGTTGCTCAATAAATACGGCCAGGCGCCACCGCCCAGTTTGAGCTCAGCTTTAAATAATTGGGAGCAAAAAGGTACCCAGGCCCGCATCCGTCCCTGCACGATATTACAGGTGGAGACACCCAAAATCCTTCAAGCACTTCGTAGCTCGCCTGCGGGGCGGTTTGTTGGCGATCCTCTCGGCCCAACAGCGGCCATCATTAACCCTGAAGCTGTGAAAAAAGTATCGGCTGCATTGATGCGGTTAGGGTATCTGAGCGAATTTGAATTGATCAATGATGTGATGGAGCTGAATCATAATAGCGAATTATAATTATTCTATGGCAGAGAAACCGGTAAAAGAGAGCGACCCTACAGAGCCTTTAAGACGGAATCGCCCATTATCACTGAGAATTATGTTCTGGATGTTTGTGTTGTGGTCATTGTTGGGTTGGCTCCGATTTGCACGAACCCTGGCTGATTATTCCCTGATCATGGACATCCTGCCCCGTGGTTTAGTCTGGTACCTGGTTATTGTCGGGTTGCTGTATGGCATTGTCGGGGTGCCAGCTCTATGGGGGTTGGCCCGTGGTGCTCGATGGACGCTGGGTCCGCTTGTGGTCGCAGCGATTTTCTACCCGGCACTTTACTGGATTGAGCGTCTTTTATTGTGGCGGGACCCAGCAGCACACCGTAATTGGCCTTTTATGTTATTGTTGACGGTATTGTGGTTCGGCCTGGTGTTGGTTTCTTTGCGGGCCCAAGGTGTCAGGCGCTTTTTTAAGAACGAGAGGAATGAATATTGAACAATCAGATGACTTTTAAAGAAAAAGAAATAAAATTATTTATCAAAGACCTGTCTGGGCTGGCCGAGCGCTTGCGAGTTTGCGGTGCAGACAATACACGCCAGCGAAGAATGGAACATAACCTGATATTGGATACGTCTGCAAGAGATTTAGAAAAAGGGGCTCGCTTGCTGCGCTTGAGAAAGGACGACCGTGTTCGGCTCACCTACAAAGATAACGCCATTATCGAGGGTGGTGTTATTACGCGAACCGAAATTGAGCTAACCTGTGATGATTTTTCCACAGCACGGATGCTTTTTGAAGCCCTGGGGTATCAGGCAACTATGATTTATGAAAAATATCGGCGTGAGTTTCGCATTGGTGATGTTGTCGTTACCCTGGATGAATTGCCCTTTGGTAATTTTGCAGAAATCGAAGCGGCAAGCAAAACCTTAATCGAGGGAGTGGCACAGATGCTGGGATTGAACCCTGGCAAAGGGATCAAGACCAATTACCTGGGTTTGTTTAAAATTGCTAAGAGAAATGCAGGCCTTTCTTTTAATGATCTGACATTTGAAAATTTTGAGGATGTTCGTCTTTCAGCAGATGACCTGGAAGTTGATCCGGCGGATGAATAGAAGAAATAGCAGGCTGAGCTGTTGACAAGTTCACAAAATTAAATCCTAACAGGCTAATGAGACTGATTTGAAGCCCGGCTTGGGTTATACTGCTATTGTAATTAAAAAATATTATGGTATCATATTTAATATAAAATCAAAGGCGTATGGGTGGCGATGCGCTCCTCATTCATCTGGATGAGGTTAGAAACAGGCAGGGACGCGGTGTGCGCTGCGCCCCTGCTTTGTTTTTAACCGATAGAGTCATCCTGTAGAATTTGAGGGGCGCCAGTCATGGGTTAAAGCCATGACATATGAGTGCCAATGGCATATCCTCCATATTCAGGATGCATTAAAATAATAACAGTTAAGTAAAAGCACATTAAAGGAGAGTGATCTTGTGGAAATTTGGGAAACACTGAACCGCGAGCTGGCTTTAGACATGTCGCCGTTTCTAAAAGTAGAGTCCCACACTGTAAAATTGCCCGATGGTCAAATAATAAACGATTGGCCCTGGCTGGAGTCACCCAGTTTTGTCAATATAGCCGCTATCACGCAGGATGAAGAATTTCTGTGTTTCCGCCAGGTTAAGTACGGTGTTGGCGGCCAAACATTGGCCCCGGCTGGTGGTTATATTGTACCTGGTGAGCAGCCAATGGCAGCCGCTAAGCGCGAACTTCTGGAAGAAACTGGCTATGAGTCCTATCATTGGGAAAATATGGGCGAATTTGTTGTGGACGGAAATCGAGGCAATGGGGTGGCGCACTTTTTCCTGGCGAGGGAGGTATACCAGGTTCTCGAGCCCGATGCGGATGATCTGGAAACACAAGAATTATTGAAGCTTTCACGGGCTGAATTGGAGGCTGCTGTTGCACGTGGGGCCTTCAAAGTACTCCCCTGGCAAGCCATTATGGCCATGACACTTTTGCGGTGGTGAGATATAGGGACAGGCACCGGTAGCTGATACACCCCCCTCCCTTCAGAAGCAGGGCTGCCTGAGTAGTTACCTTTCTTTATTCATTGTAAGCTCGCCTGCGCAAGAAGAAGAAATAATACATCACAATCGACACTGCGTATAAAGAGATGGTTCCCATGAATGATGGGCCAAAACCATAGCTCACCTGCAGAACACCGCTGATAATTGGGCTGAAGGCGCGGCCAAAGCTGTGCACCATGCTGTTTAAGCTGGCGACCATGGCTCGAGAGTCATCATCCACCTGTTCCATCACAAAGGTTTGATAAACCGGGGTGCTCATGTTCATCAGTGTCAACCGGAAGTAATAGGCCACTGCGCTCAAACTGAACAACGGTGAAAAACCTAACAAGACCAGGAAGGGAATCGAGAGGCCCTGACTGAAGACAACCACCCTGATCTTGCCGAACCGGTCGGCAAAGGCCGGGGCGAGGATCAATCCGACGCCCATGGCCAGAGAACCCCAGGCAAACATGGTGCCAATCACCGGGTCGGGCTGCTGGTGAACATTGCTAAAAAAGATGTTCATAAAGGGCATGATCAGGCCAGCCCCAATAGATGTGACGAACATTGGCAGCAAAAGTTTCGTGAGCATCCCGGGATGTTCGCGTGCATAGTTCAGCGGTGCGAATATTGAGCGCTCTTCAGAGGGGAGTGTATTCCGTTTTAACATTAAACGCGGGATCACACCGATCAGCACCATGATCCCAGCCACAGCCAACGCCCATGCATACGCGGTAGGACTGATTGCGCTGATGTCAAAGAAACCTGCGAACCATGAAGGTAAATAGCCGCCAACCCAATCGCCTACAGAATATGCCGCCATGCGCAGGCCGGAACTGATACTAAACAGATAGGTTCGTTCTACATCACTGCTATTTTCCATCAGGAAGGGACCGGTGGCTACACCGCCTAAACTGGCCCCGATTCCCATCATTACATTTGTGCTGATCAACATAAATGTCGATGGGAAAAGGACCATAAACAACATCGAAGACCCGATCAGAATACCTGAAACGAACAGAGATCGTTTTCGGCCGAAAAGATCTGCCAGGTAACCCATTGGCAGCGCAGAGATTAAAACCGTCATGCTGCTGACGGTGGAAAGCAAGCCCATAAACGTCTCATCAAAGCCCAGGCTGCGTAGGAAAAAATTGAACAGAATGCGATGAATCCCAAAGCCAGCGCCATAGATCATGATGCTGATCAGGTACTTACGAGCGTTGGGGCTGAAGGCACCCACACGTTCGATATAGGTCTTGATGACTCCTTTTTTAACGCGTTGCTTATTGTCCAACATAGACGCTGCCCTAATTCACCTTTAAAAATTGTTGTAAATCTTGTGTGGTGGTATCAATCCCATCCATTCTGATGGTGTAACATCGCTCTGCCTGGGGTGATACGATGACGTGTACCAGCCCGGCCAACCGTAAACCATGTAAGTGGTGGATGACTGTTGGCGG
>PWSY01000018.1 GCA_003563055.1 Anaerolineaceae bacterium | reverse complement strand
GCCGCAACCGATATCACAGGATTCGGTTTCCTGGGCCATGCCTGGGAGATGGCGGAAACTGCTGGGCTTGGTATGCGTATAAGCTTTAAGGATGTTCCTTTCATCACCTGCGCAAAAAAACATGCTGATGAATGGCGCTTCCCTGGAGGGGCATCGGACAATAAGCTTCATTATCGCGAGCATGTCAACTTTGACCCTGCCATCTCAGAGTCAGACCAGATGTTGCTTTTTGACCCGCAGACCAGCGGTGGTTTGCTGATGGGAGTCCCAGAAGATAAAATAACAGCGTTCCAGGCTGCTGCTGAAGAAGCCGGGATGCCGGTTTGGTTGATAGGTGAAGTGACCGGTGATGAAGTCATCAAGGTGGATCTCTAGATTTTGACGATGTCTACCTTCAAACCTTAATGGGTGACCTGAAAGGCAATTTGATCATTTAAGAATTTATGAGTAAAATGCTAGTGTCCTAAGGAAAATAAGTGTTTTCGAATTCACCAACCCAACCCACAACGCGTCGTTAACTGGCGAATAAGTTATGATCCGAATTAAAAACCAACGAATCTTCGCGATTCTTTCCCTTTTTAGCCTCATTATTGTGTGCTTTAGCATGTCAGACCATGTTCAGGCCCAGGCGGGTACGGCTGCTGAGGTGCTGGCTGAAATTAATGGCCTGCGCGGGGCCAATGGGATGGCCCCGATGTCTGAAAATCAGTATCTAAACATCGCGGCCCAGAACCACGCCGATTGGATTGTGGCGACCGGGCAGGGTGGTCACATTGGCCAGGGTGGCAACACAGCTCAGGATCGGGCGATTGCTGTTGGTTATGGTGGGGGGGCCAATGTGCGGGTGACCGAAAACTGGGCCCGCGGCCCAGGGCTGACCGCCTCGGGCGTGGTCTACAACCAATGGGCGCCTTCTTCAGCCCATATCAACAACATGCTCTCCACCTGGCATAATGAGTTCGGCGCGGGTGTTGCCCTTGATGGTTCAGGCATGACCGTTTATGTGGTTAAATTTGGTCACATTGTGGGCAGTTCTCCCCCACAGCCCACCCAGGTGCCAGGCGAACCAGCGAATACCCCGGCACCCCGCATCAACCCGGTCACCACAGCCGAGCCCAATGAGGATGGTTCTGTGATCCATGTCGTGAAATTTGGGCAAACACTGTGGAAGATTGTGGAAGCCTACGACGTCTCGATGGCGGATTTGCTCGCGCTGAACTATATGACCGAAGACACCCCCATCTTCCCAGATCAAGAGCTGCTGATCGTTCCGGCCAAAATCGTGCCGGATGAAGAAGTCGAGCCGATTGAAGCGATGCAGGCCGACCAGGCAGACATGACCGATATGCTGCCGTCACCTTCCCCAACGCCGACCAGCACCCCCACAGAAATCGTACTGAGCGTGTCATTCGATGCCACCCCTGAGCCAATCGACATGCCCCTAACCGAAGGCAACCCGCAAAGCGTCTTGGTCAACATCTTCAGCGGTGATTCCCTGTGGGTGGGGATTGGGCTGGTCAGTGTGAGCATCTTTGGGATTGTCCTGCTGTTTTTCACCACTGCCCGATTGAAGTAAGGTGTTGAAGATTGGGTGGTTGACACATGTTGCCTGTATCAACCTGCCCTTCCCTCACAAGATTTGTGACCGTAAACGAATAGCGTCTTTAACACATCATTGAATGGGTTCTGTTCATAAATATCAGTTATTTATTGTTGTGTTATGGGTGATAGGTTTCTGGTAAGGGCTTTGCTTCTGCCAGCGCGGCTTTGCGGGCATGGCTGAAGCGTTTGATCTCTGCTTCGCGGATTAATGCGGTGCTGTGGTCTTCAACCTCTTCAACATAGACCAGCTTTACAGGGCCATTCATCTTCGTATAGCGTGCCCCACGCCCGGCATTATGTTCTTTTAACCGCCGTAGTGGGTTGGTGGTCCAACCCGTGTAAAAAGCATTATTTGAGCATAGAACCATGTAGCAATAATAAGCCATGATAAGCGGTTATGGCTGATCTTTTCCTTTATCCCTCTTGGATTGCAGCCAACTGCCAAATATCGATGGGCGTTCTGGCCGTTTTAATTCAGGCCGGTTGGCGGAATCCCATGACATCATCTTGCGCTGTTCGGTCCACAGAACGCTCTGGTTGATTGCCTGGTCAATCGTCTGTTTCAGGCTATCTCCATCTTCTTCTGCCAGGTGCCCCCGCAACTGCATCAGTGATCGAATCAGGTCATCTGTCAAGCGGATCAGGTTTTCACGGTTATGAAGCAGGCTCTGACCGAGTTCTGTTCGTTCAGCCACGCTCAGCACAGGCAGGGTTGCTTTGGCATAGTCTGAACCGGCCAGCTTTCGTGCTTCTTGCCAGCCAGGTGACTCAACCGTTGCCAACAGCAGCGCAATGGCACTCAGGCGAGGTAATTCATGTCCCATTGCAATCAAGCCGTCAGCTTCGACAGAACTGATGAATAATGGTTTTGCCCCTAATTTTGTGACCAATTCGCTTGAGAGAGTCAGCACTTTTTCAGGCGTATGGGGCAGGTCATTAATGCTGATATAGCTGTTCTCAAACAGATCATCCTGGGCACCATCGATCCCCAGTTCAGGGTCGTAAAGATATTTGGGGTTAAGTGCTAAGGTCCATCCAGAGAAATACATCCCATCTGGAAGAATATCCCGTGCCCATTCTTCGACTTGTTGTTTATTTGGTGATGTGTCAATGACCACTGTGCCTTGTGGTGCATGGGTGGCGATGATGGATAAATTCCTTTCGATCTCATCAATTGGGCATGCCAGGATGATCACATTGCTCTCTCTGACACAGCGCTGCAAGGCGAGGTAACTCTTGGTGATGGCTTTCTTCTTTTCCGCCAGCCTGGCAATGCCGGGCACTTCATCATAACCCACACAGTCGATATCCGCAGATCGCCCATGAAACGCCAGTCCAATCGACGCACCGAGTTTATTTAAACCAATAATAGCGATATTTAGTGCCATATCATCTCCTTCCGATCAATAAAAATGCCAAGTCCATCAACGGCCGCCGGATGAGCAGGCCGATCAGGTCCAGCCCGAACATTGGCAGGATAAAAATAATCGCCAATAGTATCATGGGGCTGTAAGGGCGAATATTGTCATAAACTTTTACCCAATGGTCTGGCATAAAAAAAGTAATTACCTTCTCACCATCCAGGGGTGCCAGTGGGATCAGGTTGAACAGGAACAACGCCAGATTAATAAAAAGAAATTCAAGTAAAAATTCACCCGGGGACGGGATGATTGTGCTTGTTGACGGTGTCAGTGGCACCCATCCAAATCTTAATGGGATGGCGCCCAAGGCCCCTAACAGGAGGTTGGTTGCCGGCCCGGCGATTGAGACCAACATCAAGCCGGCACTTGATTTCCGCTGCAAATAATAGGGATTAACCGGCACAGGTTTCGCCCATCCAAATCCGGCGAATAAAAGTGTGATGGTGCCCATAACGTCCAGATGGTCCAGGGGGTTGAGGGTCAGGCGGCCGTGGTTCTTTGGCGTTGGGTCTCCAAGAGCGGTTGCCGTCGCCGCATGGGCAAACTCATGAAAGGTGAACGCGATCAATAACGTGATAATTCTGGCAATGACAATTGAGACAGATAAATTAAAAAACATTTTTGACCAATAAATTCCTCAGTAAGGTTTTAAGTAGGTTCATTATAGCATGCCAGTCAAAAAATTTAATTTTTGGAGGGTTTTTTTCAGGGTGATCGTAAGGTCGCAAAATTTTGAAAAGTCAGGGTTCTACAAGCTGTAAATACCCCCTCACCTAACCTCTCACCCTAAAGGTGGAGAGGGATGCCTCCCTTCTCCTTACGCTTGCCCCCACTAACGGAGGGTGGGGTTCCGCTGTTCTCCAGATAAGGGACCACCCTTCGCTGAAGCACAGCTGGCAAAGGGTGAAAAACACAACCCGCCCTTAAAGCTTATGCAATTGTTCTCTAAACTGGACATAAATGGTACAATTCCTCAATATGATAAAAGGAGTTCCGATGCGCAAATATATTTTCCTGAGCCTGGTTTTATTCGGCCTTATTCTATCCGCTTGTTCCCCTGGGGCGACCGCTGCCGCAGAAGAAGCAGCCGTTTTGGTTCCTCATGAGGATATCAGCGCGGAGATGCTGGTGGACATGATGACAACCCGTCGAGAGACCTTCGTGTTGATCAACACACTTGACTTCCAGCTGGCAAATCTTCCCGGTACCGATCTGATGATCTCTTTTGATCGAATCGGCGCGAACCTGGATCAGCTCCCCGAAGACAAAAACGCCGAAATTGTGCTGTATTGTCGGAGTGGGAATAAATCCAGCATGGCCGCGGCAGAGCTGGTTCAAGCGGGCTATACCAACGTCAAGAACCTGGTCGGCGGGATGGTTCGCTGGCATCAATTAGGCCTGCCGTTACTGCTGCCGGAGTAGGGATAGGGCCAGCATCCCAAATCAAAAGAAGCTGCATGATTAAGACAAACCATTTCATTTATTGGTATCAATATGGATAAAAAATATTGCTCTGTTCCAGTTCAACCCCAAGAAGTGACACCCAAGCATGTTTATCAGTCCCGGCGCAAATTCCTCAAGCAGATGGGCGTGCTGGGGATGGGGGCATTGCTTGCGAGCTGTGCACCAAAGCTGCCTTCCCCAGGATCAAGTCCTGACCCCAATTTGATGGGCGATCAAAGCAGCAATTTCACGGATGAGCTGGGCGATGCGCTGACGGCATACGAAGCGATTATTGGGTACACCAATTTCTACGAGTTCACCACCAGCAAGGAAGGGGTGGCCGAACTGGCCGAAAACTTTGTGACCGATCCGTGGTCGATTGAGGTGGGCGGGCTGGTGAAGAACCCGCGTACCTATTCAATGGACGACATTTTGGGGCATTTCACCCAGCAGGAGCGCATATACCGAATGCGCTGCGTGGAAGGCTGGTCGATGGTGATCCCCTGGTTGGGCTTTCCATTACACGCCTTGCTTGATGAAGTTGTTCCCACGGAGGATGCCCGCTATGTTGCATTTGAGACCGCGCTGGTCCCTGACCAGATGAATGCAGCCGAATCCGGTATGTTTCCGTTTCCATATTTAGAGGGCCTTCGCTTGGATGAAGCCATGCATGATCTGACTCTCTTGGCAACTGGGCTGTATGGTGAACCGATGCCGGCCCAAAATGGTGCCCCCATTCGTCTGGTGGTACCCTGGAAATATGGCTTTAAGAGCATCAAATCAATTGTGCGAATAAACCTGGTTGCTGATCAGCCCCCCACCCTTTGGAATACCGTCGCACCACATGAGTATGGCTTTTATGCCAACGTTAATCCAGATGTGAGCCACCCACGCTGGTCACAAGCCACCGAACGCCGGATTGGTGAATCAGGCAGGCGGGCGACCTTGTTCATGAACGGCTATGCAGAGGAGGTCATGCCGCTTTACGAGGACATGGATCTGGATGTCCTTTTTTAGAGGCCAGAGCTCGGATTGGGGGGTAGTTGTTCGGGGTGCAGATGGAAGCTAAACCAGCCCCCCTGACTTTCTCGAAAGTGCTGCGTATCATCGTTCACATTGGGGGCCTCGCGCCAGTTGTCTATCTTGTATGGGACTACTACTCAGGCAACCTGGGGTTAAACCCGATCGAAGCAGTTATTCGTCGTACCGGGCGGGCTGCTATAATCCTGTTGCTCTTGTCACTGACATGCACACCCATTCATACCCTCTTCAACGCACCCCCTGTTCGGAAGCTGCGAAAGCCCCTGGGGTTATACGCTGCGTTATATGCGGGGCTGCATTTTGCTGCCTTTGCTCTTTGGGATTACGGCCTGGATTTCAACCTGATCTGGCGTGAAACCGTCGAAAAACCGTTTATTCTTGTTGGCATGGCGGCATTGCTCATCCTGTTCATCCTGACGATAACCTCCCATCGGTACTGGCGTCGTAAACTCGGGCGGGGGTGGGTAATCCTGCATCGCTCGGTGTACCTGGCAGCCATCCTCGCTGTTGCGCATCATCTGTTGGCAATCAAAGGGGATCTGCTGAGCCTGCAGGGGAACTATACCCTGCCCATGATTGCTGGCGCATTTTTAATCGTTTTATTTCTGTTAAGACTTCCCTTTATTTATAAACCCTTGCGTCAATCGATGGGAAGAGGTTGAGAGCATGATAAATCCATTTTACAGACCATCTCTTAAAATGGTCCAGTTTAATCGGATTGATTTTTAGGTTTGTCGATTTGGGGTAACTACTCAGTCTAAAAGAGAATTATGGGGGCAAGCTCCCAGCCTTCAGTAGTAGGGTTGCCTGAGTAATTACGATTGGGGGGATTATAAAAAGCTAAAGGATTGAGTCGGGGCAATCGAAAAGTCCAAGAAACGTCATGGATAAGGTTAATCGTAAAATAACAGACTGCCCAAGGGTGTTTATAAAGTGTAGATCGTTGCTGGTGGAAAAAGTCTGACTTTGAAATTGCCCTGAGATTAAGCCTAATAACCCGCAAAGCTGGTGTAAAATGATGTTTGGCAATCATCGGTCAAACCAATCAGTGAGGCGTTTAATGTCACCTAAAAAGATACGGACAGGGCTCATCGGATGCGGCGGCATCAGCCGTTTTCATCTCAATAATATGTTCCAGGATGAAAACACAACAATTGTGGCCCTATGTGACCCATTCCAGGATTCGATTGATTCAATCGAGAAAGTTTTTAAAGCGTCAGGCAAAGCAGTGCCTCCTAACGAGTCGGATATTCAAAAATTCTTAACCCGATTTGAGCTGGATGCGGTATTAATTGCCACCCCGCACACCATGCACCATGATCACACCGTTGCCGCTTTGGAGGCCGGCCTGGATGTGCTGCTTGAAAAGCCGATGGTGACCAATACCCAAGAGGCACTCAGCTTGATGGCCGCCCGTGATCGTTCTGGCAAGGCGCTGGTGGTCTCATTCCAGGGCAGCCTCTCTCCGCTGATTCGCCAGGCTTCAGACGGTATCAAGCAGGGACTTTATGGCGATCTGTTATCGGTCAGTGCTACCGTCTGGCAGAACTGGGGTCCTAACACAGAGAACACCTGGCGGCAAGAGCCGTCTCTATCCGGCGGCGGTTTTATCTTTGACACCGGCGCGCACATGCTCAACACCGTCGCAGACCTGGTTAACCAAAACTTTGTAGAGGTGGCTGCCTGGATGGACAATTATGGCCGGCCAGTTGAAATCCTTTCCGTGGCGATTGCAAAACTGGAATCTGGGGCTTATGTGACGCTCCATGGTTGCGGCGAAACAATCCCTTCCTGCGATTCGGTCATCAAGGTTTTCTGCAAAGACGCCATCCTCACCACCGGTGCCTGGGGACGATCGCTGCAGGTGCAAAAATCTGGTGATACGAAAGCGCGAGAGATTCCCTTCCCACCAGCTGCCAGTGTTTGGGATATCTTTTTACAAGTTCGGGATGGAAAGATCGACAATCCCAGCCCGCCCGAGGTGGGACTGCGGATGATTCGTTTGTATGATGCGATTTGCCTCTCGGCAGCTGAGGGTGGCACCATCGTGAAAATTGAGCAAGAAACCCAAGTTTAAACAAGGAGAGAATTATGACGGATAAATTGCGAGTAACAGTGTGGAATGAGAATCGACATGAAAAAACCGATGCAGATGTGCAGGCTGTCTACCCGGAAGGCATTCACAATGCCATCGCGGGTTTTCTGAAAAGGGCAGGGTTTTCCGTTCAGACGGCTACCTTAGACGAACCGGAGCATGGTCTCACTGAAGCGGTTCTTGACCAGACGGACGTCCTGATCTGGTGGGGTCATATGGCCCATGGTGAGGTGGATGATGCCATCGTTGATCGGGTTCAAAATTACATCTTAAATGGGATGGGGTTGATTGCGCTTCACTCGGCCCACTTTTCCAAGATTTTCAAACGGATGATGGGAACGACCTGTAACCTTCGCTGGCGGCAGATTGGTGAGAAAGAGCGCATCTGGACTGTGGCTGTGGGTCATCCCATTACGAAAGGTGTCGGCCAATTTTTTGAACTGCCCCATGCCGAGATGTACGGAGAGTTCTTTGATATTCCCGAGCCAGATGTGTTGGTCTTTATCAGCTGGTTTGCGGGCGGGGATGTGTTCCGCAGTGGCTGCTGCTGGCAGCGTGGGTTTGGGCGGGTGTTTTATTTTGCCCCGGGACATGAGACCTATCCCATTTATGAGGATGAAAATGTCCAGCATGTGATCATCAATGCCTGTCATTGGGCTGCGGTACACGAGCGACCAGCCAGTCAATTTGGGCATGTGCCAGAGCCGTTGGAAAGATTGTGAATGGAGAGTGGTCCCACTCCGCTTCGCTTCGGGGATTGCATGAATAGAGAGTGGTATTGGGTAATTGGTAGTGGGGACTAGGGATTGGGGATTAGGGAATGCGGGCAGAATCGATTGCTCCCGTGACCCTTCGCCAGGTGCTTAGTAGGATAGGATTTCGTCCCTGATTTCACCCCATTTCAACGCGTCGGCGATGCCTTTGTCGATCGGTAATGAGGCTTCCCAACCCAAGTATTCGTGGGCCTTATTGGCATTTGCATAAGCGCCGGCCACATCACCGGGCCTGGGGGGTTTGATGGCTTTATTGATGGTTTGGCCATATACCCGCTCAAAAGCATCCACCATTTCAATAACCGTCACACCCCTCCCTGTTCCGAGATTGATGACCACATAAGGCAAATCAGGTTCAGCGCCTGCTTCAAGGACCTTGTCAAATTGCTCAACCGCTTTGATATGGGCCAATGCCAGATCCCACACATGGATATAATCGCGGATGCCTGTGCCATCCCGGGTGGGCCAATTGGTGCCGGTGATATTGAACTCAGGTGATATCTCCAGCGCTACCTCCACCAGTTTGCCGAGGATGTGGCTGGGTTCTTTGATATGCATCCCAGAGCGCATTTTAGGGTCGGCCCCGATTGGGTTGAAGTATCTGAGCGCGATGCCGCGCAATCCATAGGCGCGGGTGAAGTCCTGTAAGACCATTTCCATCATGTACTTGGTTCGGGAATAGGGGCTGTTGGGTTTGAGGGGTGATTCTTCTGTGACCATGAAGCCGGGGACGACATCATAGATAGCTGCAGAAGAGCTGAACACAACCCGTGGATACCCCAGCTCGGCCAACTGGTAGAAGAATTGCATCGATTTAACCACGTTTTCGCAGTAGTAATCATAGGGTTTCTGAACGGATTCGGGTACCACAATCAGGGCTGCACAGTGGATGGTGGCGACAATGTCAGGGTGTTCTTTAAAAACTGCCGCCACTGCCTGACGGTCGCCAATGTCCCCTTTGTAGAAAATGTGGTCTTGGGCGAATTCTTCACGGCCGGTGACAAGCGAGTCAAGGATGACGGGCGTGTGGCCATGGTCTTTCAGCGCCCAGCAAATCGTGCTGCCAATATAACCCGCGCCACCGGTGATCAATACTTTCATGCGATGCACTCCTTTAAATCGAAGTTATTCAAGGTTTGATTGTAACATTGATTTAATTCAGGAAAAGGCGCGAGGGGCCAATGACACCATAAGCGGTGTTCATCCTGAAAGGATGTGGACAACAGCCGTGGCAGCCATCCCGCCCAGGTTTTGGATCAGTCCTAGTTTTGCGTCTTTGACCTGGTTCTTCCCCGCTTCATGGCGTAATTGGGTTACAGCCTCAACAGCCTGGTAGAGACCTGTTGCACCCAGGGGATGCCCCCGGGCTTTAAGGCCGCCGAAGGTCGCCACGGGGAGTTGCCCTTCCAGGCCAATGACTTCAGCGTTTGCCAGCATCCAGCCCTGGCCTTGTGAGGCAAAGCCGGCAGCTTCAAGGGATAGTGCTGCGTGCAGCGAGGTGGCATCGTGGTATTCGAAGAAGTCGATGTCCCTGGGTAGGATGCCTGCAGAGCGGCAGGCGCGTTCCACACTCAGGCGGGCCGTATCCCATACCAAAGGGGTATGACGGTCATGGATAGACAGGGAATCCGTCACCAGGCTGGAGGCAAGTGCACGGATGCGGGGTTTATCCCAGCCAGATGGAAGCAGATCTTCCCTGGTGAGGATCACGGCAGCCGCGCCATCTGCATAAGGCGCGATATCATACCGGTTTAACATGCCATCACTTTCGGCGGCTTGCAGATAAGCGCTCTCACGCATGGCACGCTGGAACATCGCGTTGGGGTTGGTGGTGCTGTTCGCATGGGCAACTTCCGGAAAACCCGCAAAGGCTTTTCTGTCAGGCGAGTATTCTTCCATGTAGCGTTGGAACAAAAGTTGTGCCAATCCGATGGGGGTCAGTCCCTGAGCGGATTCGAAATCTGCATCCAGCATCTGTGACAGGCGGGAATCCGTTTCAGCGCCGATGACATCGGTGTACTTTTCGACCCCAATTGCAAGGGACACATCCACCACACCAGAAAGCACGGCAAGGTACGCCATCCGCAGTGCAGCCCCGCCAGACGCGTCTGCTGCTTCAACAGTGACGCCTTCCATCCCGGTCATACCAATTTGCTCTGCCAGGAGCGCGCCAAGGTTTGCCTGGCGTGAGACGGATACGGCTAACATATTGCCTACGTACATCACCTGAGGCATAAGACCACCCGAGTCCCTGAGGGCTGCCAGGAAGGCATCGGCGGCTAAACTTCGCAAGGACTTATCCCAATGTTCGCCAACCGGCGTCTGACCGATACCAGCGATGACGATGTCTGAATGGTCTCGATCCATATTTAGCCTCATTTCACTGCAATGATTCCACGATAGCGGGCATAGGTGGCATAATCAATTTCTGTCCGTCGGGCAATATAATCTTGGGTACTCAAGGCACCCCCCCGTTTTACAGGTAAAGCAGCTTGTGCGGTGATGATGAACGCGTCAGACCCTGCCCCCGACCCGTAGGAGGTGACCAAAATCCGGTCGCCTGGTGCGGCGATATCAAGCACAGCGGTCAGCCCGACAAGCGCTGCCCCGGCATAGGTGTTCCCGATTACCGGCGAGAGCAAACCGTCTTTGATCTGTTCGGGTTTGAACCCCAATTGTTTGGCCACCCGGCCGGGGAATTTTTCGTTGGGTTGATGGAAAATCGCATATTTAAAATCTTCGGGGTTCAGGTCTTCCTGTTCCATCAAGGTGTTGGCGGCTGAGACGATGTGTTTAAAATAAGCTGGGTCACCGGTAAAGCGTTGGCCATGTTCGGGATATTTTTGATAGGCACGACGCCAAAAGTCCGGTGTATCAGTGACATAGGAATATTGAGCATCTATTGTTGCCAGGGCTTGTTCGGCTGGGCCGATGATGAAGGCCGCGCCGCCAGATGCAGCCGTATACTCCAGTGCATCGCCTGGTTTTGCCTGGGCAGTGTCCATCCCAATCGCCAGGGCAAAATTGGCCATTTGAGAACCCACCATACCCATGCAGGCCACAAGCGCTTCAGAGCCAGCTTTGCAGGCGAACTCCCAATCTGCAGCTTGAATATGTGCTGATGCGCCAACTGCTTCAGCCACAATTGTGCTGGTGGGTTTGACGGCATAGGGGTGGGACTCCGATCCAACCCACACGGCCCGCAGCAACTGTGGGTCAATTGCCGCTCGCGCCAGCGCGTTGCGGGCTGCCTCAATGGACATGGTGATCACGTCTTCATCTAGGCCAGCCACAGCTTTTTCTTTCACCGGCGATACACCATCTGACCAAATCCGTGAAATTTCACTGCCAGGCAATCGGTAGCGGGGGATGTAGGCCCCATACCCGATGATGCCAACCGGCCTGGCCGGTTTATTGATGATTTTTTCTGTATGGGTTATATCCGTCATTGATTTAGTTTCTCCATTCCTTTAGAATTACGCTGGCGCGATCGATCCTGATGGCTTTTTCCTGCACCAGCTTTTCTGCCAACTGGTTGATCTGATCCCCTTTTGCGCCAGCGGCAATGGCTACCTGTCGCGCATGCAACCCCATGTGACCTCGTTGGATCCCCTCCGTTGCCAATGCCCGTAAAGCAGCCAGGTTTTGGGCTAATCCAACCGATACGATCACCTGTGCCAACTCAGATGCAGAGTCAATGCCCATTAATCGTAAATTGGCCTGGGCAGCGGGATGCACCCGGGTGGCGCCACCGATGGTGCCCACAGCCAGGGGCATCTCTAAGGTGCCGGCCAGGTCGCCGTTGGCGTCCTTTTCCCAGGTGGAAAGACTGGTGTACCGGCCGTTTCGGGCTGCATAGGCGTGTGCGCCCGCCTCGACGGCACGCCAGTCATTGCCGGTGGCAATCACCACCGGGTCAATGCCATTCATGATACCTTTGTTATGGGTGGCCGCACGATAGGGGTCTGCCCGGGCAAAGGCCCAGGCCGCGATGATCCCATCTCGGACGTCCTTGCCGGTGAAGCCATCAAAGGCAAGGTCGTTTTTGAGAATGGTGACCCGGGCACGCGCCAGGCGCCTGTCGGCCAGGTTGGAGAGGATCCTTAAAAGCACCCGACCCCCAGTGATTTCTTCGACTCTGTGTGTCAGCCGCTCAACAGCAGTGTTGATGGCATTGGCGCCCATCGCATCGCGTACATCAACGATCAAATGAACCACCAGGAAAGGGCCGATGGGAGATTCGCTAATGAGCCTCACTTCCAGGTCTTTGGGACCGCCGCCTAATTCTTTCAATAATGGGTCTACCTTGGCTGCTTCAGCCAGCAGGGATTCCTTTACTGCCAATAATTTCATTCGGGCAGAAGAAAGGTCTTCCAGGTCCAAGACCTGCACCTGCCCGATCATCTCAGGCGCAGTTGTATGGGCAAAAAAGCCGCCCGTTCCCAGCGAAAGCCTGGCCATGAAGGATGCCCCGGCCACAATCGAGGGTTCTTCAACGACCATTGGTATAGGGATCTCGCGTCCGTTCACTCGAAAGTACCGCGCGATGCCCATGGGCAGGCTGAACGTCCCGATCACATTTTCGATCATATGGTCGGCTTCAACTGGTGAAAGGCTTTTCTCACCGCTCAGAACAGCCATGTCAGCCTCTGAGAGGTGCATTTCAGCCTTTAATTGTGCCAGGCGTTCCAGCCGGGTGAGGTGATAAAATTTCTTGTTGTGGTGTTCTTTTTCAGCCATCTGGGGATAGCTCCTTGTTTATTGTTTTACCTATAAATAATCGTCCCGCGTAAGGTCCTGGAAAAACAGGCTCATCCCGATTTTAGGAAATCTCTGCGATTAATATATACTGGATCCATGCTCCCAAAAGCTATCAGATTATGAAAAAATTGACCAGGAAACACAGATTCTTTCTTTTCGGGTAGAATTAGTCCGTTATGATGGCGATGACCACCACCCTGTCGTGTGAACAGCTTGAGGAACGATTGGCCGCGCTGCACCAGGCCAGCCTTGAGCTGGTTCAGGATATTTCGATTGATTCTTTGTTGCAACGGATTGTCCGTATTGCCTGTGAACAGGCGGGTGCGACTTATGCCGCTATTGGTGTACGTGGTGATAATGGCTCCCTGAGCAGGTTTATCACTGTGGGTGTGGATGATGAAGTGACCGGTAAAATATCGCATCCGCCCATCGGCCTGGGTTTAATAGATGTAATCGCCGAAGCAGATGGACCCATCCGTGTGGGATACATCCATAAAGACCCCCGACGGTCGGGTTTCCCGCAAGGACACCCGCAAATGACTTCCCTGTTGGGGGTGCCCATTCGTTTGGGCGATCGCCGACTGGGGCAAATATACCTGACCGATAAGATCGAAGCCGATACATTCACCTCTGATGATGAGCAGGTGATTGAGACCCTGGCCGCTTACGCAGCCGTGGCTATATCGAACGCCCGTTCTTATAATGAGCTCAGGGAACGAGATCGAACGCTAACACGCCGCAATCAAGACCTAGCACTGCTGAATAATTTGGCATCCGCCCTGGCATCCATCACAGAACTGGATGCCCTCCTGCAGACAGCTTTAAACCGCGTGATTAATTACTTCAACGTGGACATGGGTGAAATCTTTTTGAGTGAGGAGGATCAAAACATCCTCAGTAGAGTCCTCCACCAGGGAAAAATTGTCCAGGCTATCTGGACTCAGGAACAGATCAACCTGGGAATGGGGCTGATCGGTCAGACAGCCCGCGTGGGGCAGCCTGTGTTAATCACATTGCCCTATGCTGAGGATCCCTTCTTGAGAAATGAGGCTTTAATTGAAACTGGCATTCGCCAGATCGCTTGTTTTCCACTGACCAGCAGGAGTGAAGTGTTGGGTGTTTTGAGCATTGCCTTCAGCCAGGAAAAACCCCTGGATGTTATGGACCAGCAATTGCTTTCTTCGATTGCTTCATGGGTTGGCACAACCATTGAAAATGTCCGCTTGAATATTCAGGGGCGTCGCTTGGCGGTGCTGGAGGAACGTGAGCGGATTGGTATGGACCTGCACGACGGCATCATCCAGTCCATTTACGCGGTGGGCCTGACTCTCGAACATGCCCGGTTGCTGTTGGAGGAAGAGCCCGAACAAACCCGCAAGAGCATTCAACAATCGATCGAAGATCTCAACAGCACCATCCGTGACCTGCGGGCGTTTATCATGGACATGCGCCCCCGACAACTCTATGAAGAGGACTTGATGGATGGTTTACAGCGCCTGATCAATGAATTCCGGGCAAACACGCTCTTAGAAGCAAAGCTCAGCGGACCTTCCAATGGCTTGGAAGACCTGTCAGACGCTCACGCCATTGCACTTTTCCACATCTGCCAGGAGGCACTGGCCAATGTGGCCAAGCACGCCCAGGCTAAAAAGGTGGAGGTGCTGGTATGGATCACCCCCGACCGGGTCTTGATGGAAGTGAATGATGATGGCAGGGGGTTTGACCCTCAGAAGATCCATATTTCTTTGGGGCATGGTATTTCGAATATGCAGACCCGCGCTCGAAATGTGAGCGGAGACCTGGAGATCACCACCGAACCAGGGCAGGGGACAACCATCATGGCTTGGATGCCCTATGCCCATGATGTTGACCGGGGGCAGTCAGGTTAATCGATGGGTGTACCTCGCGACCTGGAAAAAGCGGCCCTGCGCGGTGAGCCTTCATATGTCTGGCGGCAGGGACAACAAAGACGCCTAGAGATGGTGTTGGCTGCTGCTGGGGAGCGCATCTCGGGCCGTATTCTGGTTGATGGGTGTGGCGTGGGGATGTACCTTGACCATCTAGGTGCGTTTAATAAAAATGCCATCGGTCTGGATATCGAATTCTCACGTTTACAAACAGCAAAAACAGGTCAAGGTCACCTTATTAATGGGGTCGGTGAAGCCCTGCCTTTTGCCACTGACACTTTTGACCTGGTATTGAGCCATGAAGTCCTCGAACACGTGGATGATGATCAGATGGCCATCAATGAGGTCATGCGGGTTTTGCGGCCCGGCGGGCGCCTGGTTTTGTTTTGCCCTAATCGAGGTTATCCCTTTGAAACCCATGGAATCTATCTGTGGGGACAATACCATTTTGGCAACATCCCCCTGGTCAATTACCTGCCAAGAACCTGGCGGGATAAACTCGCCCCGCATGTTAGAGTTTATACCCGCAAGGATCTTCAAAAACTGTTTGAGGGCCTTCCTGTAAAACACATCACTCAAACGACCATCTTTGGCGCTTACGACAATATCATCGCCCGTTGGCCTCGATTGGGGAAAATGATTAAGCACTTTTTACACTGGCTTGAAAAAACACCCTTCAGGTGGCTGGGTTTGTCACATTTCTGGGTGGTTGAAAAGATTTAAGGTACGAAAACCGGGGGGATGATCAGCACACAACCCGCCCCTATTAAGATCAATCTTCGGACATAATTTTACATTTTGCTTACATTTTTTTGATGGGATTCATACAAAAAAACGATATTTTATAGGTGTAAATCATCAAAAACTAAAGACGGAGGAATATGATGGCTAATTTAATTCGACGTGATCCTATTCGTGAAATGCTTTCTTGGAACCGCACCATGGAGCGGATGCTGAATGACCTGTATGATAACAGCGAGTTTGGCTTTAGCGAGTCAATGAACTTGCGCATGCCCCTGGACGTGATTGAGAACGATGAGGAGTTTGTGGTCAAAGCAGATGTGGCCGGTATGGACCTTGAGGATATTGAGATCACCTATACCAACAACAATCTCTCCATCAAGGGCGAAGTCAGTGAAGAGCGCAAAGAAAAAGACGAAGAAGGCCGCTATCACCTGCGAGAACGCCGCTATGGCTCATTCTCCCGCACGATCTCCATGCCCGGTTCGGTGGATGTGGAAAATATTGAAGCTGAAACCGAGAACGGTGTTTTGATGATCCACCTGCCCAAGAAGGAAGAAGTTAAACCACGCCGTATTGCGGTCAAAGGCGCAGAGGACAAAAACGTCATCGAAGGCAAGTCCAAGAATAAATAAGCTTTGTTGAAACGGCTCAGCATGAAAGAGAGTTTGGTGTGAGGCGCCGGCAGAGCCGGCACTTCACACCATCTTCTCAGGCTGCAGGACTGCCTGAGGTGATATGTTTTGCTTTGCAGCAGGTTTAAGGTTGAAAAGGTGGCTGTAAGTCACCTTTTTTGTTATGCCAGTTTAATTTTCAGTTTGTGGAACAGGCACCAGGCGGATTTCGTAAAGCTGCGGCCAGCGCTTGCCTGTCACAAACAACCGATCTCCCTCTTGGTCATACGCGATCCCGTTCAGAACATCTGTATCAGGGGCTCGCAGTGATTGGGGCAGGATGCCTTCCATGTCAATCCAACCCATCACATTTCCTGTGGCTGGGTCGATACGGACGATGTGGTCGGTCAGCCAGATGTTGGCGAATACCTCCCCCTGAATAAATTCCAATTCGTTGAGCCGTTCAATGGGCCCATCCTGATAGGTCACATTCACAATCCCGGTGATTTCAAAGGTGCTTGGGTGGAGGAAATATAGCCTGGCTGAGCCATCACTCATGATGAGCTGTTCGCCATCATGGGTCAGCCCCCAACCTTCCATGGGGTAATGAAACTGACCACGAAGAGAAAAGTCACGGATGGCATAGATGAACCCCGTGCCCTCGCGCCAGGTGAGTTGCAAGAGGCTGTCTTCCCAAATCGCCAGTCCTTCACCAAAATACCCGGGCGCTAAATCGATGCGCTGTAAGACCTCCCCTGTTGTAAGAGCCACCTTGCGCAGGCTCGATTCGCCATACAACCCGGTGCTTTCATAAAGGTAGCCATCCCAGTAAACCAAGCCCTGGGTAAAGGCCCCTGGATCGTGGGGAAAGGCGTTGATGACCTCGTAGGTCATATACGGGGTCAAGTCTGGGGGAATGGATACGTATGGCTGTTTGGGGCTTGCCAGGTAAACCGATGCAGCAGCACCTAACAGAACCAGCCCGATAATGGCGGCAACCAAACGCCAGTGTCCGACTTTTTTCTCAGGACCAAGCATGTTCATCATCCCTCGGGTACAGGTATTTTTCTCTTTGATGGATAAAGCCAGCCAAAATTTGTTGATACATGTGTAATATTGTATACTGTTATATCGTGAAGGTTACTGTCTTGGCAAGTAGTGGATTTTGCAATGTGTGCCTCCAATTTTATTAACGAGTATTCAAGAATAAAATAACGTGGCCTTTGGAAAGAATATGGATAATGACATAAAAAACTCAGGCACTGACGATCTTGGGAGTAATATCCGAGCTGGGGCTAAACAGGCGCTCACAAAAACTGTTTGGGATGGCATTAGGCCGGTTGCATTAGCTCTGAGTGGTCTGTACCTCTTATTTGTGATAGGCCATTTAATTTGGTTGCCTGAAAGTATAAAAATACTGATGGTAGGGTTTGCAGGCACGACTGCCATTATTCTATTTGGCCTATCCATTCTCATGCGGCACTTAGTATTTTCTCCACGGCTGACTTATCCAATTGGTTTTTTCATCATAATCCTAGCGTCTCTTAACAGTTTGATGCACCTTTATTTAACAATGGATATTTTTCAGACCACGAATTTACTGCTGGTGATTTTTGGGGCGGGTTATTTCATTCTCTCCAAGCGCTGGTATTTTGGTTCCTTGCTGCTAATAATTCTTGGATGGAGTATTTTTATCATCCTTATCCCTAACAAAGATGGCATCGTCCATTTTAGTATTGCCCTTTTTAGTGGCAGCATATTGGCGACACTTTTCAATTTAATAAGAACACGCACCCTACTTGAATTAGAAGTAGCAAAAGAGCAAATGGAATTTATGGCCAAACACGATGCTTTGACTAAACTGCCTAATCGTTGGTTATTTGATGAGCAAACAGAACAGATGCTTCGATTGGCACGTCGGACAAATAAATCATGTGCAATTCTAATGATAGACCTTGATAATTTTAAAATGATTAATGATCGCTATGGTCACCTAATAGGAGATCAGGCTATCAAAAAAGTAGGGCAAAAGTTCACAAACACTTTAAGAGAGAGTGATTTGGTTTCTCGATGGGGTGGGGATGAATTTGCCATCTTATTATTTGATGTTGTAAAAAACGATGATGTTATTGTGGTTATCAAGAAGATATTTTCAGCCTTTGATGAACCAATCATCATTGATGAAAAGACCCTGAACATCTTACTCAGCGTTGGTGTGGCAAAATATCCTCAAAATGGAGATGATATCATCTTATTATTGAAGCATGCTGATTCAGCGCTTTATGTTGCTAAAGAGAAACAGACAGGTCATTCTTATTCATTTTTTGATGAAAATAATTGATTGATAAAAAACTTGTAACTGCTCAGGCTGCAAGGGAATGTGGGGGTTTGGTGTGGCGGCTTCGCCGCCACACCAAACCCCCACCCTTCAGCAGCAGGTCTGGCGGAGTAGTTACAAAAACTTGTGCAAAATGAACGTTTCACAAAATCGTTTCCTTAAAAGGAAAGTTTCCTATCATGGTGGAAAGCAGCTTATTCCTTTTTGATGCGATATGAGCCATCTTTTGCCATATTTCATGCTGCCATTGAATAAGATTAGCAGAGCTTCAAAAAACCAAGTTGATGTTACAATCAATCCAACAGGACACCTTTCTGGGCTAATTCTCAAACCTTTTGTTTTTGCCCTAAGTCCCCTCCAAAACGTGCATCATAGGGGCATCAAAATAAACCCTATCAAAAGAGGTATTTATGCAATCTGTCGTTGATCGTTTCATCCGCTATGTCAAAATCGATACCCAATCTGCCCGTAAATCAGACACCTATCCCAGCACCTCAAAACAATTGAACCTGGCCCGGCTGCTGGTAAAGGAATTGAAAGAACTCGGCTTGGCAGATGCTGGCGTTGACGAGTACGGGTATGTCACCGCCACCCTGCCCGCCAACACAGACCGGAAGGGCCTGCCGGTGGTGGGCTTCCTGGCCCACATGGATACCAGCCCGGACCTTTCCGGTGAGAATGTCAACCCCCGCATCTTGGAAAAATATAACGGTGGCACGATTGTGCTCAATCAAGAGAAAGACAT
>PWSY01000020.1 GCA_003563055.1 Anaerolineaceae bacterium | reverse complement strand
TGGCTTTCGTGATGTGGGTGCTGTACTGGCGGTGCTTGCTCTGGCGGCCGGTGTTCTTTTATTGGTGACGATAAAAGCTTTCTTCAAGAAAATCGGATTTCTGCTGTTCAGTGTTTGGCTGGTGTTGGTTGGCGTGGCAGGTTTATTTGGTTTCGGCCTGCTCACAACCATCATCCCCATTGTGGCCATTCTCGCTGGAATCCTGCTGATATTGGATCGGTAGTGAAAAACGTTGAGACCTACCTTCGCAACAGGATTACCTTAGTAGTTACAATTTTTATTTGGATTAAATGTTTCACAATGAACCATTGAGTTGCATATCGAATTTATTATTTTCAACCTTTGTTGAAAGGATCATGTTCCATCAAGCGCATATTATTGGTTTCTGACAAAAATGAACATCCCTCACCAGCTGCTAAAAAAGTGCTGCTGGATATGTTGTCAGGAATGAAGGGGTTTTCGGTGGAACACATCGAATCGATGGGGTTATTACCCAATGATCTGATGGCGTTCAACGCTTTGGTGCTTTACTTTCATTCAGAGCACATATCTGATTCAGCGCTGAATTATTTTGAGCAATACATTTCCACAGGCGGTGGTGTTTTGGCTATCCACAGTGCCACGGCGTCTTTCATGGGGTCTTCGTGCTATATGGATATCATCGGGGGTCGTTTCAAAGACCACGGTCCGATCTCAACATTTGAGGTGATACCTGTGCCCAAATCCAAAATTTTTACACCCATCCAGCCATTCTTGATTAAAGACGAGCTATATATCCATGATTTAAAACCAGGAATCAGGCCTCATTTCATCGCGATGGATGAACATGAGCAGGTGCCTCTGGTTTGGACCCGATCTTATGGCAGGGGGCGCGTCTGTTATGCATCACCGGGTCATCAGGCTGAAACAATGCGCCATCCACACTACCAGCGTCTCTTGCAGCAGGGCTTGAAATGGGTGAGCGAAGGGTCTGCTCAAACAGAGACTGAGTAACGGATCTGTTACAGACCACCGTTTGTATAAAGTCATTGACAGAAGTAAGTATCGACAAATTGTTCATTCATTCACTCGTCGGTTGGCATAGGCAACCCCTGAAACTTAACCAGTCATGAATGGTCCGTCAATTTAGCTCATGATTATCAGGGTTAAGTGGTTGACAAAAGCAACCAAAGTGTGTACACTATAAATAACTGACTGGTCAGTTATTTATAGTAAGGAGTGAGTATGTCCCCTCGACCCGATGTGCGTGATGAGCGGGTAAACCAGATTTTGGATGCTGCCGAACTTGTGTTTGCTCAAAAGGGTTTTAATCAGGCCCGCATGGAAGATATTGCAGAAGAAGCCGGCCTCAGTAAGGGTACCCTGTATCTCTACATCAAAGATAAGGATGACCTGATCGTTTCCATCCTCGATCGCATCTTTACAGGGGTCTTTGAACTTATGAGCACGCGTGATCTGGCGGAGAAAAGCGCCACCGATGCACTTCTCGACTTTGCTTCAAAAATGTCCCACGGTTACCAGAAGCTCTCCAGATTACTGCCCATTGCCTACGAGTTTTTTTCTCTGGCCTTTCGCAATCCCGTTGTTCAAAAAGTGTTAAAAACGTACTTACAACATTATCTTGAGAGTGTCCTGCCGGTCATCCAGCGAGGAGTCGATTCAGGAGAGTTTAAAGAAGTCGATCCGCAGGAAGTGGCCATTGCTTTTGCGGCCATCTTTGAAGGCACAACGCTTCTGTGGGCATATAACCAGGAACTGATCCATCTTGACCAGCACATCCTCGCCGGGGTGAACCTCTTGCTCGAAGGTATCTGGGCGTAGACCACGTGTAACGATTTATTCAACTATCACCTTTACGAAGCAGGTTAATCCACACCTATTCTTAAGAATTTACCTCACCCATGAGTGGATTGTTTGAAAGAAAGCGCAACAGCATAAAACCAATTATAAGGATAAGAAGTGATGATGACTGAGACCGCAATTACGCTTGAAAATGTACACAAATATTATGGCAAAGTACATGCCTTACGTGGTTTAAATTTAGAAGTCCATGCCGGTGAAATATTTGGGTTCTTAGGGCCGAACGGGGCAGGCAAAACGACCACAATCCGCTGCATGCTGGACCTGATCCGCCCTAACCAGGGCAGGATAAAGATTCTGGGTGTGGACCCGCAAAAACACCCCCAGGAAGTCAAGCAAAAAGTAGGTTACCTGCCGGGGGACTTAAGAATCGATGGTGATTTTACCGCCCGCTCCTTCTTAAAACATGTTCGAAAGTTACGTAAAAATAAACGAAACTGGGAGGATTTGCTAACCCTGGGTGAAAGGATCGGAGTATCCTTCGATCAGAGAATTGAACACCTGTCTCAGGGCAACCGGCAAAAAGTGGGGTTCTTGCAAAGTTTTGTCAGTGAACCCCCTCTGATGATGCTGGATGAACCTACGCTGGGATTGGACCCGCTGATTCAGCAGGAGGTCCTCAACATCATCCGTGAAGAGGCAAATAAGGGTACCACGATCTTTTTCTCTTCGCATATCCTGTCTGAGGTGCAAAAGATTGCCGATCGGGTGGGGATTATTCGGAAGGGCGTGCTGGTGGAGATCGCCGAGACGGATGAACTGCTTAACAGGGCCATTAACCAGGCCACTGTCCAATTTTCCGAAGCGGTGGACGAGAGTCAATTTAATCAGTTGCCGAATATCAAGATCTTACGCATCAATGATGACCATCAACTCTTTACCCTGGAAGTGTCTGGTGAGATGGATGGTTTGATTAAAACCCTGGCGAAATTTCCTGTCAGAGACCTGGCCATCCATCGGCCGTCCTTGGAACAGGTTTTCCTGAAATATTATAAAGAAGCAGAGGAGGACTGACATATGTTTGCACTATTCCAACGAAAATTATTTAAAAATTGGTTGATGATCCTGGGGTGGGGTATTGGACTGGCGGTCCTGGGTTATTTTTTATTGGACATCTACGATACGATGTTCGTTGAAGATGTCAACATCGTTCAGATCATGGAGATTTTTCCGGAGGAGGTGATGGCTTTCTTTGGGGGCAGCGATGTCAATATTTACGCTCCCGAGGGTTTTCTACACATTGAGTTCTTCTCCTATATGCCGATCATTCTGGGGATCATGGCCATCACCAGTGCGACAAGCCTGATTGTCAAAAAAGAAGAAGATGGCACGCTTGAATTGATCCTTGCTCAGCCCATCAGCCGTACGGCTGTATTTTGGAGCAAGCTCCTGGCGTTACTCCTGAGCTTGATATTAATTATGGCCATCATTTGGTGTGGCTTTGCATTGGGTCTGGAGCGGGTGGATAGGATTGATATTGACCTGTCCCAGTTGGTGTTATCTCTCCTGTCTTTATTTGCGGTGCTGCTTGTGTTCCTCAGCCTGGCGCTTTTTCTAGGCATGGTCCTGCCCAGCAGCGGCGCAGCCAGTTTGGTGACCGGTTTTTTATTGATTGCCAGCTGGTTTATCACCTCGCTTACCCCCTTCAATGAAAATCTTGAACCAATCAATCGCTTTTCACCGATGCGTTTTTATCAGGGCGGGGCGGCCTTGGCCGGGTTTAATCAGCAACACTTCTTTGTTCTGATGGGTATATCCCTGGTGTTTTTTGTCCTGGCCTGGGTCTTGTTTGAAAGGAGAGATCTCCGGTTCGGTGGAACAGGATGGCTGCGGGTGGTTTTCCCAAAGAAGTCCAATTAAGCTAAACAATGCCTGAAGTCCCAACCAGGACTTTACGTGCCCGGCTATCGGTCAGTAATCACCATTGTAGATCAGATCACCTTTTCTGTTTTACCAGCCAGGTTGCGGCATTGCTCCATCTGTCCGAGGTGGTAACTGTGATGGAAGAAGTAGAAAAAAATCACATAGCCACGCCTGTCTTTCCCCTGCCAGTATTCAATCTCCGTGTCAAAATCAGAGTCCGACATCTGGGCGAGGGTATCGATAATCAGCTCGTTTAATGTCCCATACCATTCAACCAGCACCTGCAGGTCAAGCACACCGGCTTCATCACAGCGAATCGGTTCGGACCCGAACCCATAATGGGCCAGGTCAGGCAGGTCGGCAGGTGGCTTGGCACCGAGAAAACCAAGCATATCCACCAGGTTGAGGACCATGTGCCCCATGACCCAGTTCATACAATTCCCACCCGGCTGGGGTTGGATCAGGCTATCGGCGTGGCTGAGGCCGTCCAGCTGCATGCGCAATAATTCGTGCTCACTGGTCAGCAATTTTGCAAAGTCATCTTTTGTAATCATTTTTCCTCCAGGGTTGTTTGAATTTCATCATCATTATAGACGAGAAACGGAGAATGGAGGGCGGTCAGTCATGCTGTTCGATTTTAATACCTTGCCATAATCCCCTAAATGGGTCGCCCTATCCACACAGCGCGATAAATAATGATCAGCCGGTTTTGGTTTGATAAAACCCTATTCCAATGTCAGGTGTTAAGCGCGCTGGAAATCGCTTACTAATCCTGACACGGTTATCCATCCAGGCGCTTTTCTCGGTAGATGATCGTCGTAAACGGCGTTTTCTTGCGGCTCGTTTCAACAAACCCATTCTTCTCATATATATACTGGGCAGCCGCCTCGATCGGGTCTGTGGAGGTGTACAACCGGATGATCGGATACCCCCCAGCCCGCGCTTGCGAGACGACGTGATCGATCAAAGCCTGCCCAATGCCCAGCTTGCGGGCCTGGGGCGCCACGCAAAACCAGGACACCCACACGGCCTCCTGGGCGTCCTTCCAGGTGCGGTAGAGGCCAATCGTCCCCAGGACCTTGTCGTTCTCATCTACATAAATATCAGTGGAAAGATAATCTCTTATGCCCGCCAGCCTGGACAGCCAGCGCACGAAGATGTTGTGGGGGTACTTGAAAATCAGAAACGATATGCGGATGGGGATTAGGTCCCATTTAAAAACCGAGCGAGCCAGCGCTTCGGCTTCACCAGCGCGTTCGTAGGTGCATGGAATAATGGATATCCGTAAATCCTGACTCATGACTAGTAAAAAGTATTTTTCAAGTATAGCTTATATATCGGTAATCCAATATTAAATACCAAACATGGTCGCGGAACCTATGTAATTAAGCTTGTCGAGCTCCTCTTTCTGGGCTTGCCTGAATGCTTGATAACTACTGCGGTGTTAGGCCGTGACTCGTTCTTGGTTAACCAGGCGCGCCACCAGGAAGAGCTCATCCTACATCGCATTCCCCAGTGCCCAATTTGTTGGGTGCGCTCTGGTTGCCTGCCCTGAGAGAGAAGCTTGTGAGGGTGGCTGTACCAATCATTCAAGGTGAGCTCAAAATGGTGGGCTCAAATTCGGAGCCCACCCTACATCTGAAAATTGAGACTCAATATTCCAAATGGTAGTGGTGTATGCTATACTGTCAATACTTTCCAGATCGTGAATGGACATGTTCTCTCAAAGTGAGTCTTTACTTCAGAGAAGAAGTGTCTGCGGTCTGCACAAAAGGTGTAAAAAAAACCAGATTGCTTTTGTCATTTATGCTATTAAAGGAAGGTGGCAATGCTCGAATTACCTGAATCAATCACATTAGCAAGGCAAATCACCGAAGCGCTCGTCGGGAAAACCGTCACCTCCGTCCTTGCAGCCTCGTCAACCCATAAATTCGCCTGGTATTATGGGGACCCGG
>PWSY01000230.1 GCA_003563055.1 Anaerolineaceae bacterium | reverse complement strand
TGCCACACGCATGGCCATATCCTGAATACGTCGATTGTTTTTTTGCCTGAGATTACGATCTCGATGACGAATCCTGGCTTGTTGAATAAAATTCATAGGGTTTATGCTCTTATTCGCTATAGCGCCTTAGTTTCTTGATGGATGATTGTTCACTATCATAGACCTTCTTCTCCCCATCGCCCAGGGCTTTTTCGGTTACCCGAACATATTTCACTAACGTCCGCATGCCTTGCGGTTCAACCGAAGCGGCCTGGTCAGATCCCCACATCGAACGATCTAAAGTCATGTGACGTTCCACCAGACAGGCGCCCATCGCAACAGCTACCGCTGTTGGGATCAAACCCACTTCATGGCCAGAATATCCAATCGGACATTGATAAGCCTCTTTGAGTGTTTGAATCATCCGCAAATTTAGCTCTTCTGGCGGACAGGGATAACTGCTGGTTGTATGGCAAATTACGAGGTTGTCCTGACCCAGGATCGATACGGCTTTCTCAATTTCCGCCATAGTGGACATCCCCGTGGACAGGATCGCCGTCCGGCCTGTTTCGGCGATGGCCCGCAACAACTGACGATCGGTTAACAAGGCAGAGGGGACTTTGTGCGCTGGAGGATTGAATGAATCAATGAATTTGAGGGATTCAATATCCCACGAGCTTGCCATCCAATCAATATTTTGTGATTTACAGAATGAGTCAAGCTGTGCATATTGTTCCTGGTCAAATTCCACTTTGTGCCTATAGTCCAGGTACGAAATGTAACCCCATGGGGTGTCACGCATTTGATTCTTTTGGTGCTCTGGAACACAGAGCTCAGGCGTCCGCTTTTGGAATTTAACAGCATCCACCCCTGCATCGGCTGCTGATTTGATCAATTCTTTGGCAATTGCGACGCTGCCATTATGGTTGATACCAATTTCTGCGATGATATATGCAGGATGATCATCCCCTATCAGGCGCTTGCCAAGTTTTAGCGCTCGTGTCATTTTTACTCCTTAATAGAACTGCATTGCGCCATTACACAATAAAACCGTGAAATACGCTCTCTCATTTTACCTTTTTTACTGAGCAGAATCTTTTACAAGAAATATTTGAACGCCCAAGAAGATACGGATCGGTCCAGGGAAATATTTCTTCTTCCACGTTTTCCTGTTAAAGACAACCAGGAGATGTGCCTAACCTAAAGGCCCAAAATCATGTCACAGAGTTCGCGCACTGCGCCTCTTCCACCCGCACATGATAGCACCAGATCTGCCCGTCGACGGACTTCTTTATGGGCATCTGCTGGTGCGACAGCAAACCCAACTTCGGGAAAGACCACCAGATCATTGGTGTCATTTCCCATAAAAACCACTTGTGAAGGATGGAGGTGTTTTTGTGCGAGTACCTCTCTAATCGCCCGGTCCTTATCCTCTATTGCCTGTAATACTGGCAAGTTCAGTTTTTTACATCTTGCTGCAACCACGGGGTTCGTCTCCCTCGAAAGCACCATCACCTCAATGCTGGTTCTTTCGTGCAGTGTTTCCAGACCCAAACTATCAGACCGATCCGCCGATATTGATTCGACCCCCATCTCATCCACATAAACCCGGTTATCTGTTATTACGCCATCAAAATCTAAAACAAGCAACTTAATCTGATCTGGAAAACGGCGTCTTTGACTGGCTGGGTCAACAATTTCCAGCTCTTCACTCTGAAGCCTTCGTTCAGCATCTTTCCAATCAGCCGGAATATCAATATCAACAGTATAACGTGGATCAATTAACAAAGGCAAAATCAAATCACCCGTAACCGATTTCTTATCAGAAACAACTTTGCTCCATATCGCGTCAATGTGGCCTGTCTGCCAGTATACATCTGGCAGAACTTGACGAGGCGCGTTATAGGGCTCTTTAATCCCCTCAACGGGGATCAAAGACTTCATTAGCCCAGAATCTTTATCAATCGTCCACATTTTAAAGGGATTCTGCCTGGCAGCAATCACCCCTCTTACACTATCCGCTTCCGGGTGATCCAATAAGAGCTTAATCGCCTGATCAACACAGGACTCTGGTCGAATCGGTGAAGTCGGACGCAGCCAAACCACTGCGTCTGGATGATAAGCTTCATTTTCTGAGAGCCAATCCAAACAATGTTTCAGGACAGGATAATCAGGTGATTGATCCAATGCGTATTGTTCCGGGCGTAAAAAAGGTGTTTCAGCTCCCCAATCCCTGGCGATGGCAGCAATCTCTTCATCGTCTGTAGACACAATCACCCTGCTCACCATTTCCGAACGCAGCCCAGCCACAATACTGTAGGCAATCAGCGGGAATCCGGCAAAATCCTGGATATTTTTTCGGGGAATCCCTTTGGAGCCACCGCGTGCAGGAATGACTGCCAGGACTTCCATGCCTGTTACCATGCCGTATATCCTCCATCAACCACCATGTTTGTGCCGGTCACAAACGTTGATGCGTCCGAAGCAAGATAAAGCAGCGCACCATTAATTTCATCAACGGCTGCCATGCGACCCATCATCACTTTTTGACCATATTTCTGGGTAAATTCTTCATTATGATTGTCATAAACACCACCGGGTGAAATGGCATTAATGCGGATATCCGTTCCAGCATAATAAGCAGCCAGGTGATGGGTCAGGCCGATTATCCCGGCTTTGGAGACCGCATAGGTCACAGGCTTGAATTGCTGCTTCCCATCGACCACTGGATAAATGCTCTGGTCAGGCCCAACCATCCCATAAACCGAGGAAATAAAAATGATCACCCCATGACCCTGTTGGACCATATGAGCAGCTGCTGCCTGGCTGGCAAGAAAGGAGCCTGTCAAATTAACACTCATACCCTCTTGCCATGCCGCCAATGGATAAGTTTCAAAAGCATTGGCAGACTGTTCCTGCAAGTGATCGGGGTCAAACTTTGGATCTAAGGCAGCACTGGTGACCAGGATGTCCAGGCTCCCAAATTCAGCGATGGTATGATCTACCATTGCCTGGACCGATCCCGGGTTGGTAACATCGACCCGAACTGCGATCGCAGGGATACCTGCTTCTCTGAGTTTCATTGAGTGATCGAATGCACCGTCGAAATTAATGTCTGCCACAACCACCTTCGCACCAGCCTCACCCAGCGTACGGGTGAATTGCTTACCTAAAAGGCCAGCCCCCCCTGTCACCAGAGCAGTCTGCCCATCTAAAGAAAACTTTTCCATCACATGTGCCATATTTTTTCCTTTAATATTCTTCTTTAACAAGTTGATATTATACCAGTCAGCCTAAATCCATGAACAGAACGGTCAGAGGAAACAATTGCAATAGAGTCTCACTCATTTAGGGCAACACCTCAGAACCAAGATCTGATGAGGCATGGATTGCCTGAGCGATTTCAAGCGCTCGGATCCCATCTTGAAGGGTACAGCGAGAGGTTTCCTTCCCCTCAATAAGCCTTATGAAATGGCGCATTTCTTCTAAAAATAAATCATTTCGTTCAAAATTCTGCCGCGGATTGACTACGTCCCAACGGTCATGGTCCGAGTAATAGATTTTCGCAGAACCAGCATCATTGTCCCAGCGAATATGCCCCTTCTCGCAATTGATTTCCATCCAATGGGCAGGTGGCCGCTGATAGTAATCCAAATGAATTGAGCCAATACACCCCCCTTGAAATTTTAGCGTTATCTCAGCCATATCATCCACATCCAGTTCTAAGGCCGAAAGATGATCGACCGTTGCCTTGAGTGAGACCACTTCACCGAATAACCAGCGGGCATAATCCAGGGGATGACAGAGTGTGTGGACAACACCCCCACCTAGATCTTTTCTGGCGGCATAGCTGTTTCGATAATCCTCCCAAGGATGCCAGCCTGGCAGGTACTCACCCCAATGCACCCGAAAGGAATAAGGCCGACCGACCTCCCCGGAAGTCATCAAAGCATGAATTTGTTGCAGAACTGGATGGAAACGGAACTGGAACCCAACCAGAGATTTAATGTCTGATTGATGTGCCAGTTGAAGCAACTGCTTTACCTGCGAATCGAGCTGCGCTGCGACGGGTTTCTCTAAAAACAAATGACAACCTGCTTTCACCGCTGGAAGCGCGACCGCTAAATGTAAAGCTGTTGGGTTAGAAACCACTACCGCATCCGGCCGATGGGCCAGGGCAGCATCAATATCAGTCTCAACCGGGAAAGAGCTCAGTTCATCTTCAGGCAATGTGCTGTTGTTAGTGCGGTAAAGTAAAATATCCTGCTGTCCCAATGCCACCAGGTTTCGCAGATGCCTTCTGCCGATAGATCCCAAACCTGCAATTAATATCTTCACGAATTCATCCTATCCAGTCTCAAAGGAGCGCATAGCCCCAATTTTGAAAACAAACCTGAGGATCTCTATGATCCATCAGGGTCAGTTCAACCACTTATAAATCCGGTTAACGATTCCCTGCAACAAGTAACGCACCCATCGCACCTGTGATAAACGCCGCATCAATCCACCTGATGTCCTTTCCACACTGACAGCCCTTGCCTTCAACCCCGATTTCCGAGCCAATTCAGCCACTTCTTCTGAAATCGCGTTGCCCATCAGCCGCACTGTTTGTTTCCGGGTGCAAAAACGAAGGTAGCCCTTTGCATCCATCAGGTCATCCATCTCGACCATGCGACCCATGATTTGATCAGACCACCCATCGGGCATCATCTCTGCCAGAACTTCAAGAAGTACCGCCTTGGGGCTGACTACCTGGAAGTGATGGGCGGAAACCCAAGCTTCAAGACCCTGGTATTTGACAATGATGTCCTCAATGCCTTCAACCTCAGACTGATACTGTTCCCAGGTGCGCCCACTGTTGTCAATATACTCTTCTTCCCATTTCCTGGGCATCAACAGGCCGCGTTCAGTTTCCATACCAGGCTGGTTAACAAAGGCGAGGGTGCTTTCTGAGCTCATTGCGACACGCTGTCGTATGTAAAAACCCGTGACAGCACCGACACCGGGAAAGGTATCAATGATTTCCAGATGGGCGCTTAACCAGCCGGGCAGGTGAAATACATCATCATCCGTATAGGCGACAATCTCACCGGGTGCAAGATCAAAGATCATCTTAAGCGCATTGAGTTTGCCAATATTGCGATTAGATAATATTAAATAATCGATTGACCCACGCTCATAAAGTGATTGTAAATATGCCACCATTTCCTGGCAACTGCCATTATCAAAAACCAACAGATCAAAGGGCTCATCCGTATTGGACAGGATACTCTCAATGGTCATCCTGGTAACATCCAACCGATTCTGAAAATAGCCGGCTTGATGTGGGGCGTACACCAGCACTGCCACCGTGGTCCGGGCTGGTTTAAAATCAAGCCTCTGATTTCGAGAGGGGTTAATTCCGATTCGGGGCATACATATCCTGACTTAAGTAACAGACTCTCTTTAACTACAATCGATTAAACTTATACGCCATCCAGCCCTTAATTTCATTAAAAGCCTTAATTGGATGGAAAACAGCAAATGACAACCAGCCCAAGAACCGTGAATGCCATTTTACCAGTGGGAAAATTTCCGCCTCACGCCAAAAAGTTGGCCAATCAAGTGGCTTTCGTTGGACACCCCCTTTGACAAGATCATGCGTTTTGTCAGCTACGGTAAATATTGTCCGGCGGCCCCCTCCAATGCGGACATTGGCTT
>PWSY01000244.1 GCA_003563055.1 Anaerolineaceae bacterium | reverse complement strand
CATCCAGCAGATCTTCTGCTCGCAGGTCCAGGGGGTTGATTTCATCACGGGCTGCTGTAATGATGGCCTCACTCAGCCCCAGGCGTTCGGCGATGGCTAATGCATTGGAACGCCCTGGCAAGCCAATTGTCAGGTGATATGTCGGCTGCAGGGTTTTCAGGCTGAACTCAACACTGGCATTCAAAACACCCGGGGTGGTGTGTGCGTATGCCTTCAGCTCCGGGTAGTGGGTGGCGATCATGCTGGTGATACGCCCCTCCAATAAATGAGTCATGACAGCGCGGGCCAGTGCTGAGCCTTCCTGGGGATCGGTGCCCGCGCCTAATTCATCCAGCAAAACCAATGAGCGAGCATTGGCATGCTCGAGAATATCCACTATATTGGTCACATGACCGGAGAATGTGGAGAGGGATTGTTCAATCGACTGTTCATCGCCGATATCTGCAAAAACATTTGTAAACACGGATAAAATTGAACCCGATTGAACCGGTATCTGCATCCCGGACTGGGCCATTAAAACCAGCAGGCCAACCGTCTTCAATGTGACCGTTTTGCCGCCTGTATTGGGGCCTGTGATAACCAGGGCATAGGGGTCATCATCCAGGCCCACATCAATCGGCACAACCGTTTTAGGGTCCAGTAATGGATGCCGGGCCTTATAAAGCCGGATTGTGCTGCCAGGATGTTTCCCCTTCCTATCCTCTCGGAAGGGGCTCAGTATGGGGGCTGTTGCCTCAAGATCTTCTGCATAACCTGCACACATAAACGCCAGGTCCAATGTCGCCATGACTTCGACCATTTTGTTCAGAGTGGCAGCGTGTTCTGCCACGGCCCGGCTGAGTTCAGCCAGGATTCGCCGCACCTCATCCCGCTCTTCCAATTCAAGCTCGCGGTAGCGGTTGTTCCATTCCACAACGGCCAGGGGTTCGATGAAAAGCGTCGCCCCTGATGCTGATTGGTCATGGATCACTGCCTTGATCCGCCCTTTGAACTCTGCGCGCAAAGGAATGACATTACGCCCACTGCGCTGGGTGATGATCGGTTCCTGGAGCATATGTGCAGTGCTGGATTCGGAGATAAACCGTTGCAAGCGTGACATCATCCGTTCATAGGTTATTTTCATCTCACGCCGAATCTCTGAGAGTTTTTCCGAAGCGGAATCAACGACTTCGCCGCGATCTGAAATTGTCTTGCTGATCCGGTCCACCAGGCCTAAACCAACCGGTAAGCCTTCACAAAGGCCAGAGAGGTGTGGGGTTTCTTCAGCCAGGTTTGTGAGGGTGCGCCGTACTACTCGTGAGACGATCAAGGTGTTCTTAACAGCCAGCAGGTGGCCTGTTTCCAATACGCCGTCCCGACGGGCCAGCCCGACAAAAGGTCGGATGTCCTGTGCATTATGAAAAGTCACACCCGCGTCTAAACTTAAAATAAACCGTGCTTCTCGGGTGGCGGTTTGCCGCACACGGGCTTCTGACAGGTCGGATGTAGGTCGTAATTGGCGGGCCAGCTCAGCCGAAGCGCTGAAACCAGCATAGGCGGCCAGCCGGTCAATAATCTTATGATATTCAAGAATTTCAAGCGCTTTTTCATTCATGGGAGTGGTAGTGTATCATGGAATGACGAACAAATCAGACTGAATTATTGCCAATCACGGGCGACTGTTTCATAGTAAGCAGAGAGGGTAAGCGGAGAGAAAAATTTATCCCTGAACTTTGCTATTGTCTGCTGAGGTCCTGATCAACCGCGAATCAGCATTTTCCCAGGTTGGCCAGCTCAACAACCAGCTCATTGCTCTTTTTCTTGAAGCTTTCAATAAGCCGATCATAGAACGGGTAGTTCTGCCAATCTTCAATCCGGTCATGGGCAACCAGCCAATCATAGGTGCGTTTAGCACCAGTTGGCCAATTAATGGTACATGCAAAGTCAAGGTCGGTTTTGGCTGCAGTGTTGTCAAAAATATTGGTGTATTGGAAATTCAGGTAAGTTACCATGGTGTTTTCCGGAGAGGCACGCACCAGCAAATCCGAGGGAATATGCACCAATGTTGGTTTGGGCGCCCCAATGGCTTCTGCCAGGCGATCGTGGTACTGGTTCCAGGTCTGCCACACGTCACCAGTGAGATGATAGCTTTTGCCAAAAGCCCGCTGGTTGCCAATGGTGTTGACAAAAGCTCGGGCAACATCATCAATATGGCAGGAAACCCATAGAGATTCCCCATCACCGTGGACAATAACGGGGTGTCCTTTACGAAGGCGGTCGAGGAAAAAACTTCCCCACCCAAAGGTATGGATGATATTGCCCCCCTCACCATAGGTTGATGCCGGCCGCAGTGAGGTGACCGGGAATACCCCATCCGAGTGGGCAGCCATAAACAGGTCTTCACACAGGGCTTTGTTTCGCCCATAATCCGAAAGGGCTTGCCGCTCGTGGGTTTCTTCGATCGGGAAAGTCGCCGGTGGTTTGGTGTAGACATCGACTGTACTGCAAAAGATCAGTTGCCCAATCCGGCCTTTAAACGCCCGGATATCACTTTCAGCATGTTCTGGACGGTAACAAACCATATCAATGACACAATCAAAATGCCCGGCATTCTGCATTTGGTTTTCAAAAGATTTAAGCTCATTCCGGTCGCCTTTGATCACCTGGTGCCCCTCAGGCAGACGTGCCTCGGTTTCACCCCGGTTATACAGGGTCAGGTCATGACCGGCCTCTAATAATTGTCTGCTGATGGACGTGCTGATCAAGCCCGTCCCTCCGATGATCAGGATTTTCATACTGCGACTCCTTTTTTCCAGGTTGAATCCCGTTTGTTTTTATTAGGGATTAAAGATACAAACTGCTTAATGATAATCGTGTTTTATAATAACGACCAGAAGGTTTTCAATGAGCACAAAAAACAACCGGGCTACGCTGGTCTATTCCAGAATCGGTTCAGGTCAAAATTGCCACTGTTGAAATTAACCAATTTATCCCAATCGATGTCGCCTTTTCATTACAATAAGACTCTAAAAATAACTTAGAAAAACGATTTACTACCCGACTTTTCTCTCTAATGAAAGCATCATTATGCTCTTTTGCTCGGTATCCAATAGGTTCAACAATAACTTTATATAATTCTTGGTCACCGCTAATTAAATACCAAAAATTTTGTCCAACCACCTTTATATAGCCATGAAGATAACTTGTCCGAGTTTTTCCATAACAGATTCCAAGTACAGCTTGGACATTTTGGGCATGATGAGATTGTTTTATTCTTTTTACCGCGTTTGTTAGATCCTCTCTCAATTTTAAGTGTTGAGAGCTGTTTCCCCAATTCACACCCGATTTTATCGAGACTATATAGTGAATGTCGTTCGTAAAAAATTCCAGATCGACACCTGGCGCGGTAGACTTATGACCATTATAAGTTTTACTGGCTATGAATATCGCTAATTCCTCAAGAAAATCACCAAACATTTTTTCTTCTGAAGATGAAAGGAAAGCATCCAGTAAGCCTATAATTAATTCGTTGGCTGTATTGATATTTTTTGCTTTAAAAAGATATGGGTTTTTCCTTAATAATTTGTTTAGATCAAGTTCTTCCAAAGATTTAATTCTTCGTTGATGGAAATACACAATATTGTCATTAACAAATTCACATAATGATTCAAAATCTAAATTTCCCATTTTCCCTCAAATCAGTCCGGATTATATTCCTGATTTTTTTTCCGCAACGATAGGCAATTGAATCTGAAGGTCTGAGAGCCTTTCTTTACATAAATCCACGTATTCTGCTTCGGTATCGATCCCAACATATCGCCTGCCCAACTGAAGTGCTGCCACGGCTGTTGTTCCAGAACCAATAAATGGATCAAGAACAACATCATTTGGTTCAGTAAACAACTTAATAAACCAGGATGGCAAATCGACAGGAAACACGGCGCTGTGATTTTGGTTGGCACATTCTGTTGCCATATGTAAAACATTGGTTGGATAAACCTTCTTTCTATTTACCCAATGACTGATGTTTTTACCAAATCCGCTGCCGACTTTCGATTCATCCCGAACTCTGTCCGTAGCACTCAGCTTGGCAAGTCGGTCTTTTGCCCAATCACCGACAGGTACCATGACGGCTTCCTGATACATTTTAAACTTCTTCTGTTTGTTAAATTGAAGCAAGCGCTCCCAATTATCCCTGAACCGATTGGGCCATTTTCCAGGAAAAGAATTTTTCTTATGCCAGATAAATTCCTCGGTCCACAGCCATCCCTGACTTCTCATTGCCAGAATTAGCTCAATGACGTAAGTGTGCCGTTCCCCATTCACAACACGCTCTTTGATATTTAAAATAAAGGTGCCTTTTGGTTTTAGAACCCGGTAAAATGCTTGGGCTTTGGGTAAAAACCAGTCAATATATTCATCAGGCTTAATCCCACCATAAGTGTTTTTTCGTTGATCAGCATAAGGAGGCGAAGTAACGATTAAATCCACGCAGTTTTCCGGCAAAGAATTTAAAACATTCTCACAGTCACCCAATATAATTTGATTGATAAATGACATCATAATCCTGATTATAGAACAATTGTTACAGTTAAATATAACTTATTTTGGCGATTCCCGTCAAGAAGGCCTCGATTTTTATAGAATTACCGGGATCTCTTCTGCGATATTGATCTGGTAAATACTTACCTCACAACGATACGCATGAGCCGCAACCCCTCCGGCACATACATGGCGGAGGGTATCTGTAAACAGGGGGTCGATATCTGTAAAAGGTGTGAAGGACAGCACATCCGGCCTTTGAGCAACGAACACCACACATGCCTGTTCTCCCAGAGCAGCTAATTGACCCAGTTCCTCCAAATGTTTGGAACCGCGCGCTGTGGGTGCGTCAGGGAACTTACCCATACCGTCCTCGGCATAGGTTACGGACTTAACTTCCACCCAGCAAACATGCTCACGATTTGCCAACCGAAAATCCAGGCGGCTGTGCCCGATGGGCACCTCATGTTCAACACGATCATAGTTCTTGAAGGCCTCCAGAGCCCTGTGCTGAAGGGCCTCTTCAAAAAGCCTATTGGCCAGGGTGGCTTTCACGGAACACAGGCTACCCGTTTCAAGCTCCGACAGAACCAGGGAATAAGGTGTTTTTCGCCGACTTTCGCCCGCTGGTTCCAGCCAGACTCGGCAGCCCGGTTTCAGCACACCGGTCAAGCGCCCGGTGGTGGGAACATGGGCAGTGGCTAAATCCCCATCTGCCAACCGCACGCCTGCGCGAAAACGGTTATCGCGTTTGATGAATTCAGCAGGAATAAGTTCCGGGAGGTTCATTGGTCCCCATTGATGCTTTTTTCGATTTCTGGATGCATTTTCCAGAGGTTTTGCGCCACTGCCCAGTGATAGATCACTTGCGCGGCAGCAAAGATTTCTCGCCGCGCTGCGAAGGTGGTTGGGTCACTCACTGTTATACATTCACCGCGTAACTGTGCCAGAAGAAGCGCTTCGGTTTTTCCAATGAACCCTGAGTCTGAAAGGGCAGGGTCCAGTTCACCACAATCCAGGGATTCCATCAATGACAACATGTTCTCCTTGCTGGCAGTGATATCAAAATCGGCTGTAGGCTTCACGGCCAGTAAAAGATTGATGGCGGCCAGCTCCCAGGCGGTTAACGGGTCAAGCTTATCTTGATTTGTTTTCCCACAGGCCAT
>PWSY01000152.1 GCA_003563055.1 Anaerolineaceae bacterium | reverse complement strand
GTGTTTGCTATAGATGTTTGTCAAGCAGTTCCTGGATCACAGCCGGGTTGGCCTGGCTGCTGGTTTGCTGCATGACCTGGCCGAAGAACCATTGCCTGAGCTGCGTTTTGCCGTTTCGATAGGCCTTGACTTCCTGTGGATGGGCGCTTAAAAGGTTTTTTATAATTTCGGTTAAAGCTTTCTGGTCGGATACCTGTTCCAGGCTGTTATCCTGGATGATTTTTAATGGATCGTCTCCACTGGTAAAACTTTTTGATAGGACTGATTTGGCTGTGGCATTGTTGATTCTGTCTTTCTGCAGCAGGTTTATCAAACTGGCCAATGCTCGAGGTGATAGCCGAATGTCGTTTATCCTCTGGCTGCTGGCGTTCATCAGTGCAAAAAGATCACCCAAAATCCAATTTGCAACGAGGGTCGGGTCGGGTTGTGGCATAGAAGAAAGAGTGGCTTCGAAGAAGTCAGCAATAGTTTTATCCCCTGTCAGCAAGTCAGCCTGGTAGGCACCCAGACCAAAATCTGATACATATCGCCGAAAGCGGCGATCAGGTCGCTCTGGCAGGTCAGCCAGTGCGGCCGATATCTGCGTCTGGGTGATCGTCAATGGGGGCAGGTCTGGCTCTGGGAAGTAGCGGTAGTCGTGGGCTTCTTCTTTGTTCCGCTGGGCGACAGTCACCTGGTTGACCTCATCCCAACCTAATGTTGCCTGGGTTATAGATCGTCCCTGATCAAGCTCAGAGGTTTGTCTTTCCAGTTCAAACGCAATGGCATCTGTCATCGTTCGAAAGCTGTTCAGGTTTTTGATTTCAACACGTGTTCCCAGCTTCTTACTGCCAAATGGCCTGACGGAAACATTGGCCTCAAAGCGGATCACGCCTTTTTCAAGGTCACCGGAGTTGACCCCAAGGTATTGAAGCAGCGTACGCTGGGCGCGGGTGTAGGCACGCACTTGCTCAATTGTATGCATATCCGGTTCTGACACGATTTCCAAAAGGGGGATCCCTGCCCGATTCAGGTCTACCAGGGAGTGGCTGTCAGACGCATCAGCCTGCATATGAGATAACTTAGCCGTGTCCTCCTCCAAATGGACGCGCCTGATGCGAATATCCAACCAGCCCTCATCTGTACGAACAGGTAATTTACCATTCTGAGCCAGGGGGTGCTCATATTGCGAGATTTGGTAGCCTTTAGGAAGGTCGGGATAGAAATAGTTTTTGCGCGCAAATAGGCTGGTCTCTAAAATGGTGCACTCCAATGCCAGTGCCACCCGCAGCGCATAGTCAATGGCTCGCCGGTTGATCACTGGAAGCGCCCCGGGCAATCCGGCACACACCGGGCAGACGGCTGTGTTTGGGGGTGCCTGAGTCAGGTCAACCACCGGGCAGGCACAGAACATTTTAGATTGTGTTTGGAGTTCGGCATGGATTTCCAGGCCGATATCTGCCATGTAACCAGGCTTCATGAAACTAATCCACCTTTGTGCACAGAGCCGAAAATTTATTTCAGCTCAGATTTGTAACTACTCAGCATGTGAGGGAATAGGGGGGTGTGGTGTGGCGGCGAAGCCGCCACACCACACCCCCCTCCCTTCAGAAGTAGGGCTGCCTGATTAGTTACTCAGATTTTTTTTAAAAAAGACCCAATCTTTTCCAATGCTTTTTCAATTAAGTCATATTGTGTTGCATAAGAGCAGCGGACAAAGCCAATGCCTGCATCACCGAAAGAAGAGCCGGGCACGACAGCGACTTTTTCTTCCATCAGAAGCTTTTCAGAGAAGGTTTCATCGTCCATCCCGGTGTTTTGGATATTGGGAAAGACATAAAAAGCGCCATGGGGTTCAAAGGTGGGCAAGTCCAGATCATTCATCCCTTGATGAATCAGTTTCCGCCGCCGGTCATACTCACTGCGCATCTGCTCTACGTAAGGTTCGCCAATTTTGAGTGCCTCAATGGCGGCATATTGCGAGATGGTTGGCGCGGACATGACACTATACTGATGGATCCGCACCAGCCCTTTGATCAGGTCAGCTGGCCCGGTTGCATAGCCAATCCGCCAACCGGTCATGGCGTAATTCTTCGAAAATCCGCCCAGTAAAATGGTTCGTTCCTGCATGCCTGGCAGCGAGGGAAAACACACATGGGCATGATCATAAACCAACCGATCATAAATTTCATCGGATACGATGATCAGGTCGTGTTTTTCAGCAAGTTCAGCGATTTTTTGCAGGGTTTCGCGATTGGCGACTGCCCCCGTGGGGTTGTTGGGATAACCCAGCAGGATGGCTTTTGTCTTGGGTGTGATCGCCTTTTCGATCACTGCTGGATTGGGTTGAAAATGATCTTCCATGGTGGTGACGATTTCAACCGGTATGCCGCCTGCCAAGGCGACTTCAGCCTGGTAGGAAACAAAGCAGGGAGTCGGGATAATGACCTCATCGCCCGGATCAAGCAGGGCAGAGAAAGCCAGGTACAGCGCCTCAGAAACACCGACAGTGATGATGATCTCATCCGCCGGGTTGTAGCTAACCTGATACAGTTTTTCCAAATGGGCCGCAATTGCCTGGCGTAATTCCAGGATGCCAAAGTTTGACGTGTAATGGGTCTCACCATCTTGCAGGGATCGGATGCCCGCATCGATGATTGGTTGGGGTGTGGTGAAGTCTGGTTCGCCAATCCCCAGGGAAATGATATCGTCCATGGTCGCGGCGATATCAAAAAACTTGCGGATTCCAGAGGGTTTGAGTGCATTTACGGTTTTGGATAAATAGTTTTTGGGCATTAAATCTCCTTGAAAATGTGGGTGGGTTGCTGTTTTCATACCGTGATACTCGGGTTTAATATGCCATTTTTCTTCTTCAGTCAGGTAAAACAAATCAAACAACGCGTGCCCGGGTGAGCACTGCACCAGGAAGCCGACCCCGTGTGGCTCGCGGCGACGGGTGATGATTCGGTCCACCACGTACCTCTGGTCTTTCCACACAAAGGAACGTGGGCTTTCTGGATAAGCGCTTCCTGCGTAACACGTAACTTTTTCTGTCATCTCACTGCCCTGGAATCGTCGCCCAGGTTTAATTGGCCGGATTGACCAACAATGTTTACATTGTGCCCAACCAGTGAGGTCTCTAACTGGCTGTTGGTGATTTGTGTTCCCGATCCGACGATCGAATTTTTCAAGATGCTGCCGATTATCTCGGCCCCTTCTCCCAGGGAGACATGTGGGCCGATAATCGACTCGCTTACCTTTGCACCGGGATGGATGTTAACCGGTGGGATGATGACTGAATTATCTGTGTCCTTGACATGCTGGCTGTTGTCGCGACCGTTGTCAAGCAGGTACTGGTTTGTTTCCAGAAGGGCTTGAGTTGTTCCGGCATCCAGCCATACGTCGACTTTCTCGACGCGCATCTTGAGACCGCGTTCGAGAAGAATGTTGACCGCATCCACCAGGTAGTATTCTCCTTTTAGAGAAACATCCCGCCTGATTTGTTCTTCAATGGCGGAAATTAATGCTTCTGCTTCTTTGAAGTAATAGCAGCCAACCACGGCCAGGTTGTTGGTGAGGTCTTCAGGTTTTTCGATCAACCGTGTCACCCAACCAGCGTTGTCCACCTCTGCCACACCAAAACGGCGCGGGTCGGGCACCGGTTTAACCCAGGCAATGGCATCGGCTTCTTCTTCAGCTAAAAAGGAGAAGTCATTTTCAATCAGGGTGTCTGAAAAGGCCATCAGCATGGGGCCGTGCAGGTATTCTCTGGCTTGCCAGTAAGCATCGGACTGGCCTTTCATCTCGGGCTGAACGGCGTAATCCACATGCCAGGTGGGATAGTGTTTGGCGGTATGTTCCTGGATTTGTTCTCCCATTGTGGGGCCGAGGATGAAGACGAATTCTGCAGTGTCAAAATTAGGCGCAGTGAGGAACATGCTCAGAACATAGTCGAGGACCGTCTTGCCGGCCAGGGGCACCAATGGTTTTGGTTTGCTCCAGGTGAGGGGGCGCAGTCGGCTGCCGTAACCGGCCATTGGGATGACGATTTTAATTGGTTTTGTCATGGGTGGATCTCCTTTTGAATTAGCAGGATGTCATTATGATTTGTTTTCTCCCCTATCAAGTATTATCTTCAGCATTAATGAGAATAATTTTCACTGGTACAGCAGGAAAGTGACGCTTTAAACGTTCGATATCATAAACCAGTTGTTCGCCATAGGAAACACCAGTTGACATCTGGTTTTTCAGGTTGTGGCAAGGAACAATTTCCAAACCGACATCCGCCTTGTTCTCATTAAAGAAATATTGAAATTTTGCCATATCATAAAACATAAAAGCATATTTGCCAAACTGAACTTCAACCAACACTTTTTCTTTAACAAAATCAATTTGTTTGTATGAGCCAGTAATTGATACAGGGTGATTTGGTATTGTAATGGTGTAATAATCTCTGATTTCAACGAAATCTAAGGAATGGAACAGTTCCTTAAATTGCCCATTCATATTCTTTGGAGAATAAAGCATTTTCCCTGGCATGGTGATTTCTTTACTCTTCTTAAGCTTTTCTGCCGAGACATTTGCTACAACATCATAAATTTGTTGGTTGATATCAGGATACCTAACCTGAAGGATTTCAGAACCTCCAAGATGAGAATATTCATATATTATCTTCATTTTTTAATGAACCTTTGTTTTTATTATATTTTTCTTTTTTTTCGAACAATCTTGGTTGGGGCAAAGGAATATTATTATCGATATTAATTGTTTTAGGAGGAATATACCCATCAGTATTATTTGGATCGTATACTGGCCTGTCCATGGGCCGTATCTTTAATTTTCCCTGTTCAGCCAAATTAACCCTTTCCCATCCAATATCAACATATTCTTTGATTATCTCTGCTCCTATTGCTTTTCTATGATGTAATAAACTAGCAATAGCTGTTGTGGCAACACCCATAAAAGGATCAAAGACCCAATCGTCTTCATTTGATAATGATAAAACCAATCGTTCAACTAATTCAACTGGAAACTGACATGGGTGATCTGTTTTTTCAACATGGTTTGATTTAACATTGGGTATGTTCCATATATCTGAAGGGTTCTTGCCTAACGGATTACCGGACAATGTCCCTTTTTTGGGTCCTTTGTAGTATTTCTTGTTAGGATATTTTTGTGGAACACGTACTGCGTCAAGATTAAATACATAGTTATCGGTTTTTGTAAACCATAATAAAACTTCATAGCGGCCTGAAAATCGATTTTTTGCGTGGAGACCATGACCAAAATGCCAAACAATTCTGTTTCGCAGATGAAGACTTAAATCTGAAAAAATTGGAAATAATAGTATGTCGAGGGGGATGATTTCTCCATTATTCACATAGTTCCCAACTTGCCAGCAAATACTGCCTTCCGGTTTAAGTACTCGAACGCACTCAGTAATTACTTCTTGTTGTTGTTCAAGATATGAATCCAAATGAAGTTTCTCTTCATATTCTTTACCCAAGTTATATGGTGGGGATGTGACGATGAGTTGAATAAATTGATCTGGAATGTCTAGAAGTAAATTCCTGACATCACCATGGTAGTAAATAATATTTGCTTGAGTATTGAATTCTTTAGATTTCTTTAGTGTCATGTTTAGCCATTAAGGTTTTAATGAATTTTTTGAGTGAAGAACATCATTATAATTCCGGCCAGCGTTGATGCCATGCGGTTGTCAATTGGTAGGCATG
>PWSY01000021.1 GCA_003563055.1 Anaerolineaceae bacterium | reverse complement strand
ACATCTTCAAGTTCATACTGATGTTTTTGAAAAGATTGGACGATAACCTGGTCGACCAGTATGTCACGCAATAGCCGGGTCTCTGCTATCTGGTCATCGCTCACAGCGACATGCCAGGTGACAATGTCCTCTTGCTCTGTCAGTGGGGTGATTGATTGGACATAGGGCAGGGATTCGATCTGGTTTACAAAATTATCGGGTAATTGTTTAAGTTGGATCTTATAGATCGTCCCATCACCACCAGCCAGGAGTGATTCAATCGGTCCCTGAGCAACCATTTTTCCCTTGTTCAGGATGGCCACAGAATCACTCACCCTTTGGACATCACTCAGGATGTGGGTGGAATAAAAGATGGTGGTGTGCTTGCGTAATTTTGCCATCGTTTGAAGCACATCATGCCTTCCTAGAGGATCCAGTGAGGCGGCTGGCTCATCCAGGATCAGTAAATCCGGAAAGTTGACCTGTGCCTGGGCGATCCCAAGCCGCTGCAGCTCCCCGCCAGAGAATCCTTTGATGGGGCGATCCGCTTTATCCGCCAAAGAAACCATAATGAGCGTTTCTTCGATGCGTTGACTGATTTCCTTTTCAGGACCTTGAAAATAAAACTGGAGGGTGAAACGCAAAACTTCTCTGGCACTCATGTGCTCGTAAAACCGGGGCTCCTGGGGCAGGTATCCAGTTCGTGACCGAATTTCGAGGCTTTCTTGGGTGATATCATGGCCAAAAACTGAACTACTGCCGGCGCTTGGTTTTAAAAGGCCCAGCAATAATTTAATGGCTGTCGTTTTTCCAGCACCATTGGGTCCTAAAAACCCATAGATCGCATTTTTAGGTACGTTCAGGTCGAGGTCTTTGAGGACAGTGATATGATTAAATTGCTTGCTTAAGCCCTGTGTTTGGATAATGATTGTTTCATTCATTAAGGTTCCTTTTTGTCAGGATAATGATTGTCCCAGGTTGAATCCTATGAATTTTATCATAACTGTTTGCACCTTCTCATCTAATGGGTCTGTCCGATAGATCTAGAAGCTTCTGTCACGTAGGCTTCACCGATTGAATAGACTTTATGCAAACACAGTTTTCTCGCGAAGGTGTGTTATCGTCAAATTATCATCGCCATATGTGACCCCAACATAATTTGTTATGTGTAGCGGGATGCGTTTTTCACCCCGCCGACAGACGTTTAAAATGTCATAACAAGGTATTAAAATGCGAGGTACGAACGCTAACCCAAAAACGGCGAAAGTGAATGCAAAAAAGTTCATTTTGTGATTGTATTAATGCTGTCCGACTTTGCGATTGCTTTGGTGATCGAATTTCAACCGCATCAAAATATTGTGGTAATATTAGAGGAATTTATGTCAGGGGGGCCACTGATAGGTTTAGGTTTTCCTATCGGGGGCCATAAAATTGATATTTCATCGTCACATACTAAGAAAAATAACCAATGAATCCTAACAACCATCTGACTCAAAACAAGATAACGCGTACCTGGATCGAGCGCATCAAAAACCACGGACTGTTTCGTGGCTTATTGCATATGGGCAAAAAAGCTTTGCTGATTGGGTTGACGATTTTCATTGGGATTTTCATCACGATCGTGATCATGAACCGACCGATGGTATTAGGAATGGCTACAGCACCCCCCCAGATGGATGCGACGATGGAAGCCAATATCCAGTTAATGATCAATCAATACCTGCGAGAAAACCCAGATGTCAATAATTTGCCAGGTGAAGAAAGAGAACAGGCTATTGAAGAATTGCGAGCGGAATACAGGGGGGAGATGGGCTTGGAATTGCCCTATTTCCAGCGTCATCTGCATTGGACGATGAATGCGTTGAGGTTCGATTGGGGACGGCTCAGATTTGGCGAGAGAAGTCCATTTACTGGGTTGTTTAGAATAGACGCGCCTGTGAATCTTAATGATATCATCCTGGAAAATCTGCCTAATACACTTCTACTGGTAGGCACAGCCTATCTTATTGTGTTTCTGGCCGGTCTCCCATTGGCACTATTTCTGGCTAGAAATTATGGAACCTGGTTTGACCGAGTTATTTCTTTTTTTGCGCCGCTGTCGTCCATCCCAGCCTGGGTTATCGGCATTATCCTGATCGATATTTTTGCATTTCAATTAAGAATTTTACCAGCTGGTCGAATGATCGGCGCCCTGCCACCTGAAACGACCTGGGGATACATACTGATCGTGGCCCGTCACATGGTATTGCCGGTGGCAGCGATTGTGCTCAGTTTGATCTTCAACCTGGTTTATTCTTGGCGTACCTTTTTTATTACTTTTTCTTCTGAAGATTATGTTGAGTTGGGGAAAGCGGTCGGTTTACCCGACCGAAAGATCAAAAAGGATTATATTCTCAAACCCTCGTTGTCTTATGTATTGACCAGTTTTTCGTTGATGTTTGTCAGCTTCTGGCAAATGACAATGGCGCTTGAAGTGGTCTTTTCCTGGCCTGGAATCGGTTACCTGTATATCATCAGAGGATTGCCTAATCTGTGGGGCGAGTCTGTCTACCCGGGCGATTTGATCATTGCCGTTTCGCTGGTGGTCATGTTTGCTTATATGATGGGTGCCATTATCTTCATTTTAGACCTGGTGTATGTACTGGTTGACCCGCGAGTCCGGTTTGAGAAAAAAGATTCTTTTATGAAACTTAAACCGAGAAAGAGGAACAACTTCACGCAAATTCGGGGATTGTTTCAGAAAACCAAGGATAAAGAGGAATCACTCCCTCAGAGACGAGTTCAACCCGATCGGTCAAAGAAAAATCATTGGTTTAATAATGATCACCAAACGCGTAGAGCTGTTTTACCGAAATTCCGATTTTGGAAGGCCCTTAAGCGAGTGGTTGGCGAGATCCTTCGATATCCTTCTGCCATCATTGGGTTTATTGTCATCCTGATATTGATCGCTGGATCCCTATATGCCGTGATTTTTCTGCCCTATGAAAAAATTGGCGAAGATTGGCAGCGGTCACATGTGGGTGGTTTACAGAGGATGCCGCGCTTAGCAAATCCATCCTGGACCAACTGGTTTCGGAGGGAAAATCTTCTCTCAACGCTCATCTTGAATAGTAGAGAAGGTGATGCCATCCGTGAACGTAATCAATTGACGGAGGAAATGGATCAAATCCTGTTGACCTTCACCTTTGATTATGACTACGGTGAATTCCCCAACGAGGTTTATCTTCACTTCGTGAGCCAGTTCGAGGAGAAACGGGCTTTTGTTTCTGTTTTATGGCGAACACCGGATGGGCGAGAATTTACATTGCGAGATGTAACTGCTGGGTCGAGCACCTATTATGATTTTGATGATGGCATTTCTTTAAGGCGGGTTCTGGCAGCGTATCCCAATTTTGAGACCTGGTTTGATTTGACCAACATGCCCGCATACTATCTATTGTTTGCAGACCCTGACTCAACCCAGCCAGAAATTGTTCGTGGTGGTTATGAAGTTGTGGTGGATGGGTTGACATTTGAACCAGATGCCGATATTGAGGCAGAGTTTGTTTTGCTGGGCCAGGTTTACGGCCTGGCTGGCACGGATTTTTATCGTCGTGATTTATTGGTGCCTCTCCTGTGGGGGATGCCATTTGCACTGTTAATTGGTTTAGGGGGAGCCCTTTCCACAACGATTATTTCGATGATTCTGGCTGCCACGGGAGTATGGTTTGGCGGTTGGGCCGACAACCTTGTCCAGCGGCTGATTGACATGAACCTCATTTTGCCTGTTTTGGCCATCGCTGTTATGGCGTACGCATTTTTGGGCATTGACCTATGGACGATTCTGATCGTGTTTGTGATCCTAAATGCCTTTGGGATGCCCACCAAGAATTTTAGGGCCGCTTTTTTACAGATAAAGGATGCGCCTTATATCGAAGCAGCCAGAGCATACGGGACGAAGAGTACCCGTATCATTACAAAGTATATGGTGCCAAGGTTAATCCCGGTGTTGATCCCACAGTTGGTGATTTTGATTCCGGCATTTGTGTTTCTTGAGGCGACCCTGGGCTTCTTCAATATAAAGATGATTTACCCCACATGGGGGACGGTTATTTTTGAGGCAACCACGCGGGGTGGCTTGTATACCTCGCGTTTCTGGGTGCTGCAGCCGATTGCTTTATTATTGCTTACCGGATTGGGTTTTTCTTTATTCGGGTTCGCCCTGGAGCGAATCCTCAATCCACGTTTGAGCGAGGATTAGTTTCATTATTAACCATTGATTCCAGCCTATTGCCGGATGGCAGGCAAGTGATTACCCAGCGGTGTATCCACCATCAACAAGATAATAAGCGCCTGTCATAAAAGATGCCAGGTCTGAGCAGAGGAAGGCCACTAAATCGGCAACTTCTTGGGGTTCACCCAACCGTCCCATAGCGTGTAATGCCATAATTTGCTGCAGAGCTTCATCATCAAACCCGTCTGTGACCATGGCAGTGTTGATGAAGGCGGGCCCTACTGCATTGATCCGGATCCCTTGTTTGGCAAACTCCAAAGCCGCTGTTTTTGTCAAACCGACGACCCCATGTTTAGATGCTGTGTATGCAGAGGTTTTTTCAAAGGCATCTGTTCCCAAAATGGAAGACATATTAACAATTGCGCCGCCACCCTGTTTGAGCATTTGTGGGATCTGATAGCGCATGCAATAGAATACCCCATTAAGGTTGACATCAATCACCTGGTGCCAGCCATCGATGGAATATTCATCTGTTGATGACTGTTCGCCACCCATACCGGCATTATTGACAGCAAAGTCCAGTCTGTCAAAGGCATCAACTGTATCCTTGACCATTTTCTTTACTGCTTCTGGTGCTGATACATCCACTTTTAAGAAGATAGCTTCACCACCGTTTTGTTGAATATCAGAAACCACATCGTTGCCCTTCGCTTCATCGATGTCTACCACGGACACCTTAGCGCCATGTTCTGCAAAAGTAAGGGCACACGCTTCACCAATACCCGCAGCACCCCCAGTTACCAAGGCTACTTTTCCTGAAAAATCTAAGGTTGTCATTGTTTTCTCCGATCCTTTTCTAATTGGATTTAATTTGTTTTAATTTTTTTTTACTCAGCCAATCCTGCTGGTGAGGAGGTGGGGGGGTGTGTGGCGACTCCGCCGCCACACACCCCCCGATTCCCCTGCAGCCTGAGTAGTTGCTTAATTTTATGGGATTGATGATACGAAGGTTGATTGAGATTTGTTTGTAAATAGACGATTTTGGTTGGATATTGTTTGATTTTGGATAATCCAGAGCAGTTATTCATTTATCGGGTTGTTTTTGTGAGGATGTCCTATCGCCCACAAGGTTTTCTATTCCTGCTAGATTGAGTAAGGCAAATTGTGATTGGGATCATGGTGATGTTAATAAATAGCTCGCGATCTTCCTGAGCTATAATTAACTGCAGATTATTGAATGGGTTATTCCAGGACAAATAATGAAGGTCAACGAGAAAAGCTTGATCAGCGTCGATTTAGGAACGAGCAGCATCCGGGCCTGTTTAGTGAATGATGCTCTGCAAATCCTGTATCAAAAACAAAGCCAGGTTGATATGGAGATGAGACCAGGGGGGGTCGCTGTCCAGGATGCTGAGGTGATTGTTGAAAAAGGGATCGCGGGTATCCAAGAGGTGCTCCAATGGGCACATCACAAGAGGTATCAGCCACAGGCGATTTGCTTTTCAAATGCAAACGCCAGCCTGGTATGCCTGGATGGGGATT